>NZ_JBJEIH010000061.1:0-9605 GCF_051876855.1 Bifidobacterium sp.
CACGGCGATGGTGTCGGCGAGCTTGACGCCGATGCGGTTGCCGAGCGTCATCTTGAACAGCGCTTCGGCGCTGGCACCATAGCCCGGGGTGGACACGGCAAGCGCATCATGGAATTCGGTGAGTGATTCGACCGCGTCCATCGCCTCAAGCAGGCCGTCCTTGTCGGGAGTGAGCCCGTCGGCAGCATACCGCGGAGCGATGCGCACAATACGGTGACCGGCCTTCTTGAACTCAGGGGAGGTCGCGCGATGCATGTTGCCGACGGCTACAGCGAAGGAGATGAGCGTCGGCGGCACGTCGAGATCCTCGAAGCTGCCGCTCATCGAATCCTTGCCTCCGATGGCGCCGACACCGAGGTCGACCTGCGCCATCAGGGCGCCCAGCACCGCCGCAGCAGGCTTGCCCCAGCGTTCCGGCACATCACGCAGCTTGCCGAAATACTCTTGGAAGCTCAAGTAGGCGTCTTCGCGACGGAAGCCGGCGGACACGAGCTTGGCAAGGGACTCGACCACCGACAGGTAGGCGCCGGTGAACTGGTTCTTCTCCATGATGTACGGGTTGAAGCCCCATGCCATCGCGGATGCGGTGGTGGTTTCGCCGAACACCGGGAGCTTGGCGACCATGGCCATGCTCGGGGTCAGCTGACGCTTGCCGCCGAACGGCATGAGCACAGTGGCGGCGCCGATCGTGGAGTCGAAGCGTTCGGACAGGCCCTTGTTGGAGGCCACGTTGATATCGGTGACCAGCGCGTGCATCCGGTCCTTGAGCGAGCCTTCGCGCCACGGGGTGGTGTAGGAGCCGCCCTGCTCGACGTGCACGGTCTGATGCTTCGGTGCGCCGTTGGAGGCGAGGAAGGCGCGGCTCAGATTCACGATGGTGTCACCCTGCCAGGTCATGCGCATAACCTTCTCTTCGGTGACAGTGGCGATAACGGTGGCTTCGAGGTTTTCCTCGCGCGCATAGCCGAGGAACTCGTCCACGTCGTCCGCGGCCACATCGACGGCCATTCGTTCCTGGGATTCGGAAATCGCCAGTTCGGTGCCGTCCAGGCCTTCGTACTTCTTGGGCACCAGATCAAGGTTGATGGTCAGGCCGTCGGCGATCTCGCCGGTCGCCACGGACACGCCGCCAGCGCCGAAATCGTTGCAGCGCTTGATCAGACGGCAGGCGTCCTTGCGGCGGAACAGACGCTGGAGCTTGCGTTCGACGGGGGCGTTGCCCTTCTGGACTTCGGCACCGTCTTTTTCAAGGCTTTCCTCGTCGTGCGCCTTTGAGGCGCCGGTTGCGCCGCCGATGCCGTCGCGGCCGGTACGCCCGCCCAACAGGATGATTTTGTCGCCGGGGGTCGGGGTTTCGCGGCGGACATGATCGGCCGGGGTCGCACCCACGACGGCACCGACTTCCATGCGCTTGGCCACGTAGCCCGGATGGTAGATTTCGTCGACTTGACCGGTCGCCAGACCAATCTGGTTGCCGTACGAGGAGTATCCGGCAGCCGCGGTGGTGACGATCTTGCGCTGGGGGAGCTTGCCCTTGAGCGTTTCGGAAACCGGAACACGTGGGTCGCCGGCGCCGGTCACGCGCATAGCCTGATACACGTAGGAACGGCCCGACAGCGGGTCGCGGATGCACCCGCCGATGCAGGTGGCCGCGCCGCCGAACGGCTCGATTTCGGTCGGGTGGTTGTGGGTTTCGTTCTTGAACAGGAACAGCCAGTCCTGGTCCTCGCCGTTCACATCGACCTTCACCTTGACAGTGCAGGCGTTGATTTCCTCGGATTCGTCGAGGTTCTTGAGGATGCCGTTCTTCTTGAGCCACTTGGCACCGATCGTGCCCATATCCATGAGGCACACCGGCTTGCCGTCGCGCCCGAGCTCATGGCGCATGGCCATGTACTTGTCGAATGCTGCCTTGACCACGTTGTCGTCGATATCCACCTCGTCAAGCTGCGTGCCGAAGGTGGTGTGGCGGCAGTGGTCGGACCAGTAGGTGTCGATTACCTTGATTTCGGTGATGGTCGGTTCGCGGTGTTCGCCGTGGAAATACTCCTGGCACACCTTCGCATCCGCCAAATCCATCGCGAGACCGCGCTCGTCGATGAACCGCTGGAGGCCTTCGCCATCCAGCTCGTCGAATCCGGCGACCACCTCGACCTTCGCCGGCTTGGCGACCTGCACCTTGAGCGTGCTCTTCGGTTCGAGGGAGGCTTCGCGGGCTTCGACCGGGTTGATCACGTACTGTTTGATCTGCTCGACGGCCTGCTCGTCCAGATCGCCTTCGAGCGCGTAGACCTTGGCGCTGCGCACGGTCGGGCGCTCGCCTTGGCTGATCAGCTGGATGCATTCGCTGGCCGAATCGGCACGCTGATCGAACTGCCCGGGCAGGAACTCGACGGCGAACACCGCGCTGTCGCCGAAATCGGGCATCTCCTCGCTGGCGTTATCCACCTGCGGTTCGCTGAACACGGTTGTGGTGGCCTGATCGAACAGCTCACGGCTGATGCCTTCGACGTCGTACCGGTTGACGATACGCAGGCCGGTAAGCCCTTTAATCCCGAGAATCGTCTTCAGCTCGTTCTCCAGTTGCCTGGCCTCGACGTCAAAGCCCGGCTTCTTCTCGACATAAACGCGAAAAACCACGGTATTCCTTCTGTTGTTGGTATGGCGGTTGTCTGGGTGATGCAGGTGGTCGCGTGGGTGTGTTCGCCTTGCGCGGCGCATCCGAAAAATGTGGCCCGCATCGGAAAACCGGTGCGGGCCCGGGCTCACTCGGCGTCCTTGACGCCTTCGGAATCGGCGAGCTGCTTGAGGCGGCTGTAGATCTCCTCGTACGCGGGGATGATGTTGCCCAGATCGCGGCGGAACAGATCCTTGTCAAGATGCTCGATCTTGCCGCTATGATCCTTCAGATCCCACAGACGGCAGGTATCGGGCGTGATTTCGTCGGCCAGCAGAATCGTGCCGTCGGAGGTCTTGCCTTCCTCGATCTTGAAATCGACGAGCTGCACGTCGATCTTGGAGAAGATGTCTTTGAGCGCTTCGTTGACGGCGCGCGCCTGACGGGAGATCTCCGCAAGCTCGTCTTCAGAAGCCAGGCCGAGGGCGACGATGCCGTCATCGTTGATGAACGGGTCGCCCAGTTCATCGGACTTCAGGCAGAATTCGAGGATCGGCTTCTTCAGCGGCGTGCCTTCCTTGACGCCGTACCGCTTGGCGAAGGAGCCGGCGGCGGTGTTGCGCATGATGATTTCCAGCGGGTACATGGTCATCTTGCGCACCAGCTGTTCGGTGTCGGACAGGCGCTTGATGAAGTGGCTGTCGATGCCGCGAGCCTTGAGCAGTTCGAAAATCACGGAGGTGATGTGGTTGTTCAGGTTGCCCTTGCCGGCGATCTGCGCCTTCTTCGCGCCGTTGCCGGCCGTCGCCTGGTTCATGTATTCGACCCACAGAACGTCGGGATCGTCGGTCGCATACATTTTTTTGGCCTTGCCCTCATAGAGCTTTTCCAGTTTCTGCATGACTCGCCTTCCTCGTAAGCACGAGATGGATTGGGGGTATATACGGTGGACAGGATACCAAGCGCCGGCTACATCGGGCGGCACGGCGTGGGGCCGGTATCGCCCGAGAATCGTCCGCGTATCGCCCGGCTGCCGATCCGGTATTGGCGCGGCGGCGAATGGGTTCGATTCGGGGCCGGGCAACGCCGTCGGCAACGGTTCTGACAACCCCCGATGGCAAGATGACGGGTATGAGTGATTACGCCGAAGCCACAGTCAACGCAAGCCAGTCCAGTGCATCACAATCAGCCTCCGCCACGACGCCAGCCGATCCGTGGCTTGGTACCCCGCTCGACCGATCCGACGATGCCGCGCGCACCAAGGTCCTGCTGCTCGGCTCCGGTGAGCTCGGCCGCGAAATCGCCATCGAACTCATGCGCCTGGGCGCGTGGGTGTGCGCCGCCGACAGCTACGAAGGCGCCCCGGCACAGCAGGTCGCCCACGAATACCGCGTCCTCGATATGGCCAATCCTGAGCAACTGGACGCCCTGTTCGCCGAAATCAAGCCGGATATCGTCATCCCCGAAGTTGAGGCGATCGCCACATCCGAACTGGATGCCGTCGCCGCGAAAGGCGTACAAGTCGTGCCGAGCGCGGGCATCGCCGCCATCTGCATGGACCGCGAGCGCCTGCGCGTGCTCGCCCACGAGAAACTTGGGCTGCCGACCACACCCTACCGTTTCGCCGGGTCGCTCGAGGAACTGCGCGCCGGTGCGCAAACTGTCGGCTACCCGTGCGTCGTCAAGCCGATCATGAGCTCTTCCGGCCACGGCCAGTCAGTTGTACGCACTCCGGATGCCATCGACGCCGCCTGGCATGAAGCGCAGGTCGGTCGTCGTGCGGCGGGCGAAGGCGGCATTTCCCGCGTTATCGTCGAAGCACTCGCACCGCTTGATTATGAGCTGACCGTACTGACCGTCAGCTCGTCCGCGGGGGTCGTCACCTGCACCCCTATCGGGCAGCGTCAGGAAAGCGGCGATTATCGCGAATCCTGGCAGCCGGCGGCTGTCAATCCGGACACCTTGAGAATCGCGAAAGACCTGGCACGTCGCTGTGTCGAAGGGTTGGTCGCCGACGCGCAGGAGCACGGCGAGCGCGGCTGGGGCGTGTTCGGTGTCGAACTGTTCGTCCTCACCGACGGTTCGGTGCTGTTCAACGAGGTCTCCCCGCGTCCGCACGACACCGGCATGGTGACCATGATTTCCCAACGGCTGAGCGAATTTGCGCTCCACGCGCGGGCGGTTCTCGGTATTCCGGTCAGCCAAGAGCATGTGGATTTGGCGCTCGGCGACGGGCAAGTTGGCGCGAGCCATGCCATCGTCGTGGAAGGCGACGGCCGAGCGATTTTCTCGAATGTGCCGCAGGCGCTCGCCGAGCCGGACACCAACCTGCGTATCTTCAACAAACCGGAAGTCCATGGGCATCGTCGCATGGCCGTGGCGCTCGCCATCGGGGACAGCGCCGATGGCGCCCGCGCCAAGGCCGGACGCGTCGCCGATGCGCTGACTGTCACGGTACGGTAATCGGCGTGGCATCCCGGCTTCGTGGGGCTTGAGGCTTACGATACCGATATGAGCATGAAGAATCAGGGGTTTTCTGCGGCGGCTGGCGGTACCGTTGATGCCGGCCGCCCGCTCGTCATCGCGCTGGTTGTGGACACCGCGGGCAATGAAGGCAACGGCACGTCGAATTCGGCGTTGCAGTATGCCAAGGAGCTGCGCCGGCAAGGTCATACGGTCCGTCTGGTCGGTATTGGTTCGCCCGAGTATCCGATCCGCGTGCGTCACATCCCGTTGGTCTCTTGGATCGCGGCGAAACAGCAGATGCAATTCGCACAGCCGGACCGAGCGATGTTCCGCAAGGCGTTTGAGGGTGCGGATGTGGTTCACGTGTACCTGCCGTTCAAATACGGTCGCATGGCGGTGCGGACCGCGCACGAGATGGGCATCCCCGCAACTGCGGGATTCCATTTGCAACCGGAGAACGTTCTGTATTCGGCGGGGCCGCTGCGGTATATCCCCGGCGCTTCGGCGTTCATCTACTGGCTGTTCGACCGCATGCTGTACCGGCATATCCGGCATATCCACACGCCCTCGCATATGATCGCCGCGCAGTTGCGGGCGCACGGCTATCGGCAGCGCCTGCATGTGATCTCCAACGGCTATTCGCCCAGATTCACCGCCAAACAGCAGCGTGAACCCGGCTCGCCGTCCCCAAGGCCGTTCAGAATCGTCGCCTCGGGGCGTTTGGCCAGTGAGAAGGACCATGCGACGCTGATTCGGGCGGTCGCGTTGAGCCGGCATACCGAGGATATCGAATTGTCGATTTGCGGCACCGGGCCGTTGCAACATGAACTGCGGCGAATGGCGGCGCAATTGCTGCCCGGACGTTGGTCGATCGGTTTCCATGACAATGCGCAGATGCCCGCATTCCTGCGTTCGTGCGATCTGTTGGTGCACCCTTCGATTGTGGATATCGAATCGTTGAGCGTTCTGGAAGGCATGGCCTCCGGACTTGTGCCCGTCATAGCCAGGTCCACGCAGAGCGCAGCCGGGCAGTTCGCGTTGTGCGACCATTCGCTGTTCGACGCTCAAGACCCGGCCATGCTCGCCCAGCGCATCGACTGGTGGATCGACCACCCCGATGAATTATGCCGTTGGGGCGCCATCTATGCCGAGCACACGCATGAGGAGTATTCCATCGAGTCATGCGTGCGCAAATTTGTCGCCATGGAACGCGAGGCGATTGCCGACTTTGACGGCGGGTCGCGTTAACGGACGCAATCTGAGGGGTTCCGGCGGCCTGCGCGCATGCCGTGCCTGTTGCGGTGCCTGGCGTATCTCCGGTATCGGCATCGCGTGCGGATTGGGGCGCGGCGGCGTGCGTTTCATAGGTCTGTAACGCCTGAGGTAGTGTTTCGCTGTGTTGAAGCGTTGATGCGCGGCATGTATAATTATTGGCACCATAAAGGCGTGGAGAGAGAATGGGTATCCCGGTATGGCAGCGTGTTCGCGCGGTGCCGGACCCTGATGCAAGGAGATGATGGCACATGCGACTGAAGAAAAGAGGACAAGCCGGCTTCACCTTGGTCGAGCTTCTGATCGTGGTTGTCATCATCGGCATTCTTACCGCCGTGGCGGTTCCGATTTACAACAACCAGAAAAGGCTGGCGCGGCTTACTGCAAATCGAGAGAACGCGAAAAACGCGGAAGCGTTGGGTATTGAGGCGTTCCTTTCTTCGTCGGGCAAGGTGAATGAGACGGCGAAACGCTATGGCCACAACACAGTCACGTATACGTACTTTGTCGAGGCTGGTACCGGTATCCTGAACTTCTGCTTGAGTTGGAGCAGCGATGGAAGCGGCAGTGGCAGCTGCGGCGCCGGCGGAGATAACGACCAGTGGATAGCCGATGGAAGCCATCAGGTATCCACGCTCACGGATGTCGGCTCATGGACATCAGACACGGCCATCAGCGATAATATCAAGCTCGGTGACAAGATAGCGAAGATCTGGACGATTCATTTTGACCCAATAACGGGTGAAACCGTCGGATATTACTGCGCTTTTCCGTCGTCGAATGATCCGATATACCAACGGGTTCTTCAAGCCGTGCGTGATGGCAGCGCGCAGGAGAAATACAAACAATCAAACGGGTGACATTCCACGTCGCGATGCGACGCGCTGCACACCGTTGCGAAGCGGCTGAGGGGCGGCGGGTCGCGCCGGGATTCAAGCGCCGGACGTGTCTCCACTTAGCCGGTTGATTGCTCGCAATATCGCGGTAACGCCGATGATACGAAAATCGCTTACCATGCCGCCAAACGCAAAGAAAAACGCATTTCAACGGCGTACATGCAACGAAAAACGCATGGCATCGCCTTCCTGAATGCGTATTGCGTAAGTTGCGACAACGAAAGGCGACATGATGAGCAGATATGCAGTGACCAATCCGGCGACCGGACAGGTCGAGGAAAGCTTTGAAACCTTCACCGACGAGCAGGTCGCCGCGGCGGTGGACGCCGCCGATGACGCCTATCGTACGTGGGGGAGGACCACGACCATCGAACAGCGTGCGGCGCTGATGCGCAAGGCGGTGGCCGCCTATCGCAACCAGCAGCAGGAGCTTGCCACCATCATCAACCACGAGATGGGCAAGAACATGGACGAGGCGCTTGTCGAGGTGGAATTCTCAGCGGAAATCCTTGAATATTACGCCGATCACGCCGCTGAATTCCTTGCCGACGAGCCGATCAAGCGCGCTGCGGCGGGCACGGCATTCATCCGGCACCTGCCAATCGGCCCGCTGGTCGGCGTGATGCCGTGGAATTACCCGTACTATCAGGTGGCCCGGTTCGCCGGACCAAACCTCATGCTCGGCAACACCATCATTCTTAAGCACGCCTCCCTGTGCCCCAAGTCATCGGCCGCGATGGAGAGGATCTTCCTCGAGGCGGGCTTCCCGAAGGGCGCGTTCGTCAACGTGTACGCCACCAACGAGCAGATCGCCAAGGTCATCGCCGACCCGCGCGTCCGTGGTGTATCCCTGACCGGTTCCGAGCGTGCCGGCAAGGCAATCGCCCAGGAGGCCGGTGCCGCCTTGAAGAAGGTCGTGTGCGAACTGGGCGGCAATGACGCGTTCATCGTCATGAGTACCGACGATCTGGATGCTGCGGTCGAGGCCGGTGCGAACGCCCGGTACGAGAACAGCGGCCAGATCTGCAACGGCGCCAAGAGGTTCATCATCATCGACTCGCTGTATGACGAATTCTTGAAGCGGTTTATCAAGGTGTCCAAGGAACGCAAGCTCGCGCCGTTGTGCTCCGCGTCCGCCGCTGACGGGCTCGCCGCCCAGGTGCAGGCCGCGATTGATGATGGGGCGAAGGTGGTGCTGGGTGGCACTGAGCATGATGGCGCCTACTATCCGGCGACCATTCTGACCGATATTCCCGAAGGGTCCGCCGCGCGACGTACGGAGTTCTTCGGGCCGGTCGCCCAGTTCTACCGGGTGTCCGGCGAAGATGAGGCCATCGCGGTCGCCAACGATTCGCCGTACGGTCTCGGCTCCTACGTGTTCACCACCGATCATGAGCAGGGGCTGCGCTTCGCGGACCGTCTGGAATCCGGCATGACCTATATCAACGAATCCGGCGCCGATTCCGCGGAACTGCCGTTCGGCGGCGTGAAGAACTCCGGGTTCGGCCGCGAAATGGGTCCGCTCGGCATCCGCGAGTTCGCGAACTACAAGCTCGTCACCGAAGCCGCGCGCTGAATCCAGGGCGGTTCGCCCAGCATCGGCCCGGTATCAGCCCGGTATCGGCATGATGGCCGGTCGCCACATTCTTGGCGGCCGGCCATCAGTTTGCTTGGTGCACCCAGAGCTGTCTGTTCGCGGGGTTGCTGATGTTGCTGTTTCGCTGATTGGTTTCCGGTTTTCGACACCTTCGTCGTTCCGGAATCAGCCCGGATATTCCACAATATGACCATCGCCGCATACAACCGCCTACTGCGCAATTACCGCACGCCGTAATCGTACCGTTGCTCGATAAGCCGCAGATACGTGAATACTTCCGTGTGGTCGACGCCTGGAATCCTGCGGATGCGCATCACCAGGTCGAGCAGATCGTCATCGTCGGCGGTGAAAACCTCCAGCAGCATGTCGAAACGCCCAGCCGCGGCGACAATGTAGTCGATACCGTCGGTTGCGCGTAACTGGTCGGCGAGCGCGTTCAAATCCCCGCTTGTGTTCACTCCGATCATGGCTTGCCTGCGGTAGCCGAGCTGGACCGGGTCCGTGACGGCGACGATCTGGATGATTCCCGTCTCGACCAACCGCTGCACACGGCCGCGCACGGCGGCTTCGGACAGGCCGACGACCTTGCCGATCGCCCCGTAAGGTTTACGGCCGTTTTTCTGCAATTCGCGGATGATGGCCTTGTTGGTCTCGTCAAGCAGCGACGGCGATCGGCGCTGGTCAGTGCTGGTCTCATTGTCCGGTGTCTCGGATGTTCCCGCTGCGAATGGCTCGCGCATGTCATGTTGAACTCTCA
>NZ_JBJEIH010000062.1:0-9434 GCF_051876855.1 Bifidobacterium sp.
GGCTTGACACCGACATCTTCTTCTCGATTTTCGCGGACCATCCCAAGCGTGCGCGCGCATGGTGGGCCGTGTCCGTGCAGACGACCGACGAGCCGTTTACCCGCGAGTATTCGGTGGAGAATTTCGGGACCGATTATCTGTTCCGCGTGAAGATTCGGCTCGGATTCAAGGTCTCCCAGTCCATTCCTGCATACATCCACCAAATCATGCACGATCTGGAGCATACGGGCGAGCTGCCGCAGCAGAAGTCGCAGTACCCGAAGCTTGACGCCGATCCAGGCGTGGGCACGATCAAGTATGTGCTGATTCACAAGGCGCTGATGCCGGAATCCACGATTTCGCAGCGTGGTGCGTTGTCCTTGCAGATGAAGTATGCGATTCGCCATGCGGCGGGTTCGCCGGTCAAATGGTTCGGTCTGGCTCCGTACAATCCGCTGATTGAGGTGCAGCCGCTGTTCCTGTCGACGCGTCGACCGCCGAGGCTCAAGCGTGAGGCGAATAATCTGCGACAGATTGAGTCCAGTGAGGACGTGCTCGCACTGACGAAGCCTGCGGCGAAGTCGTCGGCGCAGTCGTCAACGAAACCGTCGGCGAAACCGGCGGCAAAGTCCGAGAAACCGTCGGCGAAGTCGTCAGCGAAACCAGTGAAAGCCGCAACGACTGCCAAGTCCGATACCGCGGCGAAAGCCGATACTGTCGCGAAATCTGGCAATACAGCCAAGCAGTCCGCCAAGCCTGGCAACAACGCGAAGCCCGACAACGCCGCCAAGCAGCCCGCTAAATCTGCGAAACAAGGCTCGCAGCAGGCCGCCGAGGCCAAGCCCGACCACGCCCCGCAGCATCACAGCACAGCGAAATCGGGCGGTTCGTCGCGTCAATCAACGGGCCAACGCAAGAGCCAGTGACCGAAGCCGCCGCTGAACCGGTGATAGCAGCAATTAAGAGCCGTCCGCATGGGCGGCTCTTTGCTATAACCAACCCCTATAGCCACGCGCACCAGCCGTGTCCCGCCGCCCGTTAGAGTGGATGGTTATGTGCAGGTTACTGGGTTATGCGACTGCGGGTCTCAACCGCAGTCTGGAGGATGTGCTGGGCGGTCAGGCTGTCAAGGATTTCCGTGCGATGAGCGCGGTCCACAATGACGGCTGGGGCACCGCTTCGTTGCGCACGCCCGAGGAACCGCCGTACCGCAGGGATGGTGGCGCGCCTTCGCCTGAAACCGGCACGCGCTTGTACAAGACCACCACGTCGGCCTTGCACGACCCGGTATTCGAAGACCTCGCCCAGCAGCCGGCTCGCGGAGCGCTGTGGCATTTCCGCCTCGCCAGCTCGCATCTGCCGCTGATTCTTGAGAACCAGCAGCCGTTCTTCGCCAACGGGCTGAGCTTCATCCATAACGGCGATATTTCGGATGAGCAGGGGCGCAACATCATTGAGAACCATGATTTCCCCGTGGACCACAGCGTGTTCCTGTCCACGGGCGGACGCAGCGATTCCGCGGTGTTCTTCGCGGTGATTCTGGAGTACATCGGTTTCGGCTTCCCGCTGAATGAGGCGGTCGCCCAGGCGGTGCGCGAGCTGCGGCAGAGCTACCCGAAATCCAGCTACAACTGCATGATTCAAAGCGGCGACCAGCTGGTGGCGTTGCGCGCGTCCGGGCGGACGGAGGTTCCGCCGCGCATCATGGAGGTCTACTCGGGGTACGGCTGGCAGCAGCATGCCATCGATTATCGCGTGATTCGGTATCGGCGGATTCTGGGCGCTGACGGCACGGCGGAGGGCGTGGTCGTCGCCAGCTCCGGCTTCCCGCAGAGCGAGGCCGAAGGCTGGACGGAGCTTGACAACGACCAGATGATCGTCGCCTCGAACCGCACCGGCGAGTTCCGCCTCGAAACCATCTGAGAGCCCGCCCTCACCCACAAACTGTCTACGCTGGAAGGCTTGCGGGCGTAGCTGGTTTGTGGGAGATTCCGAACTGGTGACGCTAGGAGGGCACGTTGCGTAGACAGTTTGTAGAAGGGGCGCTTCAGTCACAACGGGCGGAGGGGATTCGGCTTGCTGCCTACAATGGACGGTATGAGTGGATATGTTCCGACATTGGCCCAAGTCGATGAGCTGCACAGGAAAATCGCGCCATCGCAGGCGGCATATGATCTGATACACACGCACTGCGTCATCGTGGCGACCATCGCCCGCGAAATCGTGCGGCACCAGAACGCGCTGTTCGTGCGGCGCTGCACCTTGCCGAAAGACGATTCCGGGCGACCCGACCCGTCGCAGGCCGCCGCATCCGACGGCATCACCGGCGGCGAAATCCCGCCGAGACTCCTGGATGAGAACCTTGTGGTAATTGGCGGACTGCTGCACGACATCGGCACGTACCGCGTGCTCAAGCAGGACGGTTCGGACGGAGAACCCTTGAAATTCGATGGTCCGCGCTACATCGAGCACGGTCTGCTCGGCTACCAGTACCTGCTGGATGAAGGCGTGGACGAATCCATCGCCCAGTTCGCGCGCAACCATACTGGCGTGGGGCTCACGAAGGACGAGGTGATCCGGCAGGGCCTGCCCTTGCCACCGGCGGATTACGTGCCTGTCAACCTCGAGCAGGAGGTGGTCATGGTCGCGGATAAATACAACAGTAAATCCGTGCCTCCGAAGTTCCTCACCGCGCAATCGTACGCGAACAAGGCGGCCCGTTTCGGCGAGGAGAACCGCCGCGCATGGCTCGACTTGGTCGACAAGTACGGCGAGCCGGACATTCCGGCGCTCGCCGAGCAGTTCCATCAGCGCGTGGTATGAGCTTGGCTCGGGTCGCTAACGTTGTTGCGTTGTTGCGTTGGCGGCCCTGGCGCGGTTGACGGTTGGCTGTCAAGCACTGTTAAGCACTGCTGAGCCTGCTGAGCACAGTTGACAATGGCCTGCGTCCCCGGCATAGGGGGCGCAGGCCATTGATGTATCAGCCGTCAGCGGTGGCCGGTTAAAGGCCGGCCGAACCGTCAGTCGTACAGCGTGAACGCCTCGTCACAGGCGTCTGCCACGTCATCGTTATCGGTGACGATGATGACGCAACGTCCGGAATCCGCGGTCCGCCGATTCGGGTGGGCGAGCTTGTTGAGCAGGTCGAGAATGGTTGCGGCGTCTTCCTCGTCGAGACCGCCTGTCGGCTCGTCGAGCAGCAGGACTTCGGCCTCGCAGCAGATGGCACGCGCGATGGCCAGACGCCTGCGGTCAATCTCCCGAAGCTTGCCTGCGGGCGTGTGCACGAGCGCTTCGTAGTTCTCGACGGCAAGGTCGCTGCCATCGCCGAAACCGGTTTGGTCCAGCAGGTCACGCGCGATATCGGGCTTAGGCTGCAGGAAGTTGCGGCCGGACGCGTCCATCGTGTATACGAGGTTGGCGATGGCATCCAGATCATCACGGATCGCATAGCGCTGCGGCACCACGCCAAGACGGTGTGCGCGCGCTTCAGCCGGGTCGAAGGAGGCGAGATCGCTGCTTTTCAGCATGACCCTGCCGCTGGTCGGGAACACCATGCCTGAGGCGACGGCCATGAATCCTGCGCGCTGCTCGGCGTCATCAGGGTCGACCATAATCGCGTACGTGCGGCCGATATAGCAGTCCATGCTGATGTTGTCGAGCACGTCACGGCCGGTTTTGCGGTTGCTCAGGATGACATTGTTGAACGCGAACGACGGGTATGCCTTCAGTGTGATGTGGCGGCGTTGGCGCAGTTCCCTGTCGATGTGGGATGATGCTCGGGTCGCGGTGTCGGCGTGCGCAACCGTCCTGGCGCTGTGGGTGTGTGGGGTGGCCGCGGAGACCCCGTGTTTGGCGGTATTGCCAGCGGCCGTCTTGCCGGATGCTGATGCCGCTGCGGTTGCGTCTGGTGTCGTCTTGCTGGCGTTTTCGGCGGCGTCGGCGTTTGTGGTGTCGGCTTGCGCATTCGTGTCTGCATTCGCAGCTTGCTCGTCAGCGGCTTCTGCACTTTCGGCTGCATCGCCGGCTTCGTCAGCTTCGTCAGCTGTGGCGGTTGTGTCGGCCGTGTCGGTACCTGCGGTATCGAGATCGGCGTCATCCACGGTGTCGTCAATAACGACGCTGAACTGCACGGATCCCGTGGATTCGTCCAGCTGTTCGATCTGGTCGGCCTTGGTCGGCTCGTTGTTCTCGCTCACTTGGATTCCTCCTTGGTCTGCTTGGTCTCCTTGTTCTGCTCGGCCTGCGTCACCGGCGCGTCACCGGTGTTTTCAGCGTCGCCGTCGCTGTCGTCGCTTTCGGCATTGCCGACGTTGCTGACATTGCTGACCTTGGCGTAATCGCCGCTGTCACGCGGTGCAAACAGTGAGATTCTGCGCACGGCGACCACGCGGAACATGGCGATGAACGACAGCACCAGGCAGGCGAGCAGACCGTAGCCGATGGTCTGCCACACGAGGCTCGCGGACATCGTCACGTCATAGCCACCGGCAAGCTGATGGGCGAGCGGCTTGGTGCCGAATCCGCCGGCCAGCGTGCCAATCGCGAAGCCAAATACTGTGGGGAACAGGACTTCGAGCATGAACTGCCATGCGATGCGCACCTTGGTGACGCCGACCAGCATGGCGGTCACGATTTCGCCGCGGCGGCGTACCAGGCCGAGCACCACCAGTGCAACCAGCAACAGCCCGCCGACGATCAACAGCACAATCCGGGCGATACGCAGGCGTTCCGCCAGCTTGCCCAGTGGCTTGATGCTGTCGGTATAGGCCTTGAGCGAGGTGGAGACGATTTTGTAGCCGGCCGGAAGCTTCGCCTTCTTGACCAGTGCGACGAACTTCTTGTACGCGCTCACGCTGTCAAGCGTAAAGGTGACCTGAAGGTCCGGAACCGCCCATCCCTTGCCGGTGGTCGTGTCGAAGTTGTTGATGGCGAACGCGTAATAGCCGACGAAAATCGCGTTGTCGCGGTTGTCTTTCGCCAGTTTCGTGGAGGCGGCCGTCTGTCCGTCCTTGTACCGGTAAATGCCGGCGACCTTGAGTTTGACAGTGGTCTTCGCGTCGGTGGGGCTGGCAATGGTGAAGGTGTCGCCGACCTTGAGATTGTTCTTCTTGGCGACGGTTTCGGAGATCAGCGCTGACGTCGAATCAGTGCTGGATGTGGAATAAGACAGGTTCTTGCCCTTGACGATGGTGAAGGCGCCCTGTGCATTGGCTGCCGCGGCCTCCTTGCTGTAGAAGGTGCGCAACGTGAACTCGCCGCCGGTCTTGCTGGCATCCTGGTCGGCGGTGCCTGCGACGGCCTTGAACTTTGACGTTTGCCTGACCGGCACGGATTCGGTGAAGGTGTAGGTGAAGCTGATATTGGCGTTTTGTGCGGCGCTGGCGTATGTGGAATACTGCGTCCACGACAGGTAGTTCTTGGTCCAGCTGGAGTCGGCGCCGTTGTACTTGGACTGCACGGACTGCTTGAGTTTCAGGTCGAAGGTGGGCTTTTGGGTGTCATAGCCGGAACCATACGCGGTGTCGCTTGCTTGGATGACCGCAGTGGAAAACATCGTTCCGAAAGTGACAATCAGGGCGGTGATGATGGTGAGCAGCGAACGCCACTTATGGCGTGTGAGCGCTGCCCATGCGTTCTTGAGAACGAACATGCGGTACTTCTCCAGTCTCTGGCGGTGCTGACCGCCGGGTGCGTACATGATGGCGTTGGCCGGGACGCTCCGGTCAGCGGGGCAATAATCCTATACCAACACTATTGCTAGTCTACGTTCGTGTAGTCTTGCACGACACTGGCATTGTACTTATGAAATGCTGGGAAAATCGTAAGAGCGCTGCGTGCCCCTTTCTGGTATGTATCCTGTGCGTGGCGGATTTTGGCTGATTTCGGGGGTTGCTTTCCTGATGCGTGGCGGATTCGCTGTATGTCTCAGTTCGGATAGAATGGGCGGGTGAGATGTGCTCGTTGGATGGTGCCCCTGTGCTCAGTAATCGGGGTGGGTATTGCGTTTGGCGTGGTGATGGGGTGGTTCCCGCACACGTCGATGATCTGGCGGTATCCGTTACAGCAGATTGACGCTTCGGCGCATTATTATTTCGTCCGCCGCATTCTGGGGGAGGGACTCGGCTCGGCGACGCACTTGTGGCCGAATGACGCGTATTATCCGCCGCTGTTCCACATGCTGGCAGCCGGGCTGGTGAACCTGGCGTCGGTGTTCGGCGCGAAGATGCCGATTTACACGGCGGTGAACGTCGTATGGTTGGTGACTTCGGGCATCGTGTGGCCGGCCGGCGTACTGCTGTTGTCCACATACTGGACGCGTTTGGTGGATCCACAGGGTTGGCGGCCGTTCTCCTGCGCGATGGCGATTATCGTGCCGGTGCTGTCCGTCTCCTCCGCGAGTCACCCGTTCCTGATGCTCGCCCGCGGGCCGCTGTACGCCTACGGACTGGCGACCTCGCTTCTGCCGTATTGGCTGTACGTTACGTTGCGTTTGTGTGACGCTCTGATCGGTCGTTGGCGGCGGCACAAGGCGGAGGCCGCGGCGGATGATAAGAACGGGCAGGGGGTACAGGCGGCAGCACCGGCAACCGCTTGCGAAACCGTGTCCGAAACCGCGTCCGAAATCACTCCCGCGATGATGCAGGCGCAGGCACGGACGCGCGTATGGCCGTGGATTCTCGGTTTCATCGCCATCGGCGGGCTGTGCATATTCGCCCATCCGCGCATCGTCTTCTCCTGGCTGCTGCTCATGGCGCCGTTCATCGTGCTGCGCATGCCGTGGAAGGTCATCGCGGCGCTCGCCGGTGCGGTCGTATGCGGGGCAGCTGCGCTGTTCGTGTATATGCGCGGTTCCTATCAATCCAACCGGTACGGCAATCCTGCGGCATGGTTCCACACCTTCGTGCCGTCGCGCACGGTGCCTCAAGCGTTGCGCACCTTCATCACGGACAACATCTCCGGCCCGGGCGGGTGGTTGATGGCGAGCGTGACCGTGCTTGCGCTGGTTGTCATCGGCTACGTGATCGCACGGCCGCAGCAGGTGTTCAAGCGCGCTGATTCCGATGCTGCTCATCCCGGTAAAGGCGGATACCACAACACCCGCAGGGATGCAATCGCTTTGGTTATCGCATGGCTGCTGCTCATGCTGCTGTTCGTCTGCTCGACTTCGCTGACCGGGTGGTTCCCGAATATCGTCGCCGCTGCCTGGTACCGGGCGGAGACCCGGCCGTTGAGCATGATTCCGTTCGGTGTGATCCCGCTGCTCGTGTTCGCCGCATGTGCGGTGGCGAGCTACGACGGATCGGTGTCGGTCCCGATGCCGTGGAAGGACGGTGACCGTGCGCGCAGCGGTGACCGTGCGCGCGGCAGCATCCGGTTGACGCGCACCGCACGGCAGAGCATCGTTGTGGTCGTGCTGGCGGCGCTCGCCGTCACCTGTCAGTTCGGCAATACGGAGCGGGCGGCGTTGTCACAATCGGTATATCACAATGTGCAATTGACCGATGAGCGGCCGGACGAGCAGCTGACATCCAGCAAATATCGGGCGCTCGGCGAGGTTGTGAAGGTGACCGGTACGCGCGCAGTCGTCATATCCGATCCGCTGAACGGCTCGATGTACGCGGTGAGCCTGTACGGGGCCAACATGTTGTACCCGATATACAACCCGATGAAAGAGAAGAACGGAGCGATTTTCGAGCAGACCGAGCTGTCCTTCGCCTCAGGGGATGACGCGCGGCTGCTCAATACCGTGTGCCCGCTGGGCGGCGACGACACGCCCACATATTTCCTGACGATGGGCCCTCAGGCGCCGAGCCTACAAATGTTCACGTTCCGCCAGCAGTTCGACCCGTTCCATGATGAAGGGCTGATCGCGCAATACGAGCGTCACGGCACGCTCGTCAAAGTGCGTGATCTTGGCCAATACGGGCATGGCTGGGCGCTCTACCGCTTCGGATGCGGCGTCGTGCGCGACTGACGCGGGCGGAGAAATCGGGCGCCGGTGTGACTCTCGGCGGCAGGTGGCCATGCTGTCAGCGCGCGGATGCCATCGTTATCATGCGCCGTACGCAAGATTGCGAGCGAAGTCTGAAATCTCTTCTTACAGCGGCGTGTCTACTCTTGCAAACATTTGCATGATGATAGATTGATGCTACATCATGCTGCCTGCTGCATGATACAGCTCGGTTTCGTGGACATTCGAAATCGTGAAATCCGAACGAATCGATGGAAAGAGGCGATGATGGCAAAGAACAAGAACACGAAAAAGGCGTTTGATGACATCAAGTTTGATGACATCAATTTTGCGCTTGTCAACGTTGTTTTCCTGCTGATTCTCCTAGTGTCGATGATTCCAAGAGGCGAGTGGGTCCTCATTGCGTTCATCTGTGTGTTGATGCTGCTCAACATCGCCATGATGATAACTGGTAACGCCAAAAAGAACACCAAGCAAGATGGCAATGCGGGCATGGCGGAACAGATTCAAACTGAGTGACGACTCAAACCACAGAAGTAGGGGCGCCGGGAAGGCAGAACGTCATTGTGGTCGATCAACGCTGACGACAACGGTGCTGACGATTTTGTCGGCGAAGGTTTGCCGTTGACTGTCCCACAGCGGCCAAAGGAAGCCGATGCACAACGGCGCGAAATCAGCGAGATGCGCCAGTTCCCGCAATCCCATTCGCCGGGCTGATATCGGGGCGCCGGATTCCTGATCGAGCACTTGCACACGCAGAAGCCGGTGCGCCCATGATTGTCCGTTGCGGGTAGATAAAGCGGAGATGACGCCGGCAACAAGCAGACTGGCGCAGCCGATCCAGGTTTCGGCTGCCCCGCCCGGTGAGGATTTGCCGAACAGCAGGGTGCCGATGAGCTGCGAGAGCAACGATGCCGGCAGTACGATGCGAAGGATATACGCCGCGGCTCGGCGCAGCCAGAGGGTGAACATCGTCGTTCCTTTCCGTTGACGGCCGAGCAAGAGGTATTGCAAGGGCTTACCGGCCGTGCTGTGAGGTCGTATTGCCAAGTGTAGTGGTTGGAGCGGCGGCGCACGGACTGAAACGCCGGGTTTGCGTATGCCCCGGCATACGCCGCATGACAGACGGGAGACGCCACGACCCATTCGTGGGCAATATGTCGAGTTACGTATGTACAGGCATGCGCAGGGCGCGGGACACGGCCCGGCGCTGCCGCTTTCCGCCCAGATCTGTGCAGCTTCGCATGCCACGGCATACAGGATGCGCATGCAGCCCGGAACAACGATCCAGATTTCCACACGCCCCGCCACCAGATACACAAGTTGTCATCTAACTCCGAATGGGGCCTATTCACCGCATTGTGGTAATGACCCCTATGACCCAGTAGCGACCATATCTAGCGCCCATTCCGCATGGTATGCAAAACCCCGGATGCCTTGCAATGCTTGGCTTCCGGGGTATCTGTGCGGAGGATACGAG
>NZ_JBJEIH010000063.1:0-1703 GCF_051876855.1 Bifidobacterium sp.
GGACGACGATACCGCACGCGCGAACAGGCTTCGCATCGCCGACGAGTGCGAGCACGAGCGCACAATTGAGCCGGTCATGCATTTCGCCCAGCCCCAGGACGGCGATTCGAGCATTAAACGTTCCGACGCCTTCATCAGGCAGATGACCGCCTGGATTCAGGCCCAAAGCCCGGAAGGCATCGCTTGGCGGCAACGTATGGCGGCAGGACGGCCGGATTTGGGCGACCAGCTCGCCGCGGTACATGCTCCGGCTGCCGTCGTCAGCGGGGAATGCGATCCGTCCAGCCCGCCGGAGCAGATGCGGGCGCTCGCCGCGGCGATGACCGGCACGGAGGTCTCGTTCACACAGATTCCTGATTGCGGACATTTCAGCGCTGTCGAGCATCCTGACGTCGTCGCCGAGGCGTTAGTCAATCTGATGTCGCGTGTTCAGCGGCTTGAGTGCTCCGAGCGTCCCTGACATCGCTCTGGGACATCGCAGGAATATGGGATATCGCGAAAATGAGAAAACGATCATGACGGGGATTATTGGAAGTATCGGTCGTAACGGATGTAACGGCCACAATGAACGAATCGAGGACGACCAACAATGAGCATGTTTTCACCGCTTGCGCTCACGCAAGCTCTGCCGTTCCTTCCTCTGGCACAAGGGGATATCGATTATCAGGTCGATCGCAGGAACGACCCGGACCTGTTCTCGTCAGTACTGTCATCGCCGGTGTGCACGGTCATGCTCGTCGATGGTGGCAAAGTCGCCGTACCCAAGGGGCAAGGCGATTTGGTCGATTATGACAATGTCAAGTTGCGTTTGGCAACGCTCCCCGGAGCCTATGTGCTTCCGGAACTCGCCTCGCACCCGCAGGCCGTCCCGATATTCCTTGGCTCCTATGGCGGCGCTCGCGCGGAACAGGTTGTGGCTGTAGACGTGACGCGCTTGCCGGGGCTTCATGACAGCAACCTCGACGACCGTGTGCCGGATTCCGCATACGAGGGGGCCGACGACGCTTTCGGCGCTACGACCGGGGATACCGCTTCACGCAAGCCGCGCCCGGTGCCGTCTGCACTCGAACAGGCGGCGAAACGTTTCGATTGGGTCGATCTTCGTGGATTCGCGCCGCATGCCTCGGCACGTGAGGCGGGGCAGGCCACCACGGCGGCTTCGTTGAGCGTGTGGCATATGCGGCAACGACATTGCCCGACGTGCGGGGCCGAGGTCAAACCCGCGCTGGGCGGTTGGGCGCAGCGCTGCACGAACGCGGCGGACGGCAACAGACTGCTGTTTCCCCGCATCGAGCCTGCTGTCATCGTCTCCGTCGTTGATTCGCAGGATCGCTTGCTGCTTCAGCATAATCGCGCGTGGCAGACCGCGACCATGTACTCGGTGTCTGCCGGATTCGTGGAAGCCGGGGAGAACCTTGAACACGCCTGCCGTAGGGAAACCCGCGAGGAGACCGGTATCGAACTGGGCGAGGTGAAATATCTCGGTTCCCAGCCGTGGCCGTTCCCAGCATCCTTGATGGTCGCGTTCAAGGCGCGGGCGCTGAGCACGGATATCCGCGTGGACGGCGAGGAAACCGGTGACGCGCGTTGGTTCACCCGCGACGAATATGAGCAGGCGCTCGCATCCGGCGAAGTCACGCCTCCGGTCAAGGCCGCCATTGCGCGCTACATGATCGAGGAGTGGCTCGGGCACGAGCTGTGAA
>NZ_JBJEIH010000064.1:0-9390 GCF_051876855.1 Bifidobacterium sp.
AAGGAGTTGCCAGCTGTGAAGTCACAACAGCCAGCGCGTGGAAAAGGGCGATCGGCATCGCGCTTGCAGTGGTGCTTGGGTGCACCTATACCATCGTCAGAACCTACTCGGAAATCAATCCGTCTGCGAATTTGGCTTATCGGAGCGCCAACTATGAGGTCGAAGTGCAACGCAACGGCGACCTGAAGATTCGCGAGCATATCGACGTGACGCTCAAGAAGCGAGGCAAGCCGTGGCGGCAACTGTACCAGCAGTATCGTCTTGACCCCGATCAGCTCACCGCCATCACCGGGGTGAGTGTCAAGAACACCACGACCGGCGAGACTTACACACAGGCAGACCCGGTCGTGCCCGGCAGCCAGTCCACGTCACTATGGGACTCCACGTATGCTGGACACTGGTATATCAAACGCGCCGGGGTGAGTACGAAGACGTATGACCCGGAACGTGACAAGCCTGACGCCTCGGGCGGCTACTCGGATCAGTACCCCACTATTGAAATCGGTTGGAACATCCCGACGACCGACGACACCGACAGCATGGGGTTCGACATCACCATGACCTTCGAAGGGGTGTCCACCGCCTACGATGATGTCGCCACATTCCAGTGGGAGCCGATTGGCACCAGAAACACCGTCCCAATCGGTGAAGTCACGGGGACGGTGACTTTCCCCGATGGCGTTACGACGAAGAATTCAGCGACTTGGCTGCACTTCGAAGGCCCATCCTCACAGACCACACGCGATAAAGACGGCACGCTGCATTTCTCAGCGAAGAACGTGAAATCCGGCATGTATCTCGATGTGGTCGCCATGGTCGACCGTTCCCTGATGGAAGACGTAGCCCGTCATGAGCCGGGCGAACACCGGGAGAGCCTGATTACCTCGGAGCAGGACAAGATGGACAGCTGGGCGCGATACCGTGACGCCAAACACAGGGAATTGGTGATGCGCGCATTCATCACCGCGGCCATAGGCATCATCCTGTGCGTCGCCATGCTCGCCTGTCTGCGCGCCAGCATCCGCAAGACGTCGTTCCCCAAGGACACCGCATACCGCCGTGAGCCGCCCGACATGACGCCGAACAACGCGGCGCGGCTCAACGCGCTGATCGAGCATTGCCCTTCATCGCAGACGAATGCGCGTGCACTGAGCGCCACCATGCTCTCGCTCGCATCCAAACATGCTATCAGGCTCCTGCCTGGTACGGCGGAATCCTATGACGGCATTGATGTATCCGACGCGAGTGACGCCACAGTTTTGTCGGGGGTCGAGCAAACCCCGGCCGTCGAATATCACGTGGACCGGTCGGACGGGCGAACGACCGTCGCTGTCAAACCCGATGACGTGACCATCGTAATAGAAACAGATGGCGAGGATTCCCGTGGTCGTGCAGCATTGTACCTGTGCGACAGCGAGGCCGACCTGCTTGATTTCCTCGAGGCGGTGGGCAAACACGGCAAGACCCGGGTGTTCGACATGAAGCAGATGCGTTCCCTGATGAATGACTGGAGACGCGGCGCGAAAGAGCAGCAGACCATGGTGACGCTGTTGGAGGAGGAGTTCTCGAAGCTGAAGCTCACTGTGCCTGCCGGCCGGGGGAGCATCATCGTCAGCATCATCGCGTTCATCTATCTGGTGGTCAGTTGCGCGTTGCTGTCGAGCAACCTGTTCCTGCAATTGGTGACGATTCTTCCGGTCGCGTTGTGCGTTGGCCTGTGCATGGGCCTCATGCGGTTTTCCGGTTTGAACGAGCACGGCCGTCAGCTGGCCTCGCAGCTGGAAGCGTTTAAGCGATATCTCAATGATTTCAGCGATTTCACAGATTGTGGCGCACCGGAGCTTGCCTTGTGGGACAAATACCTCGTCTATGCTGCGGCTTTCGGGCTGTCCGAACAGGTGATGAGTCAGCTCGCCCGTTCGGTTCCTGAGCTGTCAGACCCGCAGTGGCTTGACGACCATGCCTCCGGTTCGCTCGTGTATTGGATGTACCGTCCGACGATTCTGCCCGGCGGTGTCGTCGCTGGCTTGACTGCCGGTGGCGGAGCCGGTGTCGCGGCATTCGCGCCGTCGTCTTTCGCTGATCTGGGTGCGCAGCTCAATAACGGGTTCATTGAAGTCCAGAGCGCGGTGCAGACCACGCTCGGCTCCTCAGGTTCGGGGTCATCCGGCGGATTCGGCGGTGGTGGCGGCGGTGCCGGAGGCGGTAGTTTCGGTGGCCGGTAGCGCATCCGAGACCACGGCGGGAGTGGTCGCAGCGGCCTGAGCAGCAGGTGTGGCCGGGGAATCCTGCGTAGCTGTGGTGACAGAGGAGGCCGAGGCAGGCGGAGAAACCGGGGCGAGTGGGGCGATATCCGCAGACCGGTCGTGCGTCTCGTCACTGAACCCGGTTTTGCGCAGCACACCCAGCAATTCGCGCATGCGTGCCAGAGCGGCCCGCCCTTGCTCACCGATTTGCTTGAACGCTTCGGAGACTGCGGCTGCATCCGGCTCGGTCCCTTCCTTTTCCGCGCGTTCGAACATGGCGAGCCCCTCGTGGGTGCAAGCGATTACGGATTGGAGGGTGTCGGTGACCTCGCTTTGGATATTCGCGCTGATCCGGTCACGCTCCACGTTCGCGGCGAGCACCTGCTGCCGGCGGGCCTCCTCGTTGAGCGCCTGTTCACGCGCCTGCAAGACGAGTGCATCGTTGCCGCTTGTGCGTTTCCATATCGCTGCGACGATGGCGATCAGGCACATGAGCCCGACGGTGACTAAGGCGGAGCCCGTTTCAATCAGTCTGGCGCCGCTCGGGCGTTGCAGCCGTGACAGATCGGCGAGCATGGCGAGCAGGGAAGTATACCCCATGGCTCCGGAGAACACGCACAGCGCGCACATGCATGTGGCGGTTGAGGCCGCGGCGATCGCCCGTTTGGTGGAGCTACGGTCGCCATAGAGGATTGCGGCCGCGAGCACGCCTAGCGACATGATGTTGACGAACAGGATGCACGGCATAACCAGCAGTTGGAATATGGCGAAAACGAAGGCGAATATGGCGCTCGCCCGTGGAAAACGGCGTCTGAACATCCACGGCAGCATGACCAGTACCGTCACCGCCCAGATGACGGCTTGGCCGATGGCATGTATTTGGTTGCCGGTGAGTATGAATTCGAGATTGTTGCCCACGTTCACCCCGGACAAGCCGAAGAACGCGACGAAGATGAGACCAGACAGGATGTCTGATGCCAG
This sequence comes from Bifidobacterium sp., assembly GCF_051876855.1. Classification (GTDB taxonomy): domain Bacteria; phylum Actinomycetota; class Actinomycetes; order Actinomycetales; family Bifidobacteriaceae; genus Bifidobacterium. The sequence goes on from NZ_JBJEIH010000064.1 coordinate 3,228, forward strand.
ATAGTGACGTTCCCACCACATGGACATGCGTTCGACCGTATTCGTGGCGCCGTTCGCGCCGCGTTCCGCCGGGGGCAGCGCCGGGCGGCCATTGTTGAAGCACCGCCGCAGCATGTCGGAAATCCGCATTGGGTGCGCCGGCAACGGCAGTGATGCGGGTGTGATGCTTTGTCGCATTGGCGTTCTTCCGCCACCGATTGCATCCTGCCGTGACTGCCGGACGGGGGCAGGAGCATCGCTGACTGTATTGCTGTGTTGTATATCAGTTGCCGTCATGGACGGTTCACCGGCGCCGGTTAGAACCTCTTGGGACTGTCGGGCCGCAGACGCGCACGCACCCGGTGCCGGCGAAGTCGCGGTCGAAGTGGTGGCACGTAGTTCGGCTTCATGCTCGGCGTCCCGGTACGGCACGCTCGCCACGACCTCGAAGCCGCCGCTGAGCCTTGGCCCCGCCTGAACACTGCCATGGGCCATCGCGATGCGTTCGCGCATGCCGAGCAATCCGAAGCCGGGTTTGTGCCCGTCCGCGGCGGCGCTCGCACCCCGGCCGTCATCGGCGACGCGGACGGTCAAACCGGTGTCTGACCACGTCTCCTCGACATCCACGTTCACATTGGGGCCGGCGTATTTGCGTATATTGGTCAGCGCCTCCTGCACCATGCGGTACATCGCCGTGCTCGCGGTCTCGCTCAGTCGCGCCGGGTGCGGCTCTCCTGAGCTGTGGAACCTGATCTGGATGTCGGCATCCGAGCGTCCGGCCTCGTCGAGCAAAGTGGCGACATGCCGGTAATCTGCATGGTCGGGTTCGCCGAATACGCCCAACAGATGCTGCATATCGCGCATCGCGCGCTGCGACTCGTGTTCGATGGTGTGCATTGTGTGTTTGGCGATTTGCGGGTTCGAAGCCCCGGCGTATCTACCGCCATCGGATTGCACGATGATGATTGACAGAGTGTGCGCGACGACATCATGCATATCGCGCGCGATTCGGGCGCGTTCCGCCAACGCGGCGATCCGGCGCCGCTCGTTCTCCCCGGCCTGCAACGCCTCGTTGCGTTCTTGCAGCATGGTGATGGTCACGTTGCGGGCGCGCTGCCAATAACCGAGGAAAATGGCGGTGACGATGCACAGGGTGATGATAATCAGCCCGCCTGTGAACGATGAGAGGAAATTCTGCGCGCAGGTATGAGGGTCGTTGCCTTCGCACAGGGAGACGGTATTCGGGGACCCGGGGTCACCGAACACCGGCCCGACACTGGTAGATATGGCCAGCGCGAGCGAGGCGAGGATGCCGATGGCCAGTGCAAGACACGCGAACAGGCGGCTTCGGCTCGGATTGCCGTACACGATGACGGCGTACAGGACACTCAACGCGAACAGGTCCGCAGGCACCAGCGCCGGACCGATGATGAGCTGGGCGACCGCAACTGTGGTAATCGCCCAGGCGCTCGGTTCTGGACGCCACCGGCGGGTAGCCACAGGAATGAGGATGGCAATCTGCCACAGGGTACACGCGGTTGCCGGGCAGGAGAAGAACACGCCGGGAATGGAGCCGGTGGTGGTCACAATCACCAGGAACAGCGCGGCGACCAGCACGGTCATGGCGGTATCCACCGCCAGAACGTGGCTTTTGGCCCATGAGGTCATCCGTGTCATCCAATGCATGTTATTCACCCTAGCGTCGGGCGGTCACCGCGGCCATCATGCGCGAGGATGAAAGGCCGGGGTGGCGCTATGGTTGCCTTAACGAATTGCTGGCAGGACTTATTCGGGAGGCACACGGTGACGACGTTGGCGCAGTATTACGTTCCGGGGCGGTATATCGAAGATCATGCGATTGACGTGCCGCTGGACTGGCGGGGAGACACGCCCGGCGAAACGGTGTCCGGAGCGACAATCAGGCTGTTCTACCGGGTGGTGTGCGAGGCTGGTCGTGAACATGAGGACTTGCCGCTGCTGCTGTTCTTGCAAGGCGGTCCGGGTGGTGCCGGTCCACGCCCGATGGGCTATGACGGAGGGGATGCGTGGCTTGCCGAGGCGTTGAAGCATTTCCGGGTCGTGCTGCCTGACCAGCGTGGCACCGGCCGTTCCTCGCGTGTCGATTCGCATGCCATGTCCCGTATCGCGGGCGCGCCGGCACAGGCGGCGTATCTCAAGCGTTTCCTTGCCGATTCGATCATCCGTGATTTTGAGCATCTGCGTCTGAGCGCGTTCGGCGGACGCAAGTGGGTCACGCTCGGGCAGAGTTACGGCGGGTTCCTGACGTTGACATATCTGTCCCTGTTTCCGCAAGGATTGTCCGCATGTTTCACCAACGGTGGCATCCCGCATGTGCCGGCTGACCCGGACGACGTGTACGCGCACACCTTCCCGCGCATGGAATCAAAGACCATGCAGTATTACGCGCGTTATCCGCAGGACCGCGAGCGCGTCGCCGCCGTGGCTGACCGGGTGGCCCACGGGGGAGTGGCGTTGCCCAACGGCGACCCGCTGACTGTCGAACGCGTGCAGACCTTGGGCGGTGGGTTCGGTATGAAACCGAGTTTTGAACAAATCCACTGGCTGTTCGACGAGGCTTTCGTCGACGGTGATGGTTCCGTGGACAGCTCGTCACCGCTGTCCGATGAATTCCTCATCCACGTGATGGATACGACCGCATCCCGCCCCCTGTACTGGCCGCTTCAGGAATTCATCTACGCCGACGGCGAGCTCGAGCACCCGGTCAACTGGGCCGCCCAACGTGCCTACGACGCCCGAGCGCAATTCTCCGTATCCGCGCGGCCACTGCTGTTCACCGGGGAGGCGATCTTCCCGTGGATGTTCCGGCAGGAGCATGCGCTGCGCCCGTTCGCCGCAGCGATGGACATCCTCATGCAGGACACGCATTTCGGCAAGATCTACGACGCCGACCAGCTCGCTCGTAACGAGGTGCCGCTGCAGGCGACCGTCTACGTGGACGACATGTACGTTGATTCGACACTTCAGCTTGATACCCTGTCCCGTGTCGGCAACAGCCACTACTGGGCGACCAACGAGTACGAGCATGACGGATTGCGCACCGACCCGCGGGTTTTCACGCGCGAATACCGGGAAGCCCTGGGGCGGGGAGACCTCGCCGGCATCAAGTGACCAGCCCGGCACGGTCCGCAACCGCGCCCGAACGTATCCGTGGCCGGCACGGCGCCGGCGAACAACCCAAGAAAGGAACCCAATGACCCAGCAACTGAGCGACACCACCGTCGGATTCATCGGTTACGGTGCCATGGCACAGGCCATGGCCCAAGGCTTCGTGGATGGGGGAGTCCTCGAAGGCGGGCAGATCCTCGCCTGCGCAGGACATTACGACAAGCTCGTGGACAGCACGTCCGCGCTCGGCGTGCGCCCGATGCACAACGCCACCGAGGTCGCCGCGGCGAGCGATATCGTCATCCTCGCCGTCAAGCCGAATCTCATTGAAAAGGTCGTGACCCCGATTCTGCATGAACTGGCCAACAGCATCGTCGTATGCGTGGCCTGGGGGTGGACTTTCGACCGCCTTGAAACCGTGCTCGAGGACCATACCCCGCACATCTCCATCATCCCCAACACGCCGATCGCAGTGGGCCAGGGCGTCAGTGTCGTCGAAGACAAGCACAATCTCACCGACTACCAGGCGGGGCTCGTCCACGCGCTGCTCGAGCCGGTCAGCATGCTCGAGACCGTCGACACCGCGCACATGTCCCAGGCGGGCACCATTTCCAGCTGCGCCCCGGCGTTCACCGCGATGTACATCGAGGCGCTCGCTGACGCGGGCGTGCAGTATGGGCTCAAGCGTGCCAGCGCGTACCGGCTCGCCGCGAAAATGGTCGAGGGTACGGGCGCATTGCAAGTCAGCGACGGGCGGCTGCCAGCGGCCATGAAGGACGCGGTCTGCTCTCCGGGCGGCGCAACCATCCGCGGCGTGGTCGCGTTGGAACAGCACGGGTTCCGCGGCGACGTGATTTCCGCGGTGCAGGCCGTGGAGGGCTGACGGTTCCTTGATGTTCGCGGTGGTGGCCGGTGTCCGCGGTGCAAATCGTGGCACCGGCCGCCGCTCGTATCCGACGGTTGTTCTTCCGGTTGGCGCGAATCACGCAAGGGCGATGACGTGCCGACGGCATGCGCTACGTCCATCATGCCTCTACACTGGAAAGCATGTCTTTAACTATCGGAATCGTCGGCCTGCCGAATGTCGGCAAGTCCACCATGTTCAACGCGCTCACCCGCAACAATGTGCTAGCGGAGAACTACCCGTTCGCCACCATTGAGCCGAATACGGGCATCGTGCCCCTGCCGGACGACCGGCTGCCGGTGCTCGCCAAGCTCGTCCACACCGAGAAGATCGTGCCCGCGACCGTCACTTTCGTCGATATTGCCGGCATCGTCAAGGGTGCGTCCGAAGGCGAGGGACTGGGCAACAAGTTCCTGGCAAACATCCGTGAAGCCGACGCAATCTGCGAGGTCGTGCGCGCTTTCGAGGACGATGACATCGTGCACGTCAACGGCAAGGTCGATCCGGCCGACGACATCGACACGATTAACACCGAGCTCATCCTCGCCGATCTGCAGACCATCGAAAACGCGCTGCCGAAGCTCGAGAAGGAACTGCGTGGCAAGAAGGTCACGCCGGAATACGTCAACGCCGTCAACGAGGCGAAGAAGATCCTCGAGGCGGGCGAGACCATCGACCACGCGGCCCAGGCTGGCAAAATCAACAAGGACGACATCTACGACCTGCACCTGCTGACCGCCAAGCCGTTCATCTACGTGTTCAACGTTGACGACGCCGAACTGTCCAACGAGCAGCTGCGCAAGAAGCTCACCGATTTGGTGGCCCCTGCGAAGGCGATTTTCCTCAACGCCCAGTTCGAAGCTGATTTGACCGAGCTTGACGAGGCGGATGCGCGTGAGATGCTCGAAGACGCCGGATTGAAGGAATCCGGGCTCGACCAGCTTGCCCGCGTCGGATTCGACATCCTCGGCCTGCAGACCTTCCTGACCGCCGGCGAGAAGGAAGTACACGCCTGGCAGATCCACAAGGGCTGGACCGCCCCGCAGGCAGCAGGTGTGATCCACACCGATTTCGAGCGCGGTTTCATCAAAGCCGAAATCGTCTCCTACGATGACTTCGTCGCAGCCAACGGTTCGATGAACACCATCAAGGAGGAGGGCAAGCTCCGCCTTGAAGGACGTGACTACGTGATGCAGGACGGCGACATCGTCGAATTCAAGTTCAACGTGTCCAAGTAACCGCCCGCACTCCGCCAAAACGGCGCGATTCCAACGATTCCAACCCGCGGAACGTTGCGATCGCGCCGTTTTTGAATGCACCGGAACAGGCCGTTCCGGGCGGTTGTCGCCATCGAATGAGTGCGTTTAGAGTGGCTTTTTCAGTGGCGCTCGCCGGCATGCTCGGGCGCGACGGGTCCGGTACGTGGGACTTCTTACGGAAACGTCACAATGGCGGTAATCTCCCGGGACTTTTGGCGGGAATGGCGCCAATGGCGGTAATCTCCCGGGAGTTTATGGACGAAGACGGGGTTTTGCGCTGATGTGACAATGAAAACGTTGAAATACCAACGGGCCCGAAATCAGGCCCCTGGGAGTTTACGCGTCAAACTGCATATAACGAGAGAAGTCCCACGCTGAGCGATGACGCCTGCTGACCATGAGACCCGTTGGCGATGATGTCTGTTAGTGATGACGCCCCTCTCGATTCGCGGGCAAGCATGTCTGCGCGCGGGCCGCAGGACATGACGATGGCCAGTATGTGACCCAGACTAGTTTCTGTGCTGTGCAAGGATTGGCTCCCGCGTTGCTGATTGCTGCCTCAGTCGGTCTACGAGACCAGCGAACCCTCGGCTGAGCCAGCATGCTGATGCTTTGCTACAGCCATACCACACCTGTGATTTCCATGATGACGGTCGCAATCGATTCGCTGCCTGTAACAAATCGTTGCGCTCCTAATTTCAAGGCACAGCGCGCGGTTCGTGCATGACCTGCTTGTGGAATATGGGGGCCGCTTCACACATTGAGGCGTTCGCTAATAACCTGCTTTCCTTGGAAAGTCTGCGGGGGGGGGCATGCTTATTGGTGATAGGTGGGTTGTTCCACGGTGTGGTGGTTGCATGCCGTGGGGTTTCCC
>NZ_JBJEIH010000065.1:0-1671 GCF_051876855.1 Bifidobacterium sp.
CGATGCGGTTCTTGATTTCGAGTGCGCCTTCGAACGGGATGTCGAGTGCCTTGGCAACAGCCTGGGTGATATCGTCCGCACCGGACGGCACGGCTCGCAGTGCGACCGGGTGCCCTTGCGAGAGGACGATGACATCGGTGCTGTTGGAGCCGACGTTGACGACAGCGATGGCCTTGTCGCGTGATTGGTCGCGGAAGACGCGTGCCAGCGAGAACGCGCTGACGTCCACGGACCGTACCGCAAATCCTGCATTCTGGATTGCCGTGGTGGTTTTCTCAACGCCGGTGCGCAAGGTTGCCACGACCATGCCATGGAGCACGGCACCTTGCGCCTGCTCTTCACGGGTGAGCGGCACGAAGTCGATGATGGAATCGTCGACCGGCAGCGCAATGTAGTTCTTGACCTGGAACGGCAGGGTGTCGTGCAGTTCGGCGAGCGGCATTTCCGGGAAGGTCATTTCCCTGTAGACCACACGACGGCTGGTGTAGACGAGCGCGAGATCCTTGGGGAATTTCGCGTTCTTGATAAGCCCCCTGAGCAGGCCGGTCACGGTCTGCGGGTCGACGACTTCACCGTCGACGACCGCGCCGGTCGGCAGGCCGATCGTGCGGTATTGCAGTATCTGCGGCCGTTCCGTGTAGGGATTGGCGATGACGGCCGCGCGAATCGCGTCGTTCGACAGCGACAGTGTCGTGATTGGCTTCATGGCTTCCTCCTTTTCCTTTCTCTTTCCTGTGGACTAGTTAAGCCCGCAAATCGTTAGGTACCAGTTGGCGATTGGCGCGCCGACGTAGATGCCGATCCACGCTCCGATGAGCATGTACGGCCCGAACGGGACTCCGCCTTTCATGTTGATGCGCCTGCGCGCCACCTGGATGAGCGCGAACGCTCCCCCGACAATGAACGCTGCGAACGCCCCGACGATGAGCTGCCTCAAGCCGAGCCACCCGAGGATAAGCCCGACGATGACGGCGAGTTTCGCGTCACCCAGCCCCATGCCATTCGGCCAGATAAAACCGAGCAACACGTAGAAGGCTGCAAGGGCGACAGCGCAGATGACGGCACGCCACAGCGGCGTCCATGAGCCGGCCCCCCATGAGGCGAGGGCGAGCAGGGCGAGTATGAGCAACATGGACGGGTACGTCATGATATCGAGGATGAGTTGCACGTCGATATCAATGAACGCGATGACGATGCTCAGCCATGCGAAGTAGATGGTGACCGGGAGCAGCCACACCGGGTACAGGTGGAAGGCCGGGCCAAGTACGGCGAGCATGGTCATGAACCCGCCGAGCAGCTCGACCAACGGGTATCGCCCGGAGATCGGCTCGTGGCAGTCGCGACATTTGCCGTGCAGCACCAGGTACGAGATGACGGGGATGTTGTCGTGCCAACGAATCGGGGACTTGCAGTTGGGGCAGAAGCTCCGCTTCGGGTTGACCAGGCTGATGCCGTTGGGCACGCGCCAGATGACCACGTTGAGGAACGAACCGATAAAGCACCCGATCACGAACGCGACGACGGCCAGCACCACGGTGGTGACACCGTCGCCGTACGCGCTCGTGTCCAGATGCGGGACACCATAGCCGACCAGAACATCACCGGCGGCAAGGATGGAGGAAGTCAACACTACCAATCACCACTTCCAGTTCGCAGCGTCCACATACTTGC
>NZ_JBJEIH010000066.1:0-4130 GCF_051876855.1 Bifidobacterium sp.
CCTCAGCACCGTCACCACCTGACAGACCCACCCACACCAAACAGCGAAAGGCCGAAAAATATTATATCTTCGGCGACTTGAATGAGGACTAACATCGGGTAAACAGTAGACGAATTGTGGGCAGGTAACGGATACGTGCGTCATCGAGTGACTGCGAGGTCCGTAGTCTGTGCAGGATGCCGATGTGACTTCAAGAGAACTTGAACTCTGAGAATTGGTGGCGTACCGCGATGTTGGAGGAGAGCACCGATATGGATTTGAAAACGTTCCTTGACGAGATGAATTCCGGACACGAGGTGGTGGCGGGCTCGGGCGTGCACCTGTTCATGCGGCGGTTGTCTCAGGAGGCTTTGAAGGTCACAATGTGCATGAACATGGCCGCCGGTGTGCAATCCATGAGTGTGTTCTGCTGAGTCGCGTATATCGCGGCATGCGTAACTCGACGGATGCCTAGGGGAGAGTTGCTTGGTGTTGTGAGTCCGGCATCTAAAGTATGCCCCGGCATGCTCAACATGGCAGATGTCGGAGGATCTGCCATCATTCCTCGTGTTCTTGCCGGGTTGTGCATGTCGCGGCATGCGTAACACGGTGAGCCTCTGAAAACGGATAATATCGGTCTGTCTTCACCTATGTTGTTTGCGATCCCCCCGGCATTACGGCAGGAGGGGCACCGGGATTCTTCCCGATGCCCCTCCTGAGTTTAAGGCTTATGCCTCATGCGTCTTGCGACGCGTCAATCACTCGTTGTCGCCAGCGGTTGCGGCGGTAGCGGTGACGGCGCCCTGCTTGGCGGTATCAACGCCCGGCCACACCCAGTCGGTGTAATCCGGATGATCGTAGCCCTTGTCGACCGCGAACTGGAAGGCTTCGTCGCGGAAGGCCTCCAGCTTGTCGATCTCAGCGGCGTACTTGTCGGCATCAACCATGCGCAGAGCCTCAGCGGTCAGCTCGTAGCGGTCGATGTTGTTGACGCGCACCATGTCGTACGGCGTGGTGGTGGAGCCCTGCTCTTCGTAGCCGTGAACGTTGAAGTTGTCGTGGTTCGGGCGATCGTAGATCAGGCCGCGCACGTCGCGGGCATAGGAGTGGTAGGCGAACAGGACCGGCTTGTCGGTGGTGAACAGGTCAGCGAACTCCTCATCGGTGAGCGCCTCGTTGTTCTCCTTGGCAGACTGGAGCTTGATCAGATCCACCACGTTGACGACCTTGAACTTGATGCCGAGCTTGTTGAGCTTGTCGGCAGCAGCCATGATCTCCTGGGTCGGAACGTCGCCGACGGAAGCGAGGACGATGTCGGCCTCGTCGTTGGACTTGACGTTGGAAGCCCACTTCCACTCAGCAGCACCCTTCTCGAGCTCGGCACGAGCCTCGTCGAGGGACAGCCAGGTGGCGGCCGGCTGCTTGCCGGCGATGATCGCGTTGATCATGTTGGTGGACTTGAAGCACTTCTCGGCGACGGCCAGCAGCATGTTGGAATCAACCGGGAAGTAGATGCCAATCACGTGGTCGTTGTTGAAGCACTTGTTCAGCAGCACGGAGGTCACACCCGGATCCTGATGGGAGAAGCCGTTGTGATCCTGACGCCACACGTGGGAGGAGACGAGCAGGTTCATGGAGGAGATCGGCTTGCGCCACGGAATCTCACGAACCGTTGCCTCGAGCCACTTGGCGTGCTGGTTCAGCATGGAGTCGATCACGTGCACGAAGGACTCGTAGGAGCTCCAGATGCCGTGACGGCCGGTGAGCAGGTAGCCCTCGAGGAAGCCTTCCATCTGATGCTCGGAAAGCTGCTCGGTGACCTGGCCGGTGACGGCCATGTGCTCATCAACCTGAGCGGACAGGTAGCCGGCATCCCACTGCTTGTTGGTCACTTCATAAGCGGCAGCAAGACGGTTGGAAGCGGTCTCGTCCGGTCCGAAGATACGGAACGAATCCGGGTTGTTCTTGATGATGTCGCGGCAGTAGACACCGAGACGACGGGTGGCCTCGAGCTGGCCCCAGCCATGGCCGTACTCGGAGACTTCCTTGACCTCGTAGTCCTCGAGCTTCGGCAGGTTGAGCTCTTCGCGGATGCGGCCGCCGTTGGCGTTCGGGTTCTGGCCGATGCGCAGCTCGCCCTTCGGCATGAAGGCGGTGACTTCCGGACGCACAGCGCCCTTCTCGTCGAACAGCTCTTCCGGCTTGTAGGACTCGAGCCAGTTCTTGAGCACCTGGAAGTGCTCTTCGGTATCGCGAGCGGAAGCCAGCGGCACCTGGTGAGCGCGCCAAGAGCCCTCGGTCTTCTTGCCGTCGATGAACTTCGGGCAGGTCCAGCCCTTCGGGGTGCGGAAGATGATCATCGGGTAGAACGGACGGGTCATGTCGTCGGTCTGAGCTGCGGCCTTGATGTCGCAGATTTCGTCGAAGACGGACTCGAACAGGTCGGCGAAGCGACGGTGGATGGACATGTGGTCCTCATCGTCGAAGCCGGCGACGAACTCGTACGGCTCATAGCCCATGCCGTGGAAGAACTCGTGCAGCTCTTCGTCGGAGATGCGGGAGAGGATGGTCGGGTTGGCGATCTTGTAGCCGTTGAGGTGCAGGATCGGCAGCACGATACCATCGGTGCGCGGGTTGATGAGCTTGTTGGACTGCCAGCCGGTGGCCAGCGGGCCGGTCTCGGCTTCGCCGTCGCCGACGATGGCCGGCACGAACAGGCTCGGGTTGTTCATCACAGCGCCGTAAGCGTGGGACAGAGCGTAACCAAGCTCGCCACCCTCGTGGATGGAGCCCGGGGTCTCCGGAGCGAAGTGGGACGGGATGCCACCCGGATAGGAGAACTGGCGGAAGAACTTCTGCAGGCCAGCCTCATCCTTGGTGATGTTCGGGTAGTACTCGGTGTAGGTGCCGTCCAGGTAGGACTGAGCGGTACCAGCCGGGCCGCCGTGGCCCGGGCCCATGATGATCACAGTGTTCTGCTGGTGATCGGCGATGAGACGGTTGATGTGGCCGATGAGGAAGTTCAGGCCCGGGGTGGTGCCCCAGTGACCGACGAGACGATGCTTCACGTCTTCGCGGGTGAACGGCTCCTTCATCAGAGGGTTGCTGCGAAGATAGATCTGGCCGATGGACAGGTAGTTGGCGGTGCGCCAGTACTTGTCAACACCTTCGAGGGCTTCCTCGGAAACCGGAGCGTCAAGCTTCTTCCAAGGGGTGCCAATAACAGGATTCGTCATGTGTACTCCTGTACTCCTGCACTGTTCGTGCGATTGGTTGTTTACATTCGGGCAAGAAGACCTCAGGCCTTGCGGTCCGTGGACTTCTCTCCCTGTCGCGCACCATCGTACGTGGAGCACACGACTTTTGCACGTTTTTTTGCATGTGTGTTCGAAACTGTTGTCAAATTTTTATGTATTGTGAGATTGAGATGGTGGAGATGTGAAGGTGAACGCAAGGTGACTTTACCTCAAAAACCGCGAAATATCAAGGAATATTGTAGTTGCCGAACATTTTGGACGTTCATTTCGGTGAAAAACATGGCGGCGTGTTGACGCGTGGCGTGTTCTGTTCATGTTCGCTTGCTGGTGTGGCCGGTTCCTAGGGGTAACGGCGTGTGGTGCGACTGGGGTGTCGCACAGTGGGTGGATTACACGGCTTTGGAGTCCGGTGTTGTGCGGTAACAGGTTGCGGTGCGACTGAGGTGTCGCACGGCAGGCGGGTATGGCGTCTGGTAGGGCAGGCGCTGGCTGGTATCTGGCTGTCGTGTGATTGGATTGTCGCACGGCGGGTTGGTTTGGCGTCTGGTTTGGTGAGTGAGGGGCGGTATGTGGCAGTGATGTGACTGTACTGTCGCATGGTGCGCGGTTTACGCGGTTGATGGGCCGCTGTCAATCAGTACTAGGCCGCTGTGCGACTGTGTTGTCGCACGGCGGGCGGTTTACATGGCTTTGGGGTTCGGTGTTGGATGGTATCGGGCTGCTGTGCGATTGTGCGGTTGCGCGGCAGCCGGTTTACACGGCTGGAGGCGCGGTTTTTGCTGGTATCTGGCTGTTGTGTGATTTGGGTGTCGCATGATGTGCCGGTGTGACTTCTGCCGGGTTGGTTTCTGTCGGTAACTGGTCGCTGTGTGACTGTGTTGTCGCACGGCTGGC
>NZ_JBJEIH010000066.1:4230-9185 GCF_051876855.1 Bifidobacterium sp.
GGTTTGCGCGGCCGGTTGGGTAGGTCAGGGCTGGTATCCGTGTGCTGTGTGACTGTGTTGTCGTACGGCTGGCGGTTTGCGCGGCCGGTTGGGTAGGTCAGGGCTGGTATCCGTGTGCTGTGTGACTGCAGCGTCGCACTGTTGGTGGATATGACATCCAGCTGGCTGGTGATGGTTGGTATCCGCGCACTGTGTGGTTGGGCTTTCCCAAGATGAATTGGTTATGCGGCTGAGCGATTGGAGAAGTCCGGTAACAGTAGACTGTGCGACTCGGTTGGCGCACGGTTGCCGTGTTGTCAGCGGGGGAGGATTGATTCCGGCCGGTATCCGGCTGTCGTGCGACTGTGCGGACACACACCGGACGGTTGCCCTGTCGATGGCGGGCGACAGCTGGTATCTGCCTGAGTCCGCTGAAATGAAACGCTTTCATCGTTATTTCCGGACAACCTTGGCGTTCATCTTGATGCTGTGGTCGGTTGGTATTGATGTGCAACTGGTTGTCGTGCGATTGCGCGGTAATCGGGGTTGGCGGGTGCATGACGGTCGGTGCCGGTGGTGCCAGATCGGTTTTCGGATCCTGTTCTCCGATTTGGTCCGTGGTTCGAGTGGTTCGTTCGGTGATGATCGATTCTCGTGGTGCGGCCGGTTCTTTGGAATTTCGCGGTTTTATTGTGGTGCCAGGATTGATTGGGCTTGTATCGGGGGCGCAGGCATGGACCGGTTCCGCTTTCGTCACACGATTCCAGATTCAGTCCGCGGTCTCAGGCGGTTGGCTGACCTACGCGCCGGCATCTGGTCTCTGTGACGTCGGCTAATCCTTGGGATTCCGCGATTTTTTGATTGTGCCGTAGTTGCCTGGGGTGCGTCGGCCGTTGCCTCCGCGAACTAGATCGGTTTTCATTCCCTGTTCTCCGATTTGGTCCGTGATCCGGGTGTTTTTGGCAGCTGGTCTGGTGACGATTGATGGTGACGGCCTGATCGGATTGTTGATATTCCAAGGTTTTGCGGTGACCTTGCGGCTGTTGGCCGGGTGCGATCCGTCGTGGGGCGAACCGATTCTGATCCTGGCCTGTGTTCTCCGATTCGATGCCGGGCAGTCCAGTCGCCCGCCGATGTCCCACCCTTTACTTTGTCATTCTTTTGCGGCCCTGCCCTTCAAGCAGTCCGGATCGAACGGCGAGACTGCGCAAAGAGCGATTACGCCGTACAAGCATGATTGACAGAATGCGCCACTATCTGGCGGGTGCGATTTCGCTGTTGCACAGCGGAGTACTATCCATTGTATTGGTTGGCGGAGGTCGGTGACTGGCTTACTGTGTGATCGAGTTGTCGCACGGCAGACGATTGTGTGGCTTGGCGGTCAGTGCCGGTCGGTAATTGGCCCGCGGTGCGACTGGACGGTCGCATGGCTGTCATGTTGGCTGGTTTGCGGGCTGATTTTGGTCGGTATCGGGTTGTTGTGCGACTGCGTTGTCGCACGGCGGGAGGATATGGCACCTAGGGCGCTGATTCCGGTCAGCACCCGGCTGCCGTGCGTGCGGATTGTCGCACTGCGGGCGGTATACACGGCTTCGGGATCCGGTGTTGGGCAGTAACTGGTTGCGGTGCGACTGGGGCGTCGCTTTTGCCCACGTGTCCAGTATGACTCTGTGAGTTTGCCGCATTGCCACCCCGGCATTGTCGGCTTGCCACGCAACAATAGGTATGTTGTTGTGACCAGTCGATTGTTATAGATAGGGAGAGTCACCTATGGCGAAAGGTCCAGTGCTCGTCGTCGATTTCGGCGCGCAGTACGCCCAGCTTATCGCGCGTCGCGTGCGCGAAGCCAACGTGTATTCCGAGCTTGTGCCCCATTCCATGTCCGCCGACGAGATGCTTGCCAAGGATCCGAAGGCCATCATCCTGTCCGGTGGCCCGGCCTCCGTGTTCGAGCCCGGCGCCCCTGGCATCGACAAGAAGATCTTCGAGGCAGGCGTCCCGGTGCTCGGTATCTGCTATGGCTTCCAGGTTATGGCGTATGAGCTTGGCGGCACTGTCGACAAGGCGGCGCTCGGCGAGTATGGCAAGACCGAGACCAGCATTGACGATGCCGAAGGTATTCTCGCCGGTTCTCCCGCTGAGCAGACCACGTGGATGAGCCACGGTGTGGCTGTGGAGAAGGCCCCTGAGGGCTTTAAGGTGCTCGCTCACACCGAGGGCGCTCCTGTTGCCGCGATGGAGGACGAATCCCGCAAACTCTACGGTGTGCAGTGGCACCCGGAAGTCAAGCACACCCCGCGTGGCCAGGAGCTCATTGAGACCTTCCTGCACAAGTGCGCAAGCCTCGACCGCGATTGGGACGCGTCGAACATCATTGAAGACCAGGTCAAGAAGATCCGCGAGGAAGTCGGGGACGCTCAGGTGATCTGCGGCCTGTCCGGCGGTGTGGATTCCGCTGTTGCCGCGGCTCTCGTGCACAAGGCGATCGGCGACCAGCTGACCTGCGTGTTCGTGGATCATGGTCTGCTGCGCAAGGGCGAAGCTGAACAGGTCAAGCATGATTTCGTCAAGGCAACCGGCATCAAGCTCATCGCCGTCGACGCTTCAGAGGACTTCCTGACTGCGCTCAAGGGCGTGTCGGAGCCGGAACGCAAGCGCAAGATTATCGGCGAGAAGTTTATCCGCACCTTCGAGAAGGCCCAGCGTCAGGTCATCGAGGAAGCCGGCAAGAACGGCGCCGAAGTGAAGTACCTCGTGCAGGGCACCCTGTACCCGGACGTCGTCGAGTCCGGCGGCGGCGACGGCGCGGCCAATATCAAGAGCCACCACAATGTCGGCGGCTTGCCCAAGGACATCAAGTTCAAGCTGATCGAACCGCTGCGCACCCTGTTCAAGGACGAGGTGCGCGCCATCGGCACCAAGCTCGGTCTGCCGGACGATATCGTTTGGCGCCAGCCGTTCCCCGGGCCGGGCCTGGGCATCCGTATCATCGGTGAAATCACCCGTGAACGTCTTGATTTGCTGCGTGAGGCTGACGCGATCGCCCGCGAGGAGCTGTCGAAGGCCGGCCTTGATCGTGATATCTGGCAGTGCCCGGTCGTTCTGCTTGCCGACGTGCATTCCGTGGGCGTGCAGGGTGACGAACGCACGTACGGCTCTCCGATTGTGCTGCGCCCGGTCAGTTCGGAGGACGCGATGACCGCTGATTGGTCGCGCGTTCCGTATGACGTGCTCGCCACCATCTCCACGCGCATCACCAACGAATGCCGTGGCATCAACCGCGTGGTGCTTGATGTGACCAGCAAGCCGCCGGCAACCATCGAGTGGGAATAAATTTTGTGAAAGCCCAGAACCTCAGCATCTATGCGGGGTTCCGGGCTTTTTCTTTGCCCCGCGAGTACATATTGAGTACACTTTTCAAAATTATTCCGTTTCAAAGTCAGCGTCATCGCCGTGATCACAGGTCTTATCCGGTTTCTTCTGAGACACCTGTAGGTCTAGCTCGATTTACTCCAGCATCTCCTGAAAATCATCAGCGACATATTTTTCATCTTCAGAAGAATTTCCTTTTGTAAGCAGCTCCTGATCCTTCAGATATCCTTCACGGTATTAACCGTCCCAACGAATAAATATTGATACCGCATCACCCACTGCGGAATGCGTAACACTCAGACGTGACATGTGAAGGTGTCTGGCTGCTTGTTTTCGGGATTTTGCGGCTTGGAAAAGCAAATCGGCTGGAACCTGTATGAAGCTGGATTCTAACCAGAATCATTGCAAAATGGTGGATAAGGGTTGACAACGTTGATGTAATAAATTATATTACATGTAAGAATCGGAAATGACTACAGGAAGGGAGTGTATGGAATGCTGAAAAACGTAGAAAATGCAAAGAATCTGTATCTGAGAGGAATCCGCGATGGTGAAGTGCAGGAGGTGCTAGACAACTATATGGGTGATACCTATACGCAGCACAGCACCGGCGTGAAGGATGGCAAGGAAGGATTCCGGAAATTCTTTGAAGACTTTTTTAAGAGAAACCCCAAGCGGGATATCCGAATCGTTCGTTGCTTGTCAGATGGCCCTTATGTATTCCTGCACGTGTATCAGAACCTGAATGAGGGCGCTGCACAGTGGGTGACTACGGATCTCTTCCGCTCCGATGCAAATGGGCGGATTGTCGAGCACTGGGATGTGATTGATGCGTATCAGAAAAATGAGAACGGTACGGATCCGATCTTTGGCGAATTTGATGTTCAGGATATAGAAAAGACCGAAGACAATAAAAATACGGTGCGGCTTTTCCTGACGGAAGTGCTGCAAAATCATTCCATGGGACGATTCGACCACTATGTTTCAGATTCTCTGATCCAGCATGATCGTCAGCTTGGAAAATCAGTGGATGACTGGAAATCCTTCATCACAGATCATGCAGTTTCCTATGATTTTGTATTTAAAATCATAGGACAGGGAAATTATGTTGTTGCCTATTCGAATGTCCTCATGGATGGCACTGCCTATGCACAGTTTGATATTTTCAGCATGCAGAATGGAAAGATTGCGGAGCACTGGAGCAACAAGGAACTGGTACCTGCCCGCTCTGAGCTGGTAAATTCCGGGAAATTTTAACCAACATGTTTTCATGTTTTTCAGAACAAGGGCAAGTCTTTTGTAATCCATCAGGAGCACTGTCTGCACTGTGGACTTTGCTTTGAGAACTGCCCGGTTCAGGCCATTGTGCGGAGAGGAGCATAAGATGCTGAAGGATGTATGGGTCTTGCTGACCACCAGATGGGACTTTTTCGGAAAACTGCTTCTTGAGCACATTGAGATTTCGCTCGCGGCGATTTTGATCGCTATCGTATTCGGCGGACTGGTCGGTATTCTGATCAGTGAATACCAGAAAAGCGCAAAGCCGACGCTCGGTGTCATTAACTTTCTCTATACAATTCCATCCACCTCCATGCTGGGCTTTC
>NZ_JBJEIH010000067.1:0-1506 GCF_051876855.1 Bifidobacterium sp.
CGCTGCACCCGGCAAACAGCAGTCCCCAGAAGAATCCGACGAAGAACAATCCTCCGGGCACCCATACGGCGACAGCCACAGGTATGGCCATCAGTGCGACGATGATGAGGGCCGGCAGGGGTGCCTTGGACTTGATGCAGCCGGTTCTGGCACCGTGTGGTCTTCAGTGTTTTTCAGTATCGTCTTCAGCGTCGTTTTCGTCGCTTTGAGATTTTCGGCGTCGCCTCGGTGCCATCCTGGGCGTCGCATTCAGTGCTTCAGTGTTCTGCCGGCGTTCTCCCAGTTCCCGGCGCCGTCTTCAGCGCCGCATCGTCCTCTTGGCACTCCATTTTCGTCCCGGATGCCATCTTCAGCTATGGCGATTTTGCTTGAATTCCAACCATCATTGCGTCCGCGTGATAGCCTAAATCCATGACACTAGACAATGCGGGACATTCTGTCCGTTTCCCTGGCGCGGATGCCCCTGTTCCCGGCGCGACTGCGCCTGCGATGATGCAGCCCGTCACGCCGACGCCGACTACGCCAATCGCTCAGCCCGCGCTACCTGTGCAGTCAGCGCAACCCGGTATCACGACATCGTCTGTGCAACCCGTACCGCTTGCGCAGCCCACGCAACCTGCTCAGTCAGTGCAGACCATGCAACCTATGCAGCCCGTCTCTCTTGTACAACCCACCCAGCCCGTGCAGCCCGCGCAACCGCGACCAGTACCCCCTATGCAACCCGTGCCTCCCAACCCCGCCGCCGCAGTATCCATCCGCGGCCTGCTGAAGCGCTTCGGTGACAAAGTCGCCGTCAACGGTCTGTCGCTTGACATTCCCGTTGGTTCCTTCTACGGTCTGGTCGGCCCCAATGGTGCCGGCAAAACCACCACGCTCAACATGGTCACCGGCCTGCTTCGCCCGGATGGCGGTATCGCCACGATTCTCGGGCGGGATGTGTGGAGCGACGTGAACGCAGTCAAGCGCACCATCGGCGTCATGCCGCAGCCTGATGAGATTTTTAACCGTCTCACCGGCATGCAGCTGCTGGTCTACTGCGGTATGTTGCGCGGCATGCCTCGTGCTCAAGCGCTTCAGCGAGCTGGAGACCTGCTTGCCGCCTTCGACCTGTCCAATGCCGCCAACGTCATGGTCGCCGACTATTCAGCGGGAATGACTAAGAAGATCTGCCTCGCATGTGCCATGATTCACAGCCCCCGCATTCTGGTGCTCGACGAACCGTTTGAATCGGTTGATCCGGTCTCCAGCGCCAATCTCAAGGACATCCTCATCGAATACGTGTCCACAGGCGGCACGGTGATCATCTCCTCGCATGTGATGGCGCTTGTCGAGAAAATGTGCACGCATGTCGCGGTCATCAATCGAGGCGTGGTATGCGCGGCCGGAACCATCAGCCAAGTGGCCGCCGGCGAGGATCTCGAAGAGCGGTTCCTGCAATTGGTCGGCGGCAGGCATGGCGCCGCGCATATCGCGTGGTTGGATGGAGGCGCGCAATGACCGCTCCCG
>NZ_JBJEIH010000067.1:1606-9074 GCF_051876855.1 Bifidobacterium sp.
CCTGATTGCGGGCGCCGCCGTCACCGCGTTGAGATTCGGCGACGATGTCATGCCCGCCGCCACCCACGCCGGCGACCTGCTCAACACAATCGTGGTGCTGGGCGGGGCCGTCGCCATGCTGGGCGTCCTGCTGCTCCAACTCATGTACGTCGGTCAGGCAAGCGCCATGGATCCGCAGAAATTCAAACTGTTCGGCATCGATGACGGCAAGCTGACGCGTGGATTGTTCGCCGCCGGTATGTGCGGATTGCCGGCGATCTGCGGTATGCTCACCCTGCTTGCGTTCGCGCCGATATACCGGGGGACGAGCGCGTTGATGGTGGTTGTGGCCGTGCTGTCGGCTCCAGTGACGGTCGCCGTGCTTCTGGCCATGTCGAAGGCGATGATTTCGCTGTTTTCCGTGCTCGCGGATTCGCGGCGCACCCGCAGCTGGCTGTACATCCTGAGTATGCCGTTGTGCTTCTTCGCGTTCCAGCTGCCGAACATCCTGATGAGCTCCGGCGTCAAGGAAGTCACCTACGCAAAATATGCGGCGGTCGCCGCCTGGACACCGTTCGGAGCGGCCTTCCAGCTGCCCTTCGACGCGGGGCAGGGACATTGGGGTCTGATTGCGGCGCGTCTGGCAATTATCGCCGTCACCTGTTGGATATGCTATCGGGCGTGCCTGTGGTGTTTGCGCAGGGAACGCACGGTCGGCGGCCGGTCTACGGCGGCGCAAGTGCAGCGCGGCATCGGCATGTTCGCTCGTGTTCCCGACAGTGTGTCCGGCGCGATTTCCGCGCGTTTGGCGACGTATCTGCGTCGGGATCCCAGGCAGCTGGTCATGTACGCGGCGCCTGTGCTGGTGTTGGTGGCGATGCTGTTGCAACCGGAGGATACGCGGTATGCGGTTTGGTTCGCCGTCGCTACGGGCGGGCTGGTGCTTGCCGCGCTTGAGGGCAACGGTGTCGCATATGACGGGCTCGGGTTCACGCTTGAAGTGCTCAGCGGCGTGCGGGGGATTGACGACCGGCGTGGTCGCGTTCGCGTGCACGTGGCGATTATCCTCGTGTACTTGACGTTGCTTTCAATCGTGTGCGTGGCGGCGACCGGCGCGTGGACGCCGAAGACCGGACTGGACATGTCAGTGATGTTCTGGGCGTTGAGTGTGGGGCTCGGATTGTGCGCGGTCGGTGTGGCCGAGGTGATTTCACCGGTGTTCATGTATCCGATAGCCCCTGCGGATCGGCCGTTTTCCACGCCTCAGGGCCGTGCGGCCAGTCAGGCGCTGATTCCGCTGATTCATATGTTCGGGTCGATGATTGTGCTGTTGCCGACGGGGTTGGTTGCGATGGCGCTTGCGATGGCAGGTGTCAGCGATGCCGGTTTGCCGTGGTGTGTCGCGCTCGCCGCGCTGCTCAACGGTGTCGGCGTTCTCGCGCTGGGGACGTGGCTGGGTGGCATTGTGCTGGATGAGCGTCAACTGACGGTGCTTGACCACCTGCGGGATTTCGCGTCCCTCCAGTAAGCGTGGCGTGTCCTGTTACCGTCTCCCCAAATACAAACTGGTTACGCCAGGACCGTCGTCAGCGTAACCAGTTTGTGTATTGTCGTCCGGAGCATCGGACCGCGGTGTTGTCCGGGGTGCCATACCCGGGTGTCATGCCGTGGTGCCGTTCCGGTGTGTATCTCTCCCAACCTTCTGCCGACGCTGACTGGCTCCTGAGCGTCGGTAGAAGCAGACCGGAACCCCCGAAAACACAAACTGGTTACGCTGAGGGGGTCCTTAGCGTAACCAGTTTGGGAAGGGGGGAACGGCAGCCTGGGGGGACAGGCCGCTCAGGCTCACGATTGCTGTGTACTTACACTTGCGTCGCACTCGCGCCGGCGGTATCGCCCTTGCGGGAGACAGTCAGCTGGTAGGCGATCAGCAGCACAGCGAGCCAGATCGGCCCAATCACCACGGCCACACGGTAGCTGGGGGAGAAGCACATGAGCACAACCACGAGCGCCATGAACGCGAGCACCAGCCACGGCGTGACCTTGGCGAGCGGCAGCTTGAAGTGAATCGCGTCAAGCGCGTCCTGCCCACTGCGTCCGGCGAGCTCATTCGGCCCGTCACCCGCGGCGACGGCCTTGCGGAAGTGCATTTCGGTGAGCATGATCATTGACCAGTTGATCACTGCGGCGATTGTCGCGATGCTCATCAGGTAGTTGAACGCGAATTGCGGCCACAGGAACACCACCACCACAGCGATTACCGTGATCGCTGCAGAGGTCAGCACTGCCGCAGCCGGCACGCCGCGCTTGTTCAGACCGCCGAGATACGCAGGCGCGTTGCCCTGCTTCGCCAGCGAATACAGCATGCGCGAGTTCGAATATAGGCCAGAATTGTAGACGCTCATCACTGCGGTCAGACACACGAAGTTGAGGATGCCGGCGGCCGCATGCACGCCCACGGAATCGAAAATCTGCACGAACGGGCTGGATTTGCCGTCAATCGTGTTCCACGGCACCACCGCCATGATTACGCCGAGTGCGGCGACATAGAAGACCAGGATGCGCCAGATAACGCCGTTCGTCGCCTTCGGGATGGTGGTGCGCGGATTCTCCGCCTCGCCTGCGGTCACGCCGATGAGCTCGGTGCCACCGAAGCTGAACATGACCACGCACAGCGCCATCAGCAGGCCGGTCCACTGACCGTCAGATCCGCGGGACAGCAGGCCGTGAGGCATGAATCCGCCGCCGATTGTGAACCAGTTCGCGAAGGACGCCCGCACGCCGGATACGCCCGGAATCCCCATGATGATTACCGCAATGCCGCCGACAATCATCGCCAGAACCGCAGCGATTTTGATAATCGCGAACCAGAACTCAAACTCGCCGAACTTCGAGACGCCCATCAGGTTCATCGCGGTGATCAGCACCAGGAAGAACGCTGCGGACACCCATTGCGGAATCGCCGGGAACCAGTAGTTCACGAACGAGCCGACTACCGCAAGCTCGACCATTGACACGAGAATGTAGTTGAACCAGTAATTCCAGCCGGACACGAAACCCGCGCGCTTCGACCAGTAGCGGGTCGCGTAATAGCTGAACGCGCCGGCTTTCGGCTCTTCGACGCTCATTTCTGACATCGCGCGCACAATCAGGAAAATCGCGAGACCGCCGATCACGTACGCAAGCAGAATACTCGGCCCCGCAAGGCTGATGGATTCGCTCGACCCGTAGAACAGGCCCGTGCCGATGGCCCCACCCAGCGCAATGAGCTGGATATGACGGTTTTTCAATGATTTGTGCAGACTCGGCTGGTTGTCGGCGGTTGTTGCGGTTGCGTCGGTTGCGTTTGCGGCGGCGGCTGTCTGCTGCCGTGCCGACGCCTCGCCGTGCGTTTCCGCCTGCACTGGCTCAGTGTTCTTGGTGCTCATGCTTTCCTCTCTGATCGCTCTGGTCACGCGCCGGCAATCATCGGTGCGGCGTTGCGACGGTGACATTGTAACGCGCAGACACGAGGTGTCCCGCCGTCATATCGCACGGCGGTTGTGTTCGCGTCCGACCTGATACACAAAATCGCCGAAGCCGCAGCCCTACCGCAATATCACACGTGTCGTCATATCGCGCGATGGTTGCGTTCATGCAGTGATGACTTGACCTGCGGTTCTGCCGAACTCTGCGCCATGGCGTGCAGTACCGGCGGCAACGACTGCGTGTAAATCACGTGCGCAATCGCTTCAGGTGTGGCAGAAAACCCGTCATACACCCACGATTGCACAAGCCCGAGCCCGCCGGCGATGCAGAACAGCAGTCGCATATTGGCAAGAGTGGGGTCCGCCCCTTCGGACTGCGCACGGGACTGCCAATTGCTGTAATCGAGAATGATGGAGACGAGCCTGCGTTGGAATTGCGGATCGGTTTTCAAGCTCAGCAGAATCCGGACACGATCCTTGTTGTCCGCCGCGTATTGACAAATCCTGACGATGACCGGCTCAAGATCTGCCCGCAGCGTGGTCTTGAACGCTGTGGCGATCGCGTGGTCCAGCCATGTGAGCGTCTCGTTTTCAATATCTGTGACCAGGTCCTGGATGTTGTCGTAATAGCTGTAAAACGTTGAGCGGTTAATCCCGGCCTGTTGGCAAACCTCTTTTACGTTGATTGACTGCAACGGCCGGGTTTGCAACAGTTTGATGACGGTATCCTGCAGAACGTGACGAGTGAATCTTGTCCGGGCATTGTCTGTGCGTTCGCGTGGCATTGTGACCACCCCCCAAGAGCATTGTATCGGTCACGCGTGTACTTTTCTGAGCTACCACCATCAGCGCCGATGCGCAATCGGAAGTACGATACATGGCCCATCTCGCCTCAAGGCGCAAATCGGCGATTTTCCGCCATCTCGACGATAATGGCGGTATGACCGTCGATCTTGTCTCGCTTACCATCATCATGCTCGTGGCGGTGCTGTGCCCAGTCATCGTGCAGCTCATCCCCGGCAAACCCGTGCCGCAGACCGTGCTGTTGCTGCTCGCCGGGGCGTTGCTGGGGCCGCATATGTTCGGAGTGATCCAGGTCAGCGATTCGGTACAGCTGCTCAGCGAACTCGGTCTCGCGTTCCTGTTTCTGCTGGCCGGGTACGAGATCGACCCCAAGCAGTTGGGCGGGCATCAGGGCCGCGTGGGGCTGGCAACGTGGGCGGCGACATTCGTGCTTGCGTTCGCGGTGATCACGTTCGTGCCGTATTTCAAACGGCATGACATGAACGGAATGGCTGCGGTGATTACGCTCACCACGACCGCGCTCGGCACGCTGATGCCGATTCTCAAGGAGCGCGGGCTCGAAGGCACGCCGGTCGGCAACGCGGTGGTCGTCTACGGCACGTGGGGTGAGCTGTGCCCGGTGCTGATGATGGCGGTGCTGCTGTCCACGCGCTCGCAATGGCAGACTTTCCTCACGCTCGCCGTATTTGCCGTGATTTGCGCGGTCGCGGCGCTTGTGCCGGCGAAGGCGCGCAAGGCGGGCAACCGGTTCTACCGGCTCGTGACCAAGCATTCGAACATTTCCGAGCAGGTGCTCATGCGCCTGACTGTGCTGTTGCTCATCACGCTGGTGACGGTGTCCGCGATTTTCGACCTCGATGTGGTGCTGGGTGCCTTCGCTGCGGGATTCATTCTGCGATACGTGATTCCGGAAGGCTCGCAGACTTTGGAAACGCGGCTTGACGGGATTTCGTACGGGTTCTTCATCCCGATTTTCTTCGTTGTTTCGGGTGCGGCGATTGATTTGAAGGCTGTCGGCGGCAATCCGGGATTGCTGATTGTGTTCATCATCATGCTGATGCTGATTCGCGCGGTGCCCGTGTATATCGCCATGTCCTTGGACCGCAAGGCGAACCCGATGTCGTCGCATCACCGTGTGACCGTCGCCGTGTATTGCGCGACCGCGCTACCGTTGATTGTCGCGGTGACGACCGTTGCGGTCAAGGCGGGTACGATGCAGCAGATGACCGCGTCCACGCTGGTCGCTGCTGGTGCGGTGACGGTGTTCTTGATGCCGTTGCTTGCGGGGCTGACCTACCGTGTGGCGGATGTGCACCCGGTGACCGCGATCGGCGAGATTGCGCACGATCCGCACGAGTACCGGCAGATTCTGCACGAGCATATTGAGATGGCGCATCTGCTGCGGCATGCGGAGCGGATGGACGTGTTTGTTGCGCGCATGGATACGTTGCCGCCGGCTGCGAGTGCCGCGGATGCGAAACTGCGGGCGGAGTTGGTGCAGCGTGCCGAGCGGGAGCGCGACCGGTGCCTGCGTGAGCTGGGTATCGACCCGGCGACCGCGCAGGAGTATCGGGAGGATGCGGTGAAGCGCTGGCGGCAGGAGGCGAGTAGGCGGGCCGGTGGTGCTGACACTGGTGGTGCTGCGAGTAAGCGGGCTGGGGGTGCTGCGGGTGCGGATGGTGGTGGTGCCGGCGTGGGTGGTGCTGACACTGGTGGTGCTGCGGATGCGGGTGGTACTGGTGGTGGTGCGTCCGGGGCTGGTGCTGGTGACGGTGCGGCAGATGGTGCTGGCGCGGCCGGTGGTGCCTTCGGATCCGCTGGTTCGGCTGGTGCTGGTGCCTCCGGGGGTGCCGTCTGATCCGGTACTTTGTGAGTGGAACCTCACACAACGCCCCCCGGCAGTGCCTGGAACCTTGGCCTGGGCCGTCTGACCCGTAACTTTGTGAGTCAATCCTCACATAATGCCCCTCGGCAGTGCCCAGAACCTTGGTCTGGGGTTGCTTGACCTCCGTTGTGTGAGTGGATTCTCACATTCCTGCGGTCTGTGATGGCAGGGGTCGGTGATTTCGCGGTTGGGGCGGTGACTTTGTGAGTCAATCCTCACACGATGGCCCTTCTCGACGTTCGGCGCAGTCATCCGGGCCGCCTGACCCGTCATCGTGTGAGTCAATCCTCACACGCCGCCCCTTTTCGGCGCTCGGTATCCCGGTCCGGGCCGTCCGGCCTGTCATCGTGCGAGTCAATCCTCACGCACTGCCCCTTGGCATTACCCAGAACCTTTATCTGTGCCATCCGACCCGGCACTATGTGAGTGGATCCTCGCACAATCCGGTCTGCCACGTTGTGCGTGTCCGGACATACAGACCGGCGCGGATGACGTGCACCCGGTCCCTTCGCCCGTCTATCTGTCGGGTTGTGTATGTCGGAGCATGCGCGATTGGTCTGCTGCTGGTCCCAGTCACTTCTTGCCAGACCGATCTGCCGGGTTGCGTATGTCGGGGGATACGTGATGAGCCTGTTGCCGGCTTGATCGGTCTGTGGTTGGTCAATCTGTCATGTTGCGTATGTTGCGGCACACGGGCCGATACAGATGGCGCTGGATTGGTTCGGATTGCCTGCGGGTCTGTCGGGTTGTGTATGTCCTGGCATGCGCGATTGGCTCCTTGTGCGCACTGCAATTTCCGGCAGTATTCGATTTACCGACTGTTGTATGTCGGGGCATGCGGATTGATGCGGATGGTGTGTGATTGAACGCCTCTGTCCATGTATCTGTCGCGTTGTGTATGTCTGGGCATGCGTGGTGTGTGGATTGATGGCGTGGTGGATGGTCGGGGAGTTGGGTTTGTCGGGTTGTGTATGTCGGGGCATACTCGATTGGTTTGTGGCGGGTCTCAGTCGCTTCTTGCCGGGCTGATTTGTCGGGTTGTGTATGCCCGAACATGCGTGCCGGTGTGGGTGGTGTGGGTTCGGCTCGTATCTCTTGCTGATTTGTTGCGTCGCGTATGTCTGGGCATGCGGGGGGATACTGATGGTGCAGGTTCGGCTTGTGCCGTCTGCTGGGTTTGTCGCGTGTGTATGTCTGGGCATGCGCAACGCGGTGGGTGGTGTCGGGCTGACTTGCGTTGTTCTCGGGTCTGTCAGGTTATGTTTGTCGCAGCATGCGTGGTGAGTGGGTTGATGGCGTGGTGGATGGTCGGGGAGCCGGGTTTGTCGGGTTG
>NZ_JBJEIH010000068.1:0-8943 GCF_051876855.1 Bifidobacterium sp.
CTGCTCGGCGCTGGTCTCATTGTCCAGTGTCTCGGATGTTCCCGCTGCGAATGGCTCGCGCATGTCATGTTGAACTCTCATGCAACCATCACAGCAGGCCATTGTTCACGATGCGAGACCGCGGGGAAAATTTCGCGTTACGCCGCTTTTTTAGTCGCAATATTACGTTTACGCAACGGAAATCATCGCAACCTTTGATGAATCACAACGAAAACAGCAGAGACCAAGCCTCGCACGCTATCGAACTCGAAGTTCTCGCAGCCACGCATGAACGTGACGCGTCCCGCGGACAGACGCCGCAGGATGACCGGACGAATTACCAAGGAGGAGCGATGACCACGACACAATCACCTGTCCAGGATGCGGTCCCGTCATCATCTGCGGCGGAATCGCATCAGCCGGATGATACCGGCGTCCGTATCGG
Source organism: Bifidobacterium sp. (assembly GCF_051876855.1). GTDB lineage: Bacteria > Actinomycetota > Actinomycetes > Actinomycetales > Bifidobacteriaceae > Bifidobacterium. The sequence goes on from NZ_JBJEIH010000068.1 coordinate 425, forward strand.
CCGCGACAAGGACGTGGAATTGAGAGAAAGCGGCCTGACTATCAACCGCGCCCGCAAGACCTTCCGGTCGGCGGAAGGCAAATTGGTCCACGCCATCGACGACGTGAGCCTGAACATCGAAGCCGGCGAATTTTTCGTGCTGCTCGGCCCCTCCGGTTGCGGCAAGACGACATTGCTGCGGTCCATCGGCGGTCTGGAAACCCTTGATGCCGGCGAAATCTACCTGGGTGACCAGCGCATCGACGAGATGCCGCCATATGAGCGTCCGGTCAACACCGTATTCCAAAGTTACGCATTGTTCCCCAATATGACGGTGGAACAGAACATCGCTTTCGGCTTGGAAATGGAAAAGAAGCCGAAGGACTACATCAAGCGCAAGACGCAGGAGATGCTCGATCTGGTGCATCTGAGCGAAATCGGCAAGCGTCTGCCCAGTCAGCTGTCCGGCGGTCAGCAGCAGCGTGTCGCGCTCGCCCGGTCGCTCGCGAAAAGCCCGAAGGTGCTGTTGCTTGACGAATCCCTGTCCGCGCTTGATTTCAAGCTGCGCCGCCAGATGCAAGTCGAATTGAAGCGTCTGCAGCGCGAGACCGGCATCATCTTCATTTTCGTCACGCACGACCAGGAAGAAGCCCTGTCGATGGCCGACCATATCGCCGTGTTCTCCAAGGGCAAGCCCGAACAGGTCGGCACCCCGGAGGAAATCTACGACAAGCCTGCCAACCGGTTCGTCGCCGACTTCATCGGTGATATCAACTTCCTCGACGCCACCGTGCATGATGCCGGCTCGGTCGAGGTCGAAGGCAAGATTTTCCCCGTGACACAAGATTTGAGCGGGTATGGCAAGGGAACGGCCGTGAGCGCGGCCGTCCGCCCTGAGCGCATTACGCTTGGCGCGGCGAAGGACGGCGGTCTGCAAGCGAGTGTGGAAACCGTGACCTATATGGGTTCCGACATCCGCTGCCATGTCCGTCTCGCCGACGGTACGCCCGTGCAGATCCGCGTCAACCCGCCATTTGACGCCGAACTGCTCACGGTCGGCGCGAAGGTCGGCGTGACGGTCAGCCCCGACCATATGAGGGTGGTGGAACGATGAGTGAAACCTCTTCCGCTTTGGACGGCAGCAAGCCGCCGATTTCTGCGCCTTCGCAAGACGGCAAGGCAACGACCTCTCGTCGCCGTCGTACCCTGTTCGCCGCCTCAGGCAGCATCAAGCCCGGCATGCTGTCGCACTGGTATTCGATTCCCGCTATTATCGTCGGACTGCTGTTCACGCTCGGCCCGATCTGCGTCATCGTCGCATTCTCCTTCATGAGCCAACCGGATGTCGGCGGCGGCGTAGTCTACAAGTTCTCCACAAACGCTTACAAGAAGCTGCTGTTCACCACGGACTTCCTGGGCCGCACCTCCTTCGACCCGCGATATCTCAAGGTGTTTGGCACTTCGTTGTGGCAGGCGCTCATCACCACGTTCATCTGCATCGCGCTGTCCTTCTTCATCGCCCTGTGGATGTCGTTGCGCAAGCCGTCAACCCAGCGCCTGCTGGTGTTGCTGATCAACATCCCGTTCTGGACGAACCTCATTGTCCGTACCTACGCGTGGATGCTCATCCTCAATGAAAACGGCCCGATTAACGGCTTCTTGAAGTTCATCGGTGTCGGAAGCAAACAGCTGCTGTACACGTCGGGTGCCTCGCTGATCGGCTTGATTTTCACCTTCCTGCCGTTCGCGATTATGCCGATGTATTCGGCGCTGTCCGGGTTCGACTTCCGTCTGGTCGAAGCCGCATACGACCTGGGCGCCCGCAAACTCACCGTGATGCGGCGGATCATCCTGCGCGCCGCGAAACCAGGCGTCACCTCGGCCATTGCGCTGTGCTTCATCCCGGCCTTCGGGTCATACGTGCAGCCTGTGCTGCTTGGCGGTGGACGTGTCCTCATGGTCGGCAACCTGATCGCGTCCCAGTTCTCTGAAGCACGCAACTGGCCGTTCGGCGCGGCATTGTCCACGGTGATTCTGCTGATCACGCTGCTGTGCGGTGTCGTGGCAAGCATCGGCGGCGGCAAAGCGGCGCGTGACGCCGGCATGGCGGTATGAACAGAACGAGGTGAGTGCAATGACTAGCAGCAACAAGGAAATCAAGCGTACCGGTGAAGCAACGGATATCCGCACGGCCGCCGGGACGCCCGACAGCGAAACCGCTCCGGTCGTCCACATGGATTACGGCACCGCGGCGGAATTCGGCGCCATCGTCGAACGAACCATCGACGAACGCGGCGAACACGCCTCCGCCCAAATGCCGCAATGGCTCGAAGACAAGCAGCCCGACCGGGCACTGAGCACCCGGCGTTCCGGGCGAAACCGGCTGAAAACCTTCCCCGGCGTCGCGTTCATCAGCGTGCTCGTCATCCTGTTCCTGTATCTGCCGATGCTCATGGTCGTGATGTTCTCCTTCAACGGCGGCCGCCAAGCGCTGCTGTGGAAAGGGTTCTCGTTCTCGTGGTACGGCAAGGTGTTCCACGACCCCGCAATCATCTCGGCGACCCTGACCTCGCTGGAGGTCGCCGTCATTGCGATGGTATTGTCCACGGCCATCGGTGTGCTGTTCGTGCTCGCCGCGGACCAGATGTCACGGGCGGGTTCGGCGCTCGCCGGCTGGCTGATCAACGCGTCGCTGATTATCCCGGAGGTCGTGCTCGGCGTCGCCACCATGGGCTTCATCCGTATGATCGGCCTGAAGCCGGGCTTGCTGCCACTGATTCTCGCGCATACCACCTTCTGCATTCCGTTCGTGGTGATGCCGTTGCGCGCAAGGTTGCAGACCATCGACACCTCGTGCTTCGAAGCGGCAGTGGATCTCGGCGCGTCGCCAATCACCACGGTCCGCCGCGTCACCCTGCCACTGCTGGCCCCGGCCATCATCTCCGGCGCGCTTATGGCCTTCGTGATTTCGATGGATGACTTCATGATCTCGAACTTCCTGACATCCGCAGGCACGACGACACTGCCGATCTACATCTTCTCGCTTATCCGCAAGGGCGTGAACCCGAGCATCAACGTCGTCGCCACGCTTCTGCTCCTGCTCGCCGTCATCGTGACCGTCATCTCCTCGGTCCTGACCAACCGCAAGGACGACTGAACAGCGGCGGCATGCCAGTCAGCGCACCACCATATCGAAGAAAGGAGCCGATGATGCACACTTCACCAGCCTTTACGCCATCTGTTGTATCCGTTACGTCCTCCATGCCTGTTGCCTCTGCCGATTCCGTCCCGTCTGCCTCGCGACGGTCCACCCGTGCCGGGCGCAGAATCGCCACCCTGTTTCGTCGAGCGGCCTGCGTGGCCCTTGCGTCGGCGAGCCTGTTGTCGGCCGCCGCATGTTCCGGAGGCATCTCCGATTCCGCCCGCACGACCGATGTCGTGGCCAATGGCGCCTACCACGAGGCGCATGGCGGCGAACTGCACATCTACACGTGGGCCGGGTACATGCCGGATGATGTCATCAAGAAATTCGAGAAAGACACGGGCATCAAACTCACCGTGGACACTTTCGAAAGCAACGAGGCGCTGGAAGCCAAGTTGCAGTCCACAGGCGGGTCCGGCTATGACATCGTGATGCCGAGTGACTACATGGTCTACCAGCTCATCAAGGAGCATATGCTCGTCAAGTTCGACGTGTCCAAACTCCCCAACGGCAAGAACATCTCCAAGGAATTCTCCAGCCCGTATTACGATCCCAAGCTCGAGTATTCGGCGCCCTACGTGGTGGGGTACACGGGATTCATGGTCAATACCGCGAAGATTCCCAAGTCGCAAATCCCGACCTCTTGGAAAGAGTTCTTCGCATTGTCCTCCAAGTATGGCAAGTCGCAGCTGCTCAACGATTCGATCGAGGTGACGAACGCCGCATTGCGTGCGGTCGGCTCGGACCAGTGCACTACGGACGCGCATGCCTATCAGAACGCGAACGATCTGCTGCAATCCTACCGGTCGAAGGTCGGGGTTGTCAGCTCGGAAGGTGTGGCGGATCGTCTGGCTTCCGGGGAGCAAGTCATCGGCATGATCTGGAGCTACGACGCCTATCAGGCGCAGCAGTCGAACAAGGATCTCGAATTCGTCTACCCGTCCGACGGCACCACCCAGTTCGTGGACAATATGGCGATTGCCGCGGGGGCGCAGAACATCGACCAGGCCAAGACCTTCATCAACTACATGCTGGATCCGAAGAACAAGGAAGCGATCGACGAGTCTGCGGGCGCCGGATCAGTGCTCAAAGGCGGCGATGCGTTGCTGCCCAGCGAGATGCGGTCGTCCAACACGATCGTGCCGAGCGCGGATGAACTCAAGCATGCAGTGACTGAGAAGGCCTGCTCGAACGCAATAAACGACAATTACACGCAGCTGTTCGAGAACTTCAAGCAGTGATACGCGTGCGGCTGCACAAGAAGTGCGTCGGGCGCGGCTGTCTGGTGGGTGCTGCTTGCGGGGCTTGCATGGTTACGCGGCATGCGTGGTTGCAGCGTCTGCGCGGTGTCATCTGCGTGGTTTCGGAGCCGACTGATTGTGCGGGTTGCATGATTTCGGGGCAATTGGGTCATCTGGAGGGAAGCTTCCGGATGACCCTTTGTTTGTGTTTGGGGGAGTTCCGAGCTGACGTGCCGGGCTGAGTTTGCTTAACTGGGGCTGCTTGACTGCGGTTTCTCGATTTGGGCATATAGGAACCAAAGTATCGCATCTGGTTGCGTATGCGGTTTCATCGGAAACGACCCACACGTGGTGTTCCACAGCTATTGCTTTAGACGTTCCGTCTGGTTGCGCATGCGGTGACATACGGAACCACACGGAAGGCGTAGGGGAACGATACAATCGCTTGACATCTGCCGGCTTGTGTATGCCCGGGCATACACGGCGCCGCGTTATCGGCATATCAGGGCTGCTGGGTGCCTGCTTTGGGCGCGCAGCGCATGTCTCGGCATACGCGATTGACAATTCCCCGGGCCACACGGCAAGCTCGATTGCATCCTCTGAGTCCGGGGAAGACGCGGGGATGCAAGTCCGATGCTCAGACACGCTTGCGCTTGCAACACCTGCGGGGATGATAGGCAATAACGTTGGTCCCTATTTGCCTGATTGGCTTGCTTGTGATGCGCCGTGTGCATCTATTGCACAATGACGTACTGGCGCGTAACGACAGTGATGTCGCCCAGCGTCGCCCCGCGTCGTGCCTATGTGAGGTGTGACTCACACGCAGACAGCTAACGTAGCCGGGGTTGCAGTGCGGGGACTGCGTATCCGCCATCGTGTGAGGATTGACTCACATAGTGGCGGTTGGTGTGGCCGACGTTGCAGTGCGGGGACTGTGTGTCCGTCGTTGTGTGAGGATTGGCTCGCATAGTGACCGGTTTGGTGTCCGGAATCGTTGATTCCGCGGTACAAGTCTGTCATCGTGTGAGGATTCGCTCACATGGCGGACACTTTCCCGCACCCGATTGTTTGGTGGATGGTATGTCCGCCGGTCCGTGTGAGGATTTGCTCACACCACCGGTGCCGATTGTCGGCCGTGACATCGAGGCTCATGAATCCTTGGTATTCCGGGCCAATCCCCAAATCCTCCATCGGCCGCAATCTGGACGCGCCCGCGCGATGCTCGCCGCGGCTGCGAATCGTCCCTAAAAAGCGAACATCCATGTTGACGAATTGTTACGAGCGGAAAAACAGTTCCGGAATCAGAAATCCCAACGAAATAATGCGGGTTTTACCTATGAATGTACGAAATTCGTAGTCAAGTCGATAGAACGCAACGAAAATCGCATCGCAAGACTACCGAAGGAAAGGATTCGACATGACGGCCAGCATCAGTGAAGCCAGGATCAAGGAACTCACCGCCAAGGAAGGTGAGAAACTCAACGCCAAACTCGGCAAGTCCCGCGAGATGTACAACGAAGCCCGCAAGCATCTGTGTAACGGCGTCGCCTCCTCCTACCAGCTGCGCGATCCGTGGCCGATCTACGTCGATCACGGCAGCGGCTCCAAGCTGTGGGATGTGGACGGCAACGAATACTACGATTTCCACAACGGCTACGGTGCCATGGTGCAAGGCCACGGCAATCCGGAAATCGGCAAGGCCATCGCTGAGCGTTTCCCGAAGGGTACGCATTTCGCGCTTCCTGATGAAGATGATTTCGTCGTCGCTGACGAACTGACCCAGCGCTTCGGCCTGCCGAAGTGGCGTTTCACCAACTCCGGTTCTGAAGCTACGATGGACGCAATCCGCATCGCCCGTGCCTACACGCACCGCGACCATATCATGAAGATCTTCGGTTCTTACCACGGCCACCATGACGCGGTGATGATCTCCATCGTCGGCGATTACGAGAACATCGGCGACAAGAACCACTTGAAGAAGATTCCGTACGGCGCAGGCATCCCGAAGTCCCTGATTCCGCTGACCGTGCCGGTCCCGTTCAACGACGCCGACGCGCTTGAGGCCCGCATCCGCGAGATGGAAACCGATGACGAGGCTCCTGCCTGCCTCATCATGGAAGCCTGCCTGATGAATATGTCCATCGTGCCGCCGGAGCCGGGCTACCTCGAGAAGGTGCGCGAGATCACCAAGCGTCACGGCATCGTGCTCATCTTCGATGAGGTCAAGACCGGTCTGACTATTGGACCTGGCGGCGCCACCAAGCTGTTCGGCGTGACCCCGGACATGGTCACCATGGCCAAGGCGATTTCCGGTGGCCTGCCGATGGGCGCCATCGGCGGCACCGACGAGGTGATGAGCGTCGTCGAATCCGGTGAGGTCTACCAGGTCGGCACTTACTCCGGCAATCCGCTGTGCGTGGCCGCCGCCCGCGCCAACCTCGAGAAAGTGCTCACCCCGGAAGCCTACAAGCTGTTCGATCATCTGAACAACCGTCTGATGGAAGGCTGCACCGAAGTCATCAAGAAGTATGACTTCCCGGGCTACTCCATCGGTTTCGGAGCCAAGGGCTGCGTCACCTTCTCCCCGCACAAGATCGTGGACTACGTGACCTTCAAGCAGGGCCAGCGCACCGACTTGAACCAGCTGTGCTGGCTGTATGCGGCCAACCGCGGCGTGTTCATGACTCCGGGACGTGAGGAGGAATGGACGTTGTCCGTGGCTCATGACGACGCTGCGTGCGACGCGTATATCAACGCCTTCGCTGAGATGGCGCACGACGTGACCGCAGAGTAACCCCAATCAAGCCTCCCCGAAGCCGGGTTCCAATACACTGCACTCCTCTTGCCCGGCTTGGGGTGTCATTCGCGACCGTGGTCGAGTGGCATCGCGCATGCGGTGCTGTTTGGCCACGGTCGTTCCACTTCTGCGGGGTGGTTCATGGCGGTGCGGGGTGTGGTGAGGGGAGTGTTGCGGTGTGTTGCGGCGGCGTGGCGCCCGGGCGGCAGCGACACGCCGGAAGTTTCCGGGATTTGTGTCATACATTTCAGTGATTGCAGGAAAAACGACGCGCCGGGGAGCGTACGTCCCGAACATCGTGTATAGTTTTTGACTGTTGTGCGAAACGAGGTTTGCCTCGGTTCGACACCACATGGTGGATATAGCTCAGCCGGTAGAGCATCTGATTGTGGTTCAGAAGGTCGCGCGTTCGAGCCGCGTTATCCACCCCATCGACCCCGGGTTCGCCCGGGGTTTCATTTTCTTCCCGACTTGCGCCCGTGCAGCGACAGCGCGTCCCCGCGTCGGGTCGTTGCCCCTTTTCGCAAACTGAGAAAGCCGCCGGAATTGCGTGTTCGCGATAACTCCCGCAAACATCCGGGAGATAATCCGTCTTGAGGTCGGGCGTGGATATTCTCCCGGCTGCCCGCAGGTTTTAACGGCGGATTGTTTGCTGATGGTCGTTCGCGGCATCAAGTCCCGTATTCGTGGATTGCCTTGATATGCTTACCGCCGCCGCGGGCGATTTGGACGGCAACTGACATGCCTTCTTGCCTGTCGTTCCCCGCACGTGATATAGGGTCGCCGCCAGGGCAGGAAGCGTCGAGACGAGTCAAGGTCGAAGTCTGGAATCTCAATTTCTCTCAGATGAGGCATCAATCGGGGAGTTAGTCAGAAGAATTTCTGAAAAACTCTCGTCCGAGGCTATTTTCGTGAGATATTGTGATTGTTGCTCATCCGGGTCAATTCGAGTCATCATCAAAAACCGCGAAATATCAACAGTTTGCCGAAGTCATACGGTACCGGGGACGGGTGCGGAATCTCGATAAATCGCGCAATCGCGCTTGAAGGAGAGATTTTGAGACATTTTTCTGAATATCTCGGCAATTTCGGCATCTTCGCGGAGAAATTCAGAATCGGGGGAACGCGAGTCCGGTGAACAAGGTAGGTATCTGGCGTCGCTGCAGGATCGTCCTGAACGAAATGCGCGAGCCGATGAACATCACAGGCTGGCGGTCATATTCCCGCGGAGATTGTGGGTCGCGAGGCGATTGGATTGCGCGGCGGTCACGGCGGTTGCGGCGAGCGCGTTCTGAGTTTC
>NZ_JBJEIH010000069.1:0-1571 GCF_051876855.1 Bifidobacterium sp.
TCGACGGCAACGAGCAAGTCCGCATACCCGACCACTCAATCCCCTGGACCGAACGAATACCACAACAATTCAACTCCGACATCTGGCATATGGCCGGTAAACGCTTTGCAGCACAAAATTACGAAGCAGCTGCTGCTGAGGTGGTTGAGCGAGAATGTGTCACTGATATTCTCCGAGGCATTATCAGCATGAACAGCACTCGCTCAGCAAAGAGAATCTGCTCCACATCCGCAATATTCATTTCAGGCGGAGACAAGCCCGAGGAGGCATCGGAACATGACCTTGAAGCGATGAAGACAAACCCCACATGGGTGCATCTGAATTACCTTCAGCCCGAGGACCGTGGAAACCGGCATTGGTATTCCAGTGAACCTGAATGCACTACGAATGTCGTAGCCGATACGGATTGCGACGAATTCCCGTTCTTCTCCACACTACAAGGAGGAGGGAAAGCGGTACCACGCCCTTCACTTAAACGTATCAGCAGCTCCAGCAACAGAAGCCAAGGTGCTTTCTTGTCTCACTACTATCAACGCTGCCAGTTTTCTGCTGGACATGATTTCTATTTCATCCCTATTCCAAAAAACGTTTCGAAAAGCTTGGTCGTTCCTACAGGAGGTGTGTGCGATGTCGCTGAGTGAATCGTTGGATGCGTTGCGCGGGTATGAGGATTTCCTCGCCTCGCGTGGCGCTGATGTGGTCCGCAGGCTGCGTCCGGGGTTGGACGGTCAACGGATCGATGACCTGTGTCGGCAGCATAACGCGGTATTGCCGCAGGATGCGCGCGCGTTGTGGATGTGGCATGACGGTGATGCCGCCGGCCCGTGGGAGGACAACGGGTGGACCGGCCAGCCCGGCATCGTCGCCTGGTATTCCTTCCCCAGCCTCGAATCCACACTCACCATGCTGGAACAAGAATGCCCCGACCGCGAAACACCGCTGCGCCTGCCCGGTGACGATGAGGCCGATGTACAACACCACGTACGTGACGCGATACCGATTGCCTATTACTCTCTTGGGGCGCGTCTCGCCATAGTGGATTGGCCGATAAAGCGCCAATGCGTCATCTACCCCGGAGGCGGAGCGAATGGTGCCTATGCGCTGTATCGCGGGGAATATTGGACATTGCCTGATTTCATCAGCATGTGCGAGCAATGCATCGAATCCGGCCTGTGGCGTATCTACCCCGATGGGCAAATCAGGGTCGATCGTACACGGCAGATGAGCATTTACCATGAACGTGTCAAACGCAACGGCGGCAAGCCGATTAAAGATCCCGCGTATTCCGGCGACCAGTCCGGCAAAGGTATCACGCTCCAAGAGATGTTGAGCTTTGCCGCAGCCGCGCAACAAGACGAGTTACAGCATAACCATAAGGCAGTGGACAGGAATGCCGACGACACTCAGGAAGGAGACGGTCATGGCGTTCAATGAGGTTACCGAGGCGTTGCGCGAGTATGAGGCCAAGGTCGCCGAAAAAGGCGGCACCGCGGTTCGCAGGCTCCGCCCCGGGCTCACCCGTGAGGATGCGCAGCGGATCGCCGCCGGGTATGACGTCACACTAACCGAGG
>NZ_JBJEIH010000070.1:0-1564 GCF_051876855.1 Bifidobacterium sp.
TGGGCAAATGGCTCAAAGGATACCAGCATCTCCCCTGCTATGCTTTCCAACGACGTCGGATTTGCGACTATCGACACATCAGTATTACCTAATAATTTCGCGAAACCTGCCGATACCTACGGATCTGATAATTTCGGTCATTCAGGATTAACAAGTTTCTCCGCGAGGATTGTCGGTTATCCCAACAATCCCGGCAACAACACAACGCGCGAATTTTTCTCGGCACAAACCAGCAGCGTGCCATTCGTAGTCGATGCCATTCGAGCCGATAATGGATTCTCTAATCCCCACGGTTCGTCTGGGGGTCCTTGGTTGCAACTATACAACTCTTCTTCTGGCACCGGCTGGATCAACGGTGTAACATCTTGTAGCAGCGGCGATAAATTGTTTAGTCCACGTTTTACTGATCGCGTGTACACTATGTTCAACGTCGCCAATAAGGATAAATAATGGAGCTCCCTCACTACGCACATCCAAGTGTCGTAATCACCGCAATCATTGCCGTCGTTCTCATCGCGCTTGTGATAGTTTGCGTTCCTTTCTACCGATTGTGGGGATCTCCCGGATGGGCGCTGCGCTGGGCTTCATCGCAAGAAGCGACTGTCACCGTCACGGTGGAGGACAGCGACGGCAAGCCGATCAGCGGATGCACGTGCGATTTCACCCCGCAGGATGGAAAAGCGCACACCCTTGAGTCATATATCTCCAACGAACAAGGGAAATTCGCATCGTACACCTCACCGCTTGGCCATGTGGACGTGGACGTGTCCTGCACTCCCCAACGAAGCCGGGTTACACAGACACGCCAAGTGCGCACATCGATTCACCTTTCGCACAGTGGAGAGAGCCAACACATCACCGTTACCATTCCGGATTGAGCGTCGAAACCAGACGTTGTACATCACGCCGAGTATTCACCGTGGGCGCTTTGGTTCCTGTCGCGCAATCCGCATGGACGCTCACTGCACGGCGCTGATGGTGCCGCCCCACTGGTCGTGCAGGGCTTCGATATCGGATTTCTGGCCGAAGGCGATCCAGCGTTCGCCGCTGAGGATGCGCCATTCGCCCTGGGCGCGCGAGTCGGTGGAGTAGCTGTCCAGCGTGGACGAGATCTTCGACGTGATTGCGCCGCGGTACATGGATGCGGCCGACGCGCTGTCGAAGGTGACGAACGCCATCCGCGTGGTCTTGCATACCGCCACCGCGCTCATGCCGGGGTAACCGCTGACATCCATCGTCTGCCAGCCGTCGGAGCACCGCTCGGTTGCTTCCTCGATGCCGGATTCCATGCGTGACGTACTGTTCACGGGAGCGTTATCGCGTCCAGACGCCTTAATGATGCCGTCAGGGAAGAAGTTGCCTACCACCAGCGCACTGGCAATCAACACGCCGGCCATGGCGGTCAGCACGATGGCCGCAGTACCCGCATGGCCGCCCTTGCGCCGTTTCAAATCCGCCACGCGGGCGGCGACGACGAGAATGATGGCCAGTACCGCGAACACACAGCCAATCGCGGTGTAAGCGGATACGGGCAATACCGCCAGTTGAGACAACTTGCCGGGAG
>NZ_JBJEIH010000071.1:0-1534 GCF_051876855.1 Bifidobacterium sp.
GGCGAGTACCGCACCCCGTACGGGGTGATCGAGTTCACGCACACCGCCCGCACGATCGACCGCATCGCGCCCGACCTGCTGCATCCCGAGGGCCGCGGCGTCCCGGTCGCCTCAAAACAGCTCGCCCTGCGCGACCTGAAAGCCACGGGACGCAACCTCGGCCTTGTAGACGACCAGTCGGTGTGGGACGAATCGATCTGATGATCAGCGCTGTCCGGTTATGCCATGGCGATTGGCGGCGCGCCGTTGCCCGTTCCCATATCCGGCCGGGGGTCCGGCATGGGAAGCATGACGCCTGCACTCCCCGGGATGACGCCGTCGTGTCCTGTCTGCCCCGTGGCGTCTCGCGGCTGGCCGCCGAGCAGTCCCGCCTTGTCCATGGTGCGCAGGAAACGGTCTTCGAGGCCTGCCGGGTCGATCAGCGGGTCGGGTTGTGTCCTGATCAGGTAATCGAACTGGTCGAGGTCCTTGTATTCGAGGGCCATGGCGAGCATATCCTTCGCGTCGGGCGTCAGATCGTCGTAGTACCGGTCGGCGATGAAGGAGATGTCGAACAGGTCCCTGATCTTGTCGCGGGACATGTACGCGGCGCATTTGAGTTTGCACATCTCGCTGATCGTGTAGGTCCTGATGCCGTTGATGATGACGGTCTTGTCTTCCGGGACTTCGCGTTTGCGGTGGGATACCTCGATTTTCAGCGGGGTGGCCGGGTTTCCGTAGTCCACGAACGCGCGCTGCACGGTGGGCGTGTTCTTTCCCTCGCGCCATGCGTATCCGTATTGCGAGCACGCACGGTCGATGGTGCGGAAGAAACGGGTCGCAGGCACGGATGCCCGCTGGCAGTCGAGGTCGATGTCCTCGGAGAACCTGTCGAGGCCGTAGCATTCCATCAATGCGGTGCCGCCCTTGAGGATGAAGGGGTTGTCTTTCGCCGTGTTGATGGCGGTGAGGATGTGTTCTATCGTCTGCCGGTGCGCGGCGGTGTCTGTCCGGTGTTCCATGGTCATGCCTTGGTGTCGTGTTGCCTGTCCTGCTTGTAGTCGAGCCATCGGCCGAGGTATTCGTGTCCCATGAACCGGTCGATTTGCGGCCAGTCCCGGCGGGTGTGGAGTTTCCATACCTGGTCCATGATCTCCCGGTCGTAGGCGGGGTTGGCGATGAAGTCGTCGCGCATGCCTTGCGCGCTGCCGTACAGGCCTTGTTCGATCAGGTCGAGGCAGGCGCGGATGTGGCTGGCGACGGGCATGACGCCGTGCCCGGGCACGTCCTGGGGTGTGATCCCGTAGTCGCCGAACGGGGAACGCCCGGATTCGAGGGTCATGGGATGCTGCCAGTCCATGGCGCTGAAATGCCAGTCGCCCGGCGTGCTTGTCCGGTCCCCCAGGTTCAGGGCGTGCATGCCCGTGACGTATCGCACGGCTCCTCCTTGCTTGGTTCCGGTGTGTGTTCCATTCTATGCCGCGCCTGTCACAGGATGCCGGGCATGCCCTGGATGTGGAGCATGTGCCGCAGGAGGGTGTCGATGCTGGTGATG
>NZ_JBJEIH010000072.1:0-1520 GCF_051876855.1 Bifidobacterium sp.
GCCGCTGTTCCTGACGTTGCGTTGACGTGGTTGTCGTTCCTGGCGTCGGCGGAGTGGTCGTCGGCGGAGTCGACGGCGGGGTGGTTGGCGGTGTAGTCGGCGGGGTCACCGGCGGGGTAATCGGCGGCGTCACCGGAGGAATGACCGGTGGGACAGTGGATTTCAGATCACTGATCAGTACCACGCCGTCGGCCCCTGCGGTCGGCGCATCGATGGTCCCGTCATCCTTCACCTGGAAGTACACGTCGCCGGTCAGCTGATAACCCTTCGGCGCCTTGACCTCATGCAGCAGGTAGTCACCCGGAGCCAGGGACGCCTCGCGAGGCTTGTCGGCGTCGGTGACCCAAGTCAGGTCACTGCCGTCGGCGTCCTTGACGCTCTTGCCGTCCATCGTGGTGACGGCCAGCGTGGCGCCATCAAGACGAACGCTGTTGTCCAGCGCATCTGCCTTGTTCAGCTTCACCGTATGCCGTTCGATGGTGTTGGTGATGGTGAACCCGCCGTTTGCGTTATCCGTAATGTCGGGCTTGGCGTACCCTTCCACGCGGCCGAGTTCCTTCACGGTGTATTCGACCGGCTGACCGTCGATATTCACCGGCAACGCGGTCCAGGTGTGGACCCATCCGTCCTTCGCGGTGAGTCGGACCGAACGACCGACCTGCCGGCCGTTAGCGTACAGCTGCACGCGGATGGCGTCAGGCCTCAACTGGGCAGTATCGTCATCGTCGTTCCACACCTTGTTCACGGTGATGTCCGTGGTGTTCTGCGAGCGTGTATTCGTGATGGTGAACCCGCGCTTCGCATCGCCGCTGACGGAGGAAGTGTACCCGTCGACCGGCTTTTCAGCCATCGTGTAGACGATTGGCTTGCCGTTGCTGTCGTTCTTCGGCATGCCTTCGAAGGTCCACTTCCAGTTGCCGCTGGCGTCCGGGGTGATGGCTGTGGTCACCATCGGCGACCCGTTGCCGTACAGCACGACATCGATATGGTCGGGTCGCACGCCGTCGGCGTTGTCGTTGTCGTCCCAGACCTTCGTGCCGCTGATGGCGACCGTGTCCGGCTGGTGGATGTTGGTCACGTAAATCCGGACACCGTCCGACTGGGGCACACGACGCGTGCTCTCGTGGTAGTTGACGCTGTCGAAGGTGATTTCCTCGACCGTGTAGCGGATGGTCTTACCCTTGGCGTCAGTTTGCGTAAGGCCGGACCATGTGGTCGACCAGTTGTTCGCCGCGCTCAACGTGCGTACGCTGTCTGCGTCCGAAACCAGACCATTGCCTGTTGTTGCGGTCTTGCCGTTCGCTTTGAGCACCATCTTGACGCTCGCAGCACGCTTGCCATCGCGGTTATTGTCGTCGGACCACTGCTTGATTGCGGTCACTGCGGTCTTGGAAACCGCCGTATCCTGCATGCGCACGGTATCGTCGGACATCGGTTGCCCGTTGATGGTGATGACGCCGTTGTTCACGGTGAAATCAATAGGGTCGGCGGGCTCATAGCCTTCCGGCGCCTTGGTTTCA
>NZ_JBJEIH010000073.1:0-7963 GCF_051876855.1 Bifidobacterium sp.
CGATCTTGCAAATGATGAAGTTCATTGCAAGTCGGGACGTACATGGCGGCCCTTTGTCGACACGCCGTTCCATATGGCCACAATGGCGTCTATACTCGGCATATAGGGGTAGTCGTCAGATACAACGCACAGTGCAAGCGTGAAACTATGACAATGGAATGAAATCAGGGGGTAACCATCACGCAGGAACAACAAGAAAACAAGAATCCTAACCACGATGATCCAGCATCGCCGGAACGCTACCACGCATGGCAGTTCATTCCCCTTGCCATGCCAGCGTCGCTCGACGATCTACACGGCAAACCCGATGCCGTGTTTACACTTCCCATCACCGTTTACTGGGGGCCTCGACGTCCGCCGTTCGACATGACGAAAACGGGAGATGTCATTCGCGCATACACTGAAATCGTCAGTCATGGCTGGGTTGACATGCAATGCGAACTGATCAACCGAGAGCTGCTCATCGAATACTGGCCGTCTCTGTTCCTCGATAAGCGCCGCGTTCGGCCAGCGTGGGAGGAGCGGCTCCCTGAACTCAAAGCGCGAATGCATTAACCAACTACCCTCGTAAGTGCCCGATACGACAGCCCGGTTGGAATCCACCACGAACATGAAGGTTCTGTGGCGTATTCCAACCGGGCGCTATCGTGACGTTTTTCAACCGAGCTCGATGTTCATTGCATAGTCAATCGAGTTACCTGTGTTGAATCGCGAGTACCTGTTGTCTCAACGCACGCATCATGATTTGGGTGTCTTCTAGGCCCAAGTGACGTTCTTGCGTTCCTTGGTCGAGGTGGATCATGCCGCCTCCTGCAGCGGGAATCTCAGTCGTCCTGTCGTCGCCGAGCGCCCCGTACCTCCTCGCGTAGTCATCCAGTGCAAAGCCTTGATCCCTGACGGGGTCGCAATGGTGCGCCACACTGAGCGAGTCAAGAACTTGAACAGTCCCGTCGTGAAGCGCTTCTCCGAATCCATCACACTGGCTGAGCAGGAAGTTCGTTTCAAATTTTGCGTTGTGTGCGACCACGATGTGCCCGCGGAGCGCATCCATCATCACACGTTGTGCTTCGGTATCTTCTTCGAACGGCGTGAGCCCCCTCAGATCATCGGAGTGGATCTGAGTAAGGTCAGTGATGTCCGGTTTCAGTCCGAGTTCACCGCGTTCAGGCGATAATCCGTAAGCATGGCGCTGCGCTTCCGAGGCTTCACCTGTATCCATGTCATAGTGCTCCCATCCAGCATCGATGATGGTGTCGCCGGAGGAACTGGTTCCGGTCGTTTCCAAATCGATGCCTATCATCACGCCGGCAGGAGGGAACGCAGAATACTGCTCAAGCAATGCGGTCTCAAGCGATGCCCCCGCTACGAGAGCATGATTGACGCACTTCTGCACTGCCTTGGGATCACGGTCCTGCAATAGGCCGATTTCATGGTATATTCCTTCGATGGAGTTGAAATCGGTATCAGTGAAGTACTTGCGAGGTTTCCGGGTTCTTGTCTCCGGCTTCTCCTCAGTACGTCTGCGAACTGTCTTGCCGGTTACAGCCTGTTTGATGCGTTGAATGTCCGTATAGTCAATGCCCTTGGCGAGATAGTCAAGTTCGTCGTGAGCGTCACGGACCTGCCACGTGAGGAAGCGAATCGCGTCTGCGTTCTCGATGTGATGAGTTGCTTCATCATTCAGCCATGCTTTGCGCATGACGCGCAGATACTCGGATTGCAGGTAGACCCGCCGATAAGTTTGCTCGTACAGGTACGCAGCTCGGTTGTCTACGGCAGCATTACTGATTGGTTCACCGCGTTTACTCAGGCGTAGCGGCTCGTGGACCATACGCAGTATCCACTCATCCAGGCCATCGAACATCCGATTACCGGATTGTTCAATATATTCCCGCCATTGGGATGCCGTAACGGCAGCACCTTCGGCGAGACGTAGATATTCGCGGATTCCCGCATCACCTGTAGCAATGACATCCTCGATGCCTACGACCGCTGAATCATACTGCTCAGCCAACTTACTTCTCCCCTCCGTCCATAGGCGCTGAAGCCTCTGCTTCCATGACAACGAACATGTATCTGCGATATCCGGCGAACGAGGTAGCCAAACTGGCTGCATGCACGGGAATCCCGGATGGCGTGTGTCGAATCTCCGAACGGCGAAGCACGCCCCGCCCTGCGGTGTATGACTTGTATGCTCCGCCAACTCCTTCAAGACCATTGCATGTCTCTTTGCATAGAGCTAGCTCGATATCAGTTAAATCGCCGCCATAATCTATGGTTCCATTCGTCCACGCGCGCATCTGCAACGTCGGCTGCGTAAGAGTATTGGAATTCGTACTGATGCCGTCCCTCTTGCCGGATCTGCTTGACGCACTTGGCACGCTCAGCAGACTGATGCTGCTCCCTTCGGGCATCTTCTCGATCAATCGCCTGATGACTGCCGGCCGTGAAACGCGTACATCCTTTCTCCCATGGGATCCACGACCATCCTCGAAAACCTTGTTGATCATCGCAGCATCTGGCACTGTGCAACCGGCGAGCTGCTGCGAAAGATAATCGTCTGGCAGCAAGGACAGGGATGCAAATCGGTTGCAGCAAGCCTCTTCGAACGGCATATCTTCGATGTACGCCGTATCAGTCAGTTCCCCGTTCTCGGTCTCCTGCAAATAATGGCCGAGCTCGTGCAACAAGGTGAAATTCATTCGGGTCGTGTATGACGAACCATCATTCTGAGCGACAATATGACTTGTGTATCTGTTATCCGGCGCCAACCAGAACAAACCGAGCAGATCGCTCGAGGCGGATGCCCCGGGCGTGTTCCGTTCATCGTCTTGCACCGCATGGCCGCTATTCCACAAATCGCACTGTGTCACATCAGGCACAGTCTCGAATTTCACCTTGTGATTTGCGCCGCGCCACATGCTCCTGAGCTCCTCCAAGAGGCTGCCATGCAAGCCGAGACAAATCTGCTCATACCATGGCATCGAATCCCACGGACTGCCGCCCGCAGATTTCCATACTGGACGGATTTCTTCACCGCGCTTGCGCGCGATTTCAAGCATCAGACTGACCTGCCGGTCTATCTGTTTTCTGGTTTCAGGAGCATGTACATCCATAGGTCACTCGCTCTGTGAGAACATAGCTTTTGCTGCCTGCTCGAATCTTGCCTGAATGGCAGAATCCTGTGGGCCAATGGCGCGCGCGGCGAGCTTGAACGCGTCACGAGCGAGTGCTCCGCGAGTTTCGTCTTCTGGACGATCGACTTTCTCCACAAGCGGACGCCACATGGGCTGTTCCGCCATGACCTGATACTGAATAGGCAATGCGTCCGCGGGGGGTTCGGGGAATCCGGCTTTCGTCATCTTCTTCTGCTGGGCGGCGGTCAGCTTCTTGACACCACGCATCACTCTCGCCCGATCAGCCGATTGCATACCGAGTACGGTGTGCAAGGCTTCCACATAGGCTTCCCGCCGTTGCTTGGCGAGCGCCTCTTGCTGTTCATCCTCTTGTTCAACTTTAGGAAGCTTGGAACATGCAGCTTGCCAGACCACGAAGCGGACAGCGCGGAACGTGAATTCCCTGTTCTCACGCCCGATCTGAGACAACGGTCTTTTCCCGCGCTCGATGCCAAGCTTCTCGTCGGGTTCTCCCTGCGATAGATGCCCTGCGGTCTCCTTGTCAAAGGAGCCGAGCGGACGAGACAGGAAACGAACCGGTATGACGGCCGCCAATCGCTTCCATGCGACCATGGGCATACCCAGTGGGGATTCAGCGACCACTACGCTATGTTCGGTCTGCACGCTTGGATCATTGCTCATCGGGATCACATGCACGAGACGTGGGTCTGCTTCATCGATGGCTGTGATGAGCACGAATTCCGAAGAACCGAGATATCGGGGCTCCTCGTCATCGGTGTCTTGCATGGCACGATAAGGTTCCGCAAGCCACAACTGCCCCGGCTTGACACCTTCCATATACATGGCGATCTGATTTGCCGGGTCAAGCAATGCCACAAGCTTGTCGTTCCGATAATTGTAGCCCGGTGTCGCTGACTGTACATTACTGGCCATGGCTCTTAATCCTTCCCCTGTGAAGCCTGATGTGCTGCATACTGAGAGCGTTGACGAGAATCGGCATATTTGGATTTCTCCGCCCGAAGTTGCTGCAAGCACGCACGAAGATTCTCAGCAGTCTGCTGAATATTGTCGATGTCGCTCAAACAATCGATGAATTCAGGATTATCAACTGCCCCGCTGATTTGCTTCTCTACTTCTTGTATGCTCTTGTTCTCCAAAATCCTCCTGAGGCAATCGCTTGTGCCATCAATTTCTCTGGCACCATCCTCGTTGTTGGAAATCATATCGAAAACAGCATCTTCGTCCTCGTCGTAGCGAATCTGTTCGAATACGCCATCCTCATTAAATTGATACTGGTTATCATTGCTTGAATACTGTCTGGTTTCATATTCGTTTTGAATATGTTGAGCAGAGCCATCCGCAATCAGGTTCTCGCCGCAAGAAGCAACGATGATGTCAGCAAAGCGCCAGTGACTCAATCCGCCATTGAGTTGATCAAGCAGCGCTTCCATCCATCTGTCAATTGGCGCTTTCCCGCCTCCCTTGGAGTTGCCGCTCAACCGCAACTGCTTGCCTGACCGCTCTCTCACAGGCGCCCCTGAGGGACCGGGGATGATGCCGCGATTTTTTCTGTCCTGCTGCACTTCTTCCATGCGATCTATCAGGTTCTTTCCGCCCCGTTGCTGCATCGGATCCCAGATATCCTTCAGCTTCTCAGCGATACGCACCAGCTCGACCAGACTAGTATTGTCCTTCGATTTCGGGCGTTGCCGATCTTGAAGCGACATGAGAAACCGAATAAGATACCAGATTTGCTCCCGCATCTCGAATGTGTCCGAGGCACGTGTCAATCGTGTCTTCACGCTGTCGGCGATGTGACCGTATTCCGTCATCGACTGACGATCAGAAAGATACCGCGGGATTTCACCGCGCAGTTTCTTGCAGAGCTCCTCAGAACTATGGGACTCAAGCAAGAGACGGGAAAGCACCGGATTCGGAATTCTCGTCTGATCCCCCGACACGGTCAACATGTAGCAGAACTCACACGCCAGCCAAGAACATGCCCCAGAATCATCGCCACTTATATCGCGGAGTGCACGGAAGCCATATCCGTTCTTACTACGTTTCATGACATTCTCTATAATTTTAGATAATAGTTTGACTGTATTTTTTCCTGGATTTTCCCGCTTGCCAGTAGTAAAATCGCAAACCTCGTTATATACCGACGTGAACTGCTCATCCTTGTCATCAGTTCTGGCGGCGTATCGACCATTCGAATCGAACAGCTCTTGGAAATACCCAGTAAAGGCCGCAGGATCCACCGCGGGCTTTGGCTCTTGCGACGATGCCTTGCTTCTCGTCATATCGTTCCCTCCTCATATTCCGCGGCTTCAACCCGATGAAGCCGCAGCGGACATAACGCGTCTGAAGGTATTCTCTCACTACCCAACAGCCACCACAAACGGCATGTTGCCCACCGTCGCCTTGGGCGGTGGGCAAGCAGCTCAGCCGATGTGGCCCCACCTGATGAAGTAGCTGTGTATCGCATCGCGACGCTTGGCCTGATTCTCTTGGCCGCTAATCCACTGGTCGGATCGCATATCATCGATGATGCTATACAACTGGAGCGCGAAATGCTTCGGACAGTAGTAGCGCGGCTTCAGCCCACCGTCACCGTCTGATGCAGCCGGCGAAACCCAGTATTCGACCTTGTTCGGGCAGTCATCGTACTCGTAATCGCAGTTCTCACCATCGCCGTGAGGATCCTCATACCATTCGAACGGCGGCAGATCGATATCGCTGTCATCGAACTGCGTTTCAAACTGGGCGAACTGCAATTTCGTCGTCACCAAAGCATCAGCATCGAGGCCGTTGGCAGTGATCGACTGCGCCACCATCAGGCACGTCGGCAATTCACGCATGCCTTCGTTCTCCAGCGCACTGGTGGCAATCGCACGATTCGCGGGACAGACAGCGTATCCGATCTGCGCGATGCCCTTGACAACCGTATCATCTTTCATTTCTTCCATCTCCTTGATGTGCTCGATATTTGCGATAGGCATTTCTTTGATGACATTCACCGTGCCGCTCCCCGCCCATTCGGCGTTGCCGGCGACGATAATTCACTGGTTTCCGCAGGCAAACGCACCGTGCCGGACAACAGATGCAGATTCGGCTCCCCCGAAATTTTGCGCAGTCGCTTCTGCAGCTGAATGCGGCATGCAGCGTTCTTCCGAGGCTCGAAATGAGTGCGCGGAATCAAATGTTCGGGAACCGTGCACGGGTCGATAGCACCGCTCTCCCACGACTCCAGCGTGCTGATGCAGTCCTCGATATCCTGCTTGACGAGACCCACGTCCAAGACGCCTTCCGGGTCATCGTCCGGCAGAAAATACATCGGATAGCGGCGCATCCTGCGCATCAACGCTTTGCCGTCATGCACTTCGAAATCGATGCCGCTCCCGCTGCCGTAGAACAGCCAAGACACCACCGAGTCATGCGGCAACGGCAGAACGAGACCACTGACCCGCTCCGCCAGCAGTACGACGTCCGGGTCGCGACCCTTCCCATCGCACAACAAATCGGCTGACTCAAGGTCCTGCCAGCGCATGACCGAGAAGAACTGGCTGTGTTGCGCCGGATCGAGAACATAGCGGCCATCCTCTGGAAGATAGCGGAGGAACAGGCCGGCAGTAGTCACGTCATTGTCCGGGCACATACGATGAAGAGCATCCATCTGGAACACAACCTGGTTGAGCCGCCACTGCTGGAGGTGGGCATCGGTTCCCGAATCGGAAAAATAGTGATAGTACAGTGGCGCCGCCTTCGGAATTCGATTCCGATCACGTTCCTTGCAACGCAGACGACGCAGGCCATGCGCTTCGAACCGCGCCGCCAACGGGCCCATCGCCTGCACACGCTGGTTGATGATGTCAAGTATCCTGGGGTCAGCAGTATCCCCCGCCCAGATGAATCCGCGACCAATGGAATCGGGGTTCACCGCGAGATTTCCGTGATTCTCGCCGTGCAGGGCGAAGCTGCCGGAGTGGTTCTGCTGTACAGGCTTCACATGTTTCGTGTTCATTGCAATCCTTTCAACGTACGATGAGCTGATATTGCCGCGCCTTGCGGGAACGCATGCCGGACCGATCTCGGCAGGCGATTGACCGGCCCGGCATGCACTACATGCGTCCCCGATGAATCGGGATTCAGCCTCGGCGTGTCGGCGTTTTTCGCGCGCCATGCGACACGAGGGTGATGGCAGCCGAGGCAGCTGCCGTTACAGCCGTCCCTCGGCTTCTTCGCGGTCGAGTTCGAGGTCGACTTCGTCGGGTTCGATGTCCTCCTCCCACACCCACGGGCGGTCGGCGACCTCAAGGCCGTTGTCGAGTTCACCGTCATCGGCGAAACCGGTGAGCTCGGCGAACGCGATCGCTTCCTCGGCCGTGCCGAACCACGCGGCATTGTCCGCGATGCTCACCCATTCCGGCCGGGCGCCGTCCATGTTGTCGTCATACAGGAAGAACCCGTCCTTGACACGACGAATCGCGAATTCCTGATTATCTTGAGCGGTCATAATAATCTGCCTTTCTGCGCCCATTCCAGGCGACTCGTGGTCGTAATCGCAGAGCCGCAGGCAGTGGGTTTGGATTCTGCCCGCGACGCTTACACCTTGAGCTACGGGACAATTAGCGTTGAGGAACCGCCGCGATGAAATCTTCATGATGTGAAACGCTGATATTCAGCCATTTTCTCGGCGTGTCGTATCCATCAAATAGACGAAACATCGGACCGTTAACCGACACAGCGATATTTCGTTAATTATTCAAATAATATTTCCGTCATTTGTTTTTGTTTATGATGTTTTTCAATATCATACTGTTTTC
>NZ_JBJEIH010000074.1:0-3299 GCF_051876855.1 Bifidobacterium sp.
ACGAGCGCTGATAGAGCCGGCGATCCACGTGCCGGCGGGGGTCAGACATGCCGCGACCACGCCGATAATCAGGCCGTCACGCAGGTTGACCAGGCCACGCCGGACATTCGCGACGCTGCCTGCGATGGCATTCGGGATCATCATGAGCAGGGACGTGCCGCGAGCCACCAGATCGCTCGCTCCGAACGCCAGCGACAACGCCGGAACGACAACCGCCCCGCCACCGACGCCAAGCAGGCCAGACAATGTGCCCACGAACACGCCGAGCAGCACCAGCAGAACACCGGTCAGGAATGTCATGTGAATCGTGCCGTCACGCGACGGCGTGCCGACGATCTGCGAGACAATCACAAAGACCAAGAATGCGGCGAACACCCAGCGCAACACCATTTCCGGCAATCGCGACAGCAGCCAGCTGCCAAGTTGCGCTCCGATGATTGTGCCGCAGGCGAGCAGCAACGCAGCGATCCAGTCCATATGTCCGGATTGCGCGTACGAAATCACGCCGGCGATGGCGGTCGGAATGATCGCGGCGAGCGAGGTGGCGACAGCGTGCCGCTGCGTCAGGCCGAGCCAGACCAGCGCCGGTACGATAATCGTGCCGCCGCCGATGCCGAACAGACCGGACATCAGTCCTGACAGCACACCCACCATCGCCAGCACCGCCACACGACGGACAAGATTGCCCCCAAGTGCATCATGATCCTGTGTGCTGGAATACGCCATGAGTGTCCTTCCTCGTTTTCCTACTTTCCCGCTCTCCCGCGCGCACAGATGCGACACGGTCGACACCAACTGTAGCGCGCCCGGAAGCCACACAACGTCCTCGTTTCATGTCGATTTCCCGACGCCTGCGTTGCCTCCCGATGCCATCGTTTCCCTCAACCTCAACGCCCTCGTTTCCTTCAACACCTCCCGGAAACCCCCGTTTTTCTTGCGCAATGCACACGACACGCGTCCTGAGACAAGGAAAACGCGAACACATACCATACAACCAACGATGCCGGAACGGTGCGGTCAGCATACATGCGCCAACTCCGGCACAGCGAAGGACAACGACAGACCCTACGACCAAAGGAGTGCAATGACGCGCATCACCATCATCCCCGGAACAGCGAACGACGGCACCAACCTGACTGCGGTATATGCAGAGAATGCCGCCGCCAACGTGGCGTTCGCGCTGATTTTCCCCGGCAAGGCTCTCCCCCGGTTCGTCCATTGGGGGCGCCCACTGACGCACCCGGAAACCCTCGTGCACCTGTATGACGCACTCAAACCGCAACGCGTGTCCGGCGCATTGGACAACACCGCATGGCCGAGCATTCTGCCCACGCAGGCTGAATCGTGGATCGGCGCGCAACGCATCGATATCCGCCGTGACGGCCGTGAGACATTCTGCGAGTTCTCCGTTATCGCCATCAGCCCCGCCGTCGGCGACAACGAGGGCGCTTCCATGATCAGCGTCGACGCGCAAGACGCCGATCAGCAGGTCGCCCTGCACTGGACCTGCGAACTGACCGATTCCGGCCTGATCCGCCAGTGCGCCACCGTCACCAATCTCGGCGACGGCACCCTGGATGTCAACGGCATCGAACTCGGCTACCCCCTGCCCCAGCAGGCCGTCGAAATCCTCACCACCACCGGCCACCATCTGCACGAGCGTTCGCCGCAGCGCCAGCCGCTCACCGTCGGCCGCTTCGAGAAGCTTTCCATGGCCGGACGCCCCGACTTTGACGCGTCCCTGCTCCTGACCGCCGGCGCCCCCGGATTCGGCTTCGAGCATGGCGACGTGTATTCCGTGCATGTGGGTTGGAGCGGCAACAGCGTGCTGTCCGCGGAACGCCTGCCCTACACGCAGGGCGTGATCGGCGGCGGCGAGAAGCTGTTCGGCGGCGAAATCACGCTGGAGCATGGCGCCCAGTACACCACGCCGTGGGTGTATGGCGCGTTCGGCACCGGGCTGAACGAGGTCGCCCACCGCTTCCACGAGTTCGTGCGCGCGCAGCACCCCAATCTCGTCAATAAGCCGCGTCCGGTCATCCTCAACACGTGGGAGGCCGTCTATTTCCAGCATGATTACGACACGCTTGTCCGACTCGCGGACAAGGCCGTGGACAGCGGTGTGGAGCGGTTCGTTGTGGATGACGGCTGGTTCGGCGCCCGGCGCGATGACACCGCCGGCCTCGGCGACTGGCAGATTTCGCAGGACGTGTGGCCCGACGGCGCAAAAAGCCTCAAGGCGCTTGCTGACTACGTGCATGGCAAGGACATGGAGTTCGGCCTGTGGTTCGAGCCGGAGATGGTCAATCCGAACTCAGACATGTTCCGCAACCACCCGGATTGGGTACTGCGCCCCGCCCCCGGCCGTTTGCCGATGCAGGGACGCTCTCAGCAGGTCGTCGATCTGACCAATCCGGACGCGTACGACTACGTGTTCGGCGCGATGGATCATCTGGTCGGCGAACTGGGCATCGACTACATCAAATGGGATCACAACAAGCTCGTCACCGAAGCGGTGTCCCCGCGCTCCGGCAAGCCAGCCGTGCACGAACAGACGCTAGCCGTATACCGAATCTACCGTGATCTGAAACTCGCGCATCCCGGGCTTGAAATCGAAAGCTGCTCGTCCGGCGGCGGCCGCGTCGACCTGGGCATTCTGCGCTTCGCCGACCGCATCTGGGTGTCCGATTGCGTGGATCCCGTGGAGCGGGCCGATATTCAGCGCTACACGTCGCTGCTGGTACCGCCCGAAATGATGGGTGAGCATGTGGGCGCCAGCCCCGCACATTCGACGCATCGCGCGACCAGCCAAGATCTGCGTATGGATATGGCGTTCTTCGGGCATATGGGCATCGAATGGAACCTGCTCAAGGAGTCGCAGGAGGACCTGGACAAACTGGCCGCGTGGGTGCGCGCATACAAGGAGCATCGCACGATGTTCGAAACCGGGACGGCAGTGCATGCGGATACCGCGGACCCGGCAGTGCGCCTGGACGGCATTGTCAGCGCCGACCGCTCGCACGCCGTGTACCGTTTCACGCAGCTGACCACGTCGCAGACCTACCCGGCGGCGCCGGTCGATCTTCCTGGACTCGATGCGGATGCCGTGTATCAGGTCAAGCCGCTGTCGGTCAGCCTTGATCTCGACGCCGACGGCATCGGCAACGGGCAGTCCGCGCTAGGCTGGTGGACCGCCGACGGTGTGACATTACCTGCGGTCGCGCTTGAAACCTATGGCGTCCGTCCGCCAAGCCTGCACCCGGCGCAAGCCGTGCTGTTCGAGGCCGTGCGCGTGTGAC
>NZ_JBJEIH010000074.1:3399-6298 GCF_051876855.1 Bifidobacterium sp.
AAGAAATCCGCGAGCAGACGGGCGCACT
This sequence comes from Bifidobacterium sp., assembly GCF_051876855.1. Lineage (GTDB taxonomy): Bacteria > Actinomycetota > Actinomycetes > Actinomycetales > Bifidobacteriaceae > Bifidobacterium. Next base: position 3,428 of record NZ_JBJEIH010000074.1, read on the forward strand.
CGTCCTCGCATACTCCCCCATACACTTCAGGAAATGAGCCGACATGCGGATCGCGCGGAATATCCCATACCGAACCGCATGCGCCCAATTTGGCATCCCACGCGCCGAACACAATACGTCCGACATGGGTTTGCAGACACGCCCCAGCGCACATCGGGCACGGTTCCAAGGTGACGACCAGCGTGCAATCGGCAAGATTCCAGTTCCCCAGGGTCTTAGCGGCTTGACGCATTGCCTCGACCTCGGCGTGGGCCAACGGGTCGCCGCCGCGCTCGCGCAGGTTGCGGCCGCGACCAATCACAGCGCCGTCAGCGCCGATGACCACCGCCCCAACCGGCACCTCCCCCTCACGCGCAGCCTCACGCGCAAGATTCAGCGCCAGCCGCATCGGCTCGTCCAGCATTTCGCTTACCGTTGCATGACTTCCCGTTTCCGCCATATCAGCCAGTCTAGCGGCAAGCTTCGCGCACTATCCACCCGCCCAATCTGCGTGCCGCATATCTCCAGCTGATATGCAATCAGCGTACGGTCTGCCTACAGTCAGTCCACAACCATTCCTCAGCACGCAGCGAACAAAATTCATCTGCGCCCGGTACGCTGGAAGTATTCACGCGTGCCATGCGGCAACCCCAAGCGGCAACGCAACGCAGCCCACAGCCCACTGCTTACTGCCCACCAGCCCAAGGAAGGCGACATCATGACGGAACTGACCCTCGTCCTGTGCATTGTCGGCGCGGTCGTGGTGTCTTCGTTCCTTAGCCGTTTCATTCCGAAAATCTCCACTCCGCTCGTGCAAATCGTGCTGGGGGCGGCCGCAGCCCAACTGCCGTTCTTCCCGGATGTCACTCTCGACCCGGAACTGTTCATGGTATTGTTCATCGCCCCGCTGTTGTATCTCGAGGCGCGCAGCATCGACAAGACAACGCTGCTGAAGAATCTCAAACTCTCGCTGTCGCTGGCCATCGGGCTGGCAATCGCCACCATGGTCGCAGTCGGCTACGTGACACATGCCGCCTGGCCTGCCGTGCCGCTTGCCGCCGCCTTCGCGCTTGGTGCAGCGCTCGGCCCGACCGACGCGGTCGCCGTGACATCGCTGAGCCATGAAGCCACGCTGAGCGAACGCCAACGCGGAATCCTCAAAGGCGAATCCCTGTTCAACGACGCTTCCGGCATCGTCGGATTCCAGTTCTCGATTCTCGCGGCAATCACGGGAACGTTCTCCATCGGGGCCGCAGCCGAGGAGTTCGCCGTCTCGTTCTTCGGCGGGGCTCTGCTCGGCTTGGTGCTCGGCATCATCGCCAATTGGCTGTTCGGATTGATGCGATCCTTCGGTTGGGAAACCACCACATCACGCATACTGATGGAGTTGTTCCTGCCGTTCCTGCTGTATTTAGGCGCGGAGGCGGTCGGCGTTTCCGGCATTCTCACGGTTGTAGCCGCCGGGCTGATTGCTCAATATGATCGCAGCGGGGTCGGGCCGAATGTCGCCCGTACCAACATCGTGTCATCCAGCGTGTGGGCGGTACTGTCGTTCGCATTGAACGGTTCCGTGTTCATTATGCTGGGCATGATGCTGCCCGAAGTGCTGGGGACAACGTGGTCGGATCCCACAGAAAGTAACGTCATGCTCTTGGGGATCATCGTGCTGGTGTCTACCGTGGTGGTCGCGATGCGGTTCGTGTGGGTGGCCGCCATGTTGCGCATCGCCCGCGACCAGCGCACCGGCCGACGTCGCCGGATGACCCCGGAACGTTGGCGTTCCGCCGCAATCATGACCTTCGGCGGGCCGAAAGGCACCATCACCCTGTCCCTGATGTTCACCATCCCGTACACCATCGCCGCGGGAGCCGCGTTCCCGATGCGCGACGAACTGATATTCGTGGCCGCCGGCGTCATCATCGTGACGTTATTGCTCGCGAACTTCCTGCTGCCGCTGCTTGCGCCCACCCACCTGCACAGCACCAAGGAGATGGACGACATCACCGTGGAAGTGCTGCGCCAGACCGTGGAGGAGCTCGCCCGCCGCGTCACCCCGGAGAACCGACGGGCCGTGCTCGCGGTCATCGACTCGTACACCAAGCGCATCACCCGGCTCAAACACCGCATCGGCAGCGCTGACCCGCAAGGCTTCGAAGCCTTGCAAATCGAGGCGTTGCAGTGGGAGAAAGACTTCCTCAAGCAGCGGATCATCGACCTGAAAAATGAGGAGCCCGCAACCCCAGCGGCAACACACCAGCGCGACCTGCATATCGAAGCCTGCGAGCGCATGCTCGACCAGTTGATGACGACGCTCCGCCATGCGACGGCCGGAGCGGGCAATTCACGGGCAGTATCACAGATTCGCGGGCGGTTCCGCGCGTTGCAACGCCGGGCATCACTGTTTGCACGGCGAGTGTACGGCAAAATCCTACGTACAGCCCCGCTGATGAGCGAAGATGAGATTTACGCGGCCGTGCGCGGCACCCAGCTTGAAGCGATTCATGTGGTAATCGGCAAGCTGTACGAGCAGATGCACGCGGGCGCCTACAACACCGAGGATTGTTCGGCGCTGATTCTTGATTATCAGCGTGCTGAGGCATCCCTGCGTAACCGGCCGAATGTCGAGCGCAGCGCCGAAACCATCAACGAGGTGGAGGATGTGAAGCGCGACAGTTACGCGATTGAGCTGGGCATCATCCAGGACCTGTTCGAGGATGGGCGGATTAATCGCGCCCAGTTGAGGCAGTTGCGTCGCAACGTGTATGTGATGCAGGTGGACGCGGACTCCGGCGTGTGAGTGAATCCTCACACAACGACGCTTTTCGTCTCCAGGTGGCCGGTCCGAGCCACCGGCAGGGGTCAGCGTGTGAGTGAATCCTCACACAGTCACCC
>NZ_JBJEIH010000074.1:6398-7939 GCF_051876855.1 Bifidobacterium sp.
GTCGTTGTGTGAGCGAATCCTCACACAACGGCGCTCGTCGCATGGCACAGTGGGCCGTTCACCGAGCGCCCACGATTCCGCGCCGGCAGCACGCGGATCACAGCATGCCGGACGTGATGTTGTGCAGCATCAGCCACTGGCGCAGGTCGTTGAACTCCTGCAGACTCACCGCGTGATCAAGCCCGCGATAGCTTTTCTCCGTCAGCCAGGTGTGTTCCTCCAGCCATGCGGACATCGCGTGGATCTCATACGCTGGAATCACGGTATCGGCCTGACCATAGCCGAAGAAGGTCGGGATTTGCAGGTCGGCGAGCCGATCATCCGCGGGAGCGGTGCCCGGAACCTGTGCAGGAGCAAGGAATCCGGACAGTGAAATCGAAGCACGGTAGCGTTCCGGATGTACACGCAGCAGGTGAATCGCAAGCAATCCGCCTTGGGAGAAACCAATCGGCACCACGTCACGTTCTGCGGGGATATGCTCCAACACCCACGCATCGATCGCGTTGGCGGCGGCGAAGGAGTCACGGTCCAGATCATCGCCGGTCGGCACGCAATCATGGAACCACGTGTAGGCACCCGGAATCGACCCTCGTTCCTCCTGCAAGACGAGCGGCGCACGCAGTGACACGAAATCGTTGTAGGGAGCCACATAGCGCATCATATCCGCCAGATCCTGCTCGTTCGACCCCCAGCCGTGCAGGCACAGCAGCATCGGGCGATTGGGCTGCGCGTTGCCGCCTCCGCGCGACCATTGGGCTTCACGCACCTGCATCGGTTCGCCGAACCGCCCCGGCACTACGTTCGATTCACGACCCACCAGCTGCGAAGATTCACTCATACCGCCCAATATACCCGCTTGCAAATGTATCACGACACATCTTGCGGCATTCCGGGACAGCAACACAATCGTGAACAATAATTCATGTTCACGTAATATCTGACATTATATTATGAGTCAATAATAGAATTGATTAAGATTGATTATAATACACGACTTTTAAGGAGATGAAGATCATGAAAAAAAGCGTTGTTCTTTTCTTGTCTGTCTGCCTTCTTTCCTCATGCCTCAGTACCGAAGCTAATGCATCCGAGATGCATGACGATACACCCCAATCGACATCATCACCAAACAGCAATAGTGTCTCAATGTCATTGGGTCCTCTAGATATCTACAGAGCCAAAAATTATTGGACACATGCACGGCTAAGAAAGCTCATTTCCGAACCTTCCGCAATTCCCCGATATTCGGGACCTGACAATGGAATCCCCGCTCTCAAGTCGCCCGCACCCCATGCTGACACAACATCAAGATCATCGGGATTGCTAACTTTTCGCATTGACTCCAACAACGCAGGATCCTGTACCGCCTCCTTTGTTAATAGCAGCTCAAGAAAATTGCTCGTCACAGCAGCCCATTGCCTAAACAAAAGCAATCGTCAAGGGTGGTACTCGGATTTCATGTTCTTCCCCGATTATCCAGAATCGCAACAAGGTCTGCCAATAAGTACGGTTCGCGTGTTTGACGACTGGGCAAATGGATC
>NZ_JBJEIH010000075.1:0-5102 GCF_051876855.1 Bifidobacterium sp.
AGGTGAAGGATGACGGGACCATCGATGCGCCGACCGCAGGGGCCGACGGCGTGGTGCTGATCAGTGATCTGAAATCCACTGTCCCGCCGGTTATTCCTCCGGTGACGCCGCCGATTACCCCGCCGGTGACCCCGCCGACCACACCGCCGTCGACCCCGCCGACGACTACTCCGCCGACGCCAGGAACGACAACCACGTCAACGCAACGTCAGGAACAGCGGCTCGCACAGACCGGTACCGCGATCATCCTGACTGTGGTGTCCGCCGCCCTGCTGGCAATGTGCGGCACCATGCTCATGGTTCTGCGTCGGCGTCGTGAGGGCGATGCGACGAGACACGGTCACGCGCAAACTTCGAGGAGGCAAGCATGAACGCCTACGGACAATCACCGCGACATGGTAATATGTCGGCGCTCCGGCGCCTGTGGATGCGCCAGTGGCATACGGTGGCAAGAGGAGCGGTCGCCGTGGCGGCCTGTGCAGCGTTGACCGCGGTCGGCCTGGTGGGGCAGCCCACCATCGCCGCCGCCAACGCGGCCTCGACCCCCAAGACGGCCCCGCAAAGCGATGTCACCGTCGTCGCGTTCCAGCAGTCGTGGAACACCATCGCCAAGGAGTGCACGGAAACCTACGGGCCTGAAGGTGTGGGATATATCCAGGTCTCCCCGCCTGAGGAATCCATCCAAGGCACACAATGGTGGACCGCCTACCAACCGGTCAGCTACCGTCTCGACTCCAAGTTCGGAACCGAAGCCGAATTCAAGTCGATGATCCAGCAGTGCAATGCGGCCGGCGTCAGCATCGCTGCCGATGCGGTGCTCAACCATACGACCGGCGCCGACGTGGCTCTGGTCAACGACCAGCAGGGCGTTGCCGGATCCGACTACAACGGCAGCTACGGGCGCTATCCGGCCATGGGTGACGGCCTGTACCGTTACAAGGAAAACGGCAACGGCCACCAATACGGCTTGACAACCGACGACTTCCACAACTGCACCGATACCATCGCCGATTACACCAACGCCGACCAGGTGCGCAACTGCCGCCTGTCGACCATGTGGGATCTCAACACTGGTTCGGAGCATGTCCAGGACGTCCAGGCGGATTATCTCGCCCGGCTTTGGCAGGATGGCGTGCGCGCGTACCGTATCGATTCCGCCAAGCATATCGACCCGGCGGATCTGGCTGCAATCAAGGCGAAACTGGCCAAGAAGATCGGTGTCGCCGCCGCGGACATCCCTTGGGTACAGGAAGTCATCTACCACGAAGGCGAAGCCGACGCGCTGAACCCGAAGAATTACTTGCGCAACGGCAAGGTCATAGAATTCAGCTACGCCTACCAGCTCAAGCAGGATTTCGCCAGCTCGGTGACCAAGCTGAAGAACATCTCGAGAGGCCTCACGCCATCGCCAAGCGCCAACGTATTTGTCAGCAACTGGGATACAGAACGTTCGGACGAAACACTTACTCCCGCCTCGGGCGCACGATACGAGCTTGCGAACGCGTTCCTGCTCGCCAACGACTACGGCTCACCGAAACTCATGTCCTCCTACTGGTACAGCAGTGACACCGCAGCCGGACCATCCGGCGCGACTGACACAAGGGTACCGGATGTCGATATGAACACCGCGTGCAAGGCGGCCACAGGCAATGCCTCCGACCGCTGGCAGGACGGGCAGTGGCTGTGCCAGCAACGCTGGACGTCGGTACGTGGCATGATCGGCTTCCATAACGCGGTCCAGGGCACAAGCGTGGCCAACTGGCAGAACGACGGCGACAACAATATCGGTTTCGCCCGTCGTTCCAACGGCCAGGACCAGGGCTTCTTCGCGATCAACAACACCTTGCAAGCGCATCATGTCAACTACAGCACGAATCTGCCGGACGGTGAATACTGCAACGTGTATGCTTCGCGGGATTGCTCCGTTCGAGTCACAGTAAAGGGCGGCAAGCTCGACACGACCATTGGCGCCCGCAACGCGGTCGCCATCTACGCCGGTGCGACGCCATCCACCTGGGTGAACAGCTCCACGGGCGCGACGGATGCCTCCGACCCCGGATATCAAGACACTGCGGACGGGTCGAAGGTCGCTGACCGTTCGCTCACCGTCTATTACCAGGCGGACAAGAACTGGGACAACGTCAACCTGTACTACTCGCTTGGCGGTTCCGACGCTACAAAGACCTTGGCTATGCGCCAGGTCTCCGGCCATGACGGCTGGTACAGCGCGACCATCGCCGATGCCGGATTGAGCGGCGTGTCCTTCCACTTCGGTAACGGATCCGGTGCATATGACTGGCTCAACGGCAAAGAAGGAACGTCTTATCAGGCCGAGGTAGGCACGACCGTCATCGCCGTCCAAGGACACCAGTCGAGCCTTGGGATGCCTTTCGCAACGAAGGGCGAGAACAAGACCCGCTTCACATTGCACGTCTCCGCTGATATCAACGCGACGCACGCCGAAATTTGGGGAACGGACAAAACCGGCAAGGCGCTGGCCAAAAAGAGCTACGAGTTCACCGGAACCGATTCCTTCGGCAACGTGCTCTCCCATGAATTCGCCGGCGACTACGCGGCCTTCAGCTTCCGCCTGACTGATGATTCAGGCGCAACTGTCATCGGAGGCGACTATTCGGCTGCGGCGCTCGACCATGTCAGCGGTGCCGTCGAAGCATGGGTGGATTCCAACGACCCGTCCAAGGCGTTCACCAGTTCACCTGCGCAACGTGCGGCAACCACGATCCCCACGGCCAACGACCAGAAGAACCCCAAGAACCTGCACGTGATCATCCACTACCAGCGCGCGGACGGGCAGTACCAGCAGTACGACCTGGACGATGACACATGGCAGGGCTGGGACGTGTGGTCCTGGCAGTACAACTCGGCAGGCAGTTCGTACCCGTTCACCGACCATGATGATTTCGGTGAAATCGCGTCCTTCGACCTGAACTCCACGAGCGGCGTGCGTAACGTCGAATTCCTGTTGCGCAAGGGCGGCAGCGCCTGGCTTGCCAAGGATCCGGACAACTCCCCGGATCGTGAGATTCCCGAATCCCTGCTCAGCGTCGCCGACAGTGAGAACGGAACCGCGGAATTCTGGGTTGTCAGCGGCGACCCGACCTTGTATGCCTATCGTCCGACCACGCATCTGGTCACCTTCGATGGCAACGGGGGAGAGCCCACGACCCGCGTATCAGTGGCGGATCGGGCATCGCAGGGGACCACCGGCATCGCCGTGCCATCGGCACCCACCAGAACAGGCTACGTGTTCAGCAAGTGGACCTCCGACAAGGCCGGCAAGCAAGCCTATGACTTCGGCACGCCGGTCACCGACGATATGACCTTGTACGCGCAGTGGGATCCCGCATATACCGTCAGTTTCGACAACGACGGATACGATTACCAGCCGTACACCGTGCAGCAGGGTGACACCGCCACCAAGCCTGAGCAGGACCCGACGCGTGAAGGATACGTCTTCGACGGCTGGTATGCGGACGCGGGACGGACTACACCGTTCGACTTCACCAAACCGTTGACTTCGGACATCACCCTGTATGCGGGCTGGAAGAGCACGAACCATACGGTGACCTTCGATTCGCAAGGCGGCAGCCCTGTCGCGCCGCAGACCGTAGTCGAAGGCAAAGCGACAACGGCACCGGCCGAACCGACACGCAGTGGATACACCTTCGGCGGATGGTTCACCGATTCGCAGTGCTCGCAATCCTACAACTTCGCGGCCCCGGTCACCGGTGACTTCACCCTGTACGCCCTGTGGGTGGACAACGCGAGCTTGCCACACAGCGTGACCTTCCACGCGAACGACGGCACCCAGAACACCAGCTGGATCAGGGTGCCCGCAGGCTCGACGGTACAGGCCCCGAACCCCGGCCCGACCCGTCAAGACTACCGGTTCACTTTCTGGTCGCTCGATGCTGCAGGCACTCAACCCTACGATTTCAGCACACCGGTGAACACCGACCTTGACCTGTACGCGCAATGGGCCGGCATGCATACGGTCAGCTTCGACACCGGCACTGATGCGAGCATCGACCCGCAACAGGTGGCTGACGGTGCAACCGCCGCCCGTCCGGCGGATCCGACGCGTGACGGATACACCTTCACCGGCTGGTCGACTGATAAGACCGGCAAGAACGCGTTCGACTTCAACACGCCGGTCACATCGGATTTGACACTGGTCGCGCAGTGGGCCGCAAAGCAGCAGACTGTGACGTACGATGCGCAAGGTGGTTCTGCGGTGGCAGACCAGCAGGTGGCCTATGGCTCGCCTGCCGCCCGCCCCGGCGAACCGACGCGTGACGGGTACGTGTTCGAAGGCTGGAGCACGCAGGCCGACGATCCCGATGGATCGCATATCTACGATTTCAACGCTCCGGTCACCGGTGATGTCACCTTGTATGCGCTGTGGGCGCCGCAGGAGGCATCCGTGGCGGCCAGCAAGGTGGAAATCGTCATGCATGTCTATGATGACGTGACCTACCGCGAGCATGTGCGCAACGGGCGCAAGGCCGTCAAACCGGTGGATCCGATCCGTTCCGGGTACACGTTCACCGGCTGGACGACCGACAAGGCCGGCAAGAAGCCGTACGACTTCACGGCACCGGTCGCAGCGCCGCTGAGCTTGTACGCCCAATGGTCCAAGAACCCGGATTCCGGCTCGTCATCGGACAATAGCGGTGAAACGGGCGGCAAGACAGATGGCAGCGCCACGAACGGCGGTGCCACGAACGGCGGTGCCACGAACGGCTCCGGATCTGACTCGGGGCAGACCAATGGCAACGGATCCGGTTCAACAGGAACCACATCAGGCGGCGCAAACTCCGCAGGCACCGCTCCAAGCGCCTCCGGTGTGACCGCTGGCGGTTCGGTGAATCTGGCTCCGTCCTCTGGTACCGGTACGCAGGGTGGCAACCAGACGACTGGGCCTGCGTCGGCAGGCGGCAAGCTCGCCAAGACCGGTGCCGGTGTGACCGCCGTACTGGCGGCGGCACTGGTATTCGCCGGGCTCGGTACCATGCTGCGCGCTGACAAGGCGAAGCATCGTCGGCCCGCAGGTGGACGCCATACCCGCCACTGATTGGCCG
>NZ_JBJEIH010000075.1:5202-7916 GCF_051876855.1 Bifidobacterium sp.
CCGCCAATCGACGTGTGAGCAGCTAGACTGGAATACGTTTGCATGAGTGCTCGCGACCGTACGCGAAGCAGGCTCGTTTCAGGAAAGGCAGGCGGCATGCAGGTGTTGGAATTCGTGGAGCGGCTGTTCCTGACATGGGCGTTGTACAGCTGCATCGGCTGGATTTGGGAGACTGGGCTGTCAATTGTCGTGCGCCGTCGTTTCGTCGACAGGGGCGTCTTGATCGGCCCGCTGTGCCCGATTTACGGCTTTGGCGCGCTGCTTGTACTGTTCCTGCTCAACGATGTGACCAATCCCGTCGCATTGTTCCTCAGCAGCGGTGTTGTCGCATGCACGTTGGAATACATCTCCTCATACGTCATCGAAAAGCTGCATCACGTCAGACTGTGGGATTACAGCAATAAACCGTTCAATATCAACGGTCGCGTATATCTCAATGGCTTTATTGCGTTCGGAGCCGGTGCAACGCTGGTCAAACTGTTCGTGCAGCCGTGGTTCATGGGGATTGTCCGCCAGTGGACACCGCTGGCATTGCATGTGGTATCAGGTGTCATCGCGGTGCTGCTCATTGTGGATGCCTCGCTGACCGCGGCATACTCGTGGAGCTTCGACACCAAACTCAAACGCATCAGCGAAGATGTCAATGCGGTGCATGCCGAACAGGTCGCGAATCTTGACGAGAAGGTGGTCACGGCGAGCGAGCGTTTCGAGGAGCGCAGGCGCGCCGTGCTTGATTCGCATGTGTCGCATACGCTCAATTGGCAGCAGCGGCGGTTGATGCAGGCGTTTCCTGCCATGCGTTCGGTGCGCGACAATACGATCATCGACCAGCTGCGCGAGAGCATGGAAAGGTTGCGTTCCGGCCGTCGGACGCGCGATACCCGGCATGATGGCGATGAATCGCGCGTCGACAAGTAACCAAATAACGCTTGCGGGCTGAGCGTTCCAGTCGAAACTCCCGTGCAGCGCGAAGCCCAGAATTGTCAGGACTGCGCGCCGCCCTGTTCACGGCATGTCTGGCCCAAACGGCGGGACAGGGTGATCGGGTCAAGCAGTTGGTCGAGACGGCCGTCGGGCATGTCTGTGCGCTCCCCGGCGACTTCACGGACCGTGCGTTTGGTGCGCAACGCCTCCTTGGCGATGGCTGCGGCACGCTCATAACCGATTTCGCTGTTGAGCGAAGCCGAGATGGACGGCGATTCGGCGGCGAACTGGCGCCCCTGCTCGAGGTTGACGGTGATGCCGTCCACGCAGTTGAGGCGGAAGGTGCGCATCGCGTTGCCCAGCAGGCGGATGCCTTCGAGCAGCGTATGCACGGCGACCGGTTCGAAGGCGTTGAGTTGCAGCTGGCCTTCGGCGCACGCCCAGTTGACGGTCGTGTCCATGCCGAACACGGTGAAGCAGCACTGGTCGACGCACTCTGGGATCACCGGGTTCACCTTGCCCGGCATGATGCTGGAGCCGGCCTGGCGCGGGGGTACGTTGATGTCGTTGAATCCGCAGCGTGGGCCGGAGTTGAGCAGACGCAGGTCGTCCGCCGCCTTCTTCAGGTGCACGGCGAGGTTTTTCAGCGCGGACGAGGTGTTGACGAACGCGCTCATATCGCTGGTCGCGGCGATCGGGTCGGGCGCGGCGGTCACCGGATAGCCGGTGATCTCACCGAGATGCTCGATAGCGGACTTACGGAAGCGGATATCCGCGCAGATGCCGGTGCCGATGGCGGTACCACCCAGATTCATGACCGCGAGCTCGGGCTCCAGCTTGTCGAGGGACGCCTTGTCGGCCTTGAAATACGAGGCGAACGCGTGGAACTCCTGGCCGTAGGTCATCGGGACCGCGTCCTGGAGCTGCGTGCGGCCGATGGTCACGTCGTTGATGTGCTTGTCGGCAAGCTTGTGGAAGGCGCGCGCGAGCAGCCGGCATTCCTCGATCATCGGCTTGAGGGCGGTGATCAGGGCGATACGGCAGGCTGCCGGGTACGTGTCGTTCGTGGATTGCGACTTGTTCACGTGGTCGTTCGGGTGGATGTATCCGTAGTCGCCGCGCTGGTGGCCGGCGAGTTCGAGCGCGCGGTTGGCGATGACCTCGTTCATGTTCATATTCGTTGAGGTTCCGGCGCCGCCCTGGCGCACGTCCACGGGGAACTGGTCGGCGAGTTCGCCGGCTTCGATGTCACGGCATGCCTGCCGGATGAGCTCGGCGCGCATCGGGTCGATCAAGCCCAGCTCCTCGTTGGCGTCCACGCAGGCGCGTTTGACTTGCGCATACCCGGCGATGAGTTCCGGATGTCTGCTGATGGGCGTGTCGGAAACAGGGAAGTTCTGGATAGCGCGCTGCACGTTGATGCCCCAGTACACGTTCGCCGGGACCGGCATTTCTCCGAGGGAATCATGCTCGATGCGCGCGGGGCCGCTGAATGGCAGCGGCATATGGGATACTGTCGCGTCGCGGGGGTCGCGCAGTTGTTCTGTCGCGTCCTCGCTGACCGCCGCTGCGGCGGCTTTCGCGTCGGCGTCGTAGTCGATGCCTTTCGCGGCCGTGATGCCGCTTGTGGCGGCGTCGGTAATGTCGATGTCAGTGGTGTCGTTGCTGGTAGCTGCTGTATCCATGGTTTCACCCTAGGCTTTCTTCGTTACCTATGATGCCGCATCGTAACACGACACGCCTGAAGCTGAAATTAGGCGGAAACGTGTCTGGGTGCAGGTGGCCGGTGG
>NZ_JBJEIH010000076.1:0-7832 GCF_051876855.1 Bifidobacterium sp.
CCTCAGCACCGTCACCACCTGACAGACCCACCCACACCAAACAGCGAAAGGCCGATATCAACCATCGACGGCAGGACATGACATGAAAGCCAAGCATTCGGTAACCGCACTGACCGTGTTCGAAGCCGCGCAACCCTACCTGTTCTGGCTACTGGTGATGCTCCCCGAAATGAACTTGGATGAGGACGGCAAATTCCTTGACGCGATCCCGTGGGTTTCAGTCTGTTGGGTTATCACTACCGTCATCGTGGGCGGGATATACGTGTGGCTCAGCCGCGACTGCGCATTCCGCACCATCGCCAGGAATGCGATGATCATCAAGCTGGTGCATATCCCCTACTATCTGCTGGTGTTCGCGTTGGCTGCAGTATCGATAGTGCTCTCGCTGAAGATACCGTTCATCACGCTGACCGTATGGGGGTTCTGCTTCATCGCCGATGCGACGCTGATCGTGACGAGCGGGCTGTATGAACTTGCCGCGGTAATCGCCGGGGTGCGGTGCAAACGTATGACGGGCGGGCAAGGTGTGGCGTTCGCGATTGCCGGTTTCCTGTTCTGCGTGGATGTGGTCATCGCGGTGGTGACGTATGTGAAATCGCGCGAAGTGGTGACGGTTGGCTTGAGGCCTGGGAGCTGGCCGAGCGAACCGGTCGGGCGCTGGTGCTGAAGACATCTGCGGACGGCCGCGTCACCCAGCGCATCACCCGCCGATCACCACGCCTCCCCACAGCTGAAATCCACAAGGGGTGAGAAACTAGACACTATGGCAAGTAGTTCGAGGATGACGTCGTATCAGCGGCGCGAGCAGCTTATCGAGATAGGACGGGCACTGTTCGCGTCCAAAGGGTTCGAAGCGGTGAGCGTCGAGGAAATCGCCGCGAGCGCTAAAGTCAGCAAACCCATCGTCTACGAGCATTTCGGCGGCAAGGAAGGCTTGTACGCGGTGGTCGTCGACCGCGAAATGCGCGCACTGACCGACGCGCTCATCGGTTCGCTCAGCGACACGGACGCCCATCCCCGACAGATTGTGGAACGCGCCGCCCTCGCACTCCTTACATACATCGAGGAGAATCCTGAGGGATTCCAAGTGCTGGTGCGGGATTCCCCCAGCACCGACCCGACTGGCTCGTTCAGCTCGCTGCTCGGCGATGTGAGCTCAAAAGTCGAGCAGATTCTCGTCGAATGGTTCAAACGCCAGCATCTTCCCGTCAAAAGCGCGCCGTACTACGCGCAAATGCTTGTCGGCATGACCGTGTTCACCGGCCAGTATTGGGCCGACCGCCCCAAGCTCGGCAAGGAACAGCTCGCCGCGCTCATCGTCAACCTCGCCTGGCATGGTCTGTCCCGTCTCGAAGCCAAGCCGGAACTGCGCTATGAGGGCACGAAGGCCAAGCGCGCGCGCGAAGCGGCCGAGAAAGCCAAGCAGAAGGCAGAACAGAAAACGAAGCGCGAGCTTGGCGACGATAAAGAACAGCATGATTCGTCCGCCGCAAGCGCGGCTACCGACCCCAACGACACCGATGCCAACGCCGCCGGCACAGCCGATGACACCACCGGCACCATCGGCACAATCAACAGTACCGACTCCAACACTGCGGACGCCACCGCCGAATCAACCCCGGCAGACCCCGCAAACCCCGCAAACCCCAAGTCTCCGGAAGACGCGGCGTAATCCGCGGGAACTTGCCGCGTTCTGAACCCGTGGTAACGCCTTTGTGAAATCATCATGCAAATTATGGTGATTTCACAGCAAATGGGGCAATTCCGGCATCGCGTCGTTCCGCCTCGTGATAGCCTTGCACGGGACATACAGAAGGTGGAACAATGACCAATTTTACGGGCACCACGCCGCAGCCTCAGCCTGATCTTCAACGAGGAACGATTCCGCAGACGCACGGCGAGGGCGGCAAACTGCCACCGGAACGCACGCTGGTCGATACGCAGGAGAACACACAAGGCGACACGGCCGGCAACACGACGGACAGCACGACTGACAACACACCCGGCACCACACCCGCCAACACGACCGCTAAAACACTGACGTTCGTCGTGCCCGCATACAACATGGAGCAATATCTCGAGCGTTGCGTCGCTTCGCTGCTCGATACGCCCGATACCGGCGATATCGAGGTGCTCATTGTCGACGACGGGTCATCCGACACGACCCCAGAGCTGGCCGACCGGCTCCAGGCCGCGCATCCGGGTGTGGTCAGGGCGATCCACCAGCCGAACAAGGGACACGGCGGCGCGGTCAATACCGGCATTCGCGAGGCCGCCGGCATGTACGTCAAGGTCGTGGACGCTGACGACTGGGTCGGCAAGGCTTCACTCGGCCAAGTCATGGAAACCCTGCGCGCGCAACACTCCCAGCAGGAGCCCATCGACCTGCTGGTCACCGATTACGTCTACGACAAAGTTGGCAAACGCAACAAGCATGTCGTGCATTTCAGCAACGTCATGGATGCGAACAAGCGGCTCGGCTGGGACGATCTGCGGCATTTCGGCATCGCGCAGTACATGATCATGCATGCGCTGACCTTCCGCACCGCGGTCGTGCGCGAATCAGGCATGATTTTGCCGGAACATACCTTCTATGTCGATTTCATCTACTCGTATCAGCCGTTCCCGTGGGTGCGCAGGCTCATGTACCTGGATACGCCGTTCTACCACTACTTCATCGGGCGCGAAGGCCAGTCCGTACAGACCGATGTGATGATCCGACGCGTGCGGCAGTTGCAACTCGTCAACCATCTTATGCTCGAGGCGACGCCGGAACGCGGTACCGTGCCGGACGGGCTGTACAGGTACATGATCCACTTCCTGTCAATCAACAGCGTGGTGACCAGCGTTTTCCTGATTCTGTCGCGCGACCGTGAAAATTACCGCCAGAAGGACCGGCTGTGGCACGACATCGATGTCACTTCGCCGCAAATCGGGCATGACGTGCGGCATAAACTCGTCTCGCGCGCGATTAACCTGCACGGGCGGACCGGGCGATTCATCATCCGGCACGGCTACAACATCGCCGAACACGTCGTCGGCTTCAACTGACGACCGTTGTCCCGGGCCGGCTACACCGCAACGGGTTTCGGGCGGTAGCCGGTCCGAGAGCCTAGGGCGCTCAGCGGTCGGACATGGCGAAGGCGTTGCGCATCAGGTTGCTGGACGTGTACAGCACCTTGCTGAGCAGCTCCTGGGTTTGCGAGCGCAAGTAATCCGCCATCTGCTGGTTCGCCTGTTCAAGGGCGTCGCACGCAGTACGGCAATCAGCGGATTCTCCGGAAGCAGCATCGTCGGCCGCCCCGACGGCAGCATCCATGCGCACGCCGTTATGCTTGATGCCTTCAACATCCTCGATATCGGCGCAACTCACGGCATGTCCGGCACCGGTGCCGGCACCCGCACCCGCGACACCCGCACCAGCGCCCGTTGCGCCCCGCAGCGCGGCATCAACGCGAGCGATATGCGCATGCCCATGCGACATGACGTTCTCACGGTAATGCTCGATCGCGTTGCTGTTCGACACATAATGCGGGTCGGCGAGCGCTGCGATAATCCGGCTCGTCCAGTAGAACGAGTCCGTCGACACCTCCGCACCCGTGTCACGCAGATACGCGGGCGTGTCGCGCACATTCGTGTAGAACGGTGTGAGCGTGGTGAACGGGCCCGACCCGTATTGCAGCCACATCACCGACCGGTTCGATTCCGGCTCGTACGGGCGGATTTGCAGCAATCCCATCTGCCCAGTGCGGTTGATGCCAATCGGACGATACCGACGCCGCGTCTCATCCGTGCCGCGCGTACCATACGGGTCGTACGGCGTGTCCTCGAAATGCGAAGCCATCAAAAACGCGACATCCTCGACCGTCACGCGGTTCTCCGGTCGGCGGCACCACGGAATGTCATCGGATATCGGCGTGTACCGGGCAGCAGGCGAATCCCAATCCTCGCTCGGGTTCAAATAACGCTCCATATACCAGGCGCGCGGCGTGTTGTAAATATGGTCTTTCGTCGTGCGCGTGCCGAACAGCGTGCGCGGGTTGAACTTCTCCGCAAACCGCACGCCATTGACCACGCCATTGCCCATGCCGCGGTCGAGATGATTCTCGCGGATGAACTCCACCAAATCGGCGCTGCACATATGATTGCGGGCATCGCCGAACGCATCCTCTATATCAAAATCGTCAAGCCCCAACTGGTTGGGAATCGCGGCATAGCAGTCATCCGGCACACGCTTGGCAATCCAATGGTGTCCGCCAATCGTCTCCACATACCACACGTCATCCACATCCGAAATGGCGATGCCGTTCGCCTCGTACGTGCCGAACCGTTCCAGCAGCTCGCCCAGCCGGCGCACGCCCTCACGCGCGGAATGTACATACGGCAGCACCAGCGTGATGAAATCCTCCTCGCCGATGCCACCGGGGATTTCCGGCCGGTAATCATCATCGCCGGGATTGCCGTGGGCCGGCTGCAATTCGACCATCGGGTCGGCGCCGAGCACCCGCTCGTTCACCGCAATCGTCTCGGTCGCGCTCATCGCGATATTGCGCTCGCTGATCCCGCATTCCGCGAGGATTCCGCGGCCGGGCAGCGCGTTTGGGACAATGCTGTAGCGGCACGGGTCGTCCGGCAGGTCGATGCTCACGTGGCTCAGTTCGCTGCGGTAATGCCGCGGCTGGTCGCACGGGTTGACGGCGATGAAGCGTTTCGGGTCGTAGCGGCCGGAACCGGAATCGTCGTTGCGGGCGATCATGGTCGAGCCGTCAATAGTGGCGGATTTTCCGACAAGAAGCGTAGTACAAGACATGATTCCACTGTAGAACGGCATCGGGATGGGCTGGGCAGAGGCGGAGGTCGGGCTGATAGCCCGCGATAGGCGATTGGTATAGCCGCGCCGGAAACGGTCACCGGCCCGACCTATACAGTTGATAGATACGAATCCGCCATATAGGTCCCGTGAAAGGAGCATCGATGATCACCATCCGCGGCGTACGCAAACGCTTCGGCGAACACGATGTGCTCACCGGCATTGATCTTGATATTCCGCACGCGGCGACGGTTACCGTCATCGGTCCGTCCGGATCAGGCAAATCCACGCTGCTGCGCGTCATTGACGTGCTTGAACATGCCGATAGCGGCACCATCGATTTCGGCGACGGTCCGGTCGATTTAGCGACCCGCGACAAGGCGACGATCCGAGCGATCCGCTCACGCATCGGCTTCGTGTTCCAGAACTACAATCTGTTCGCCAACAAGACGGCGTTGCAGAACGTGACTGAGCCGTTGATCTACGCGCAAGGCAAGCCGCGCAAGGAGGCGGAAGCCATCGGGCGCGAACAGCTTGACCGCGTGGGGCTCGCCGACTTCGCCGACCGCTACCCCAGCACCCTGTCCGGCGGGCAACAGCAGCGCGTGGGCATCGCACGGGCCATAGCCGCGAAACCCGAACTCCTGCTGCTTGACGAGCCCACCTCCGCCCTCGACCCGGAGATGGTCGGCGGCGTGCTCGAAGTCATCCGGCAGCTCGCCTCGGACGGCATGACCATGCTCATGGTCACCCATGAGATGCGGTTCGCCAGGGAGGCTTCCGACCATGTCGTGTTCTTCGAGCACGGCGGCATTGTGGAGCAAGGCACGGCAAGTGATATTTTCGACCATCCGTCGCAGCCGAGGACCGCGGAATTCCTGCGATCCTTCGCTTCCTAACCCTCGTCTCAGGCCGCACGCCAATCGTCGACTGCCTACCAGCGCAGTCCCCGCGATCGGCACGCCCCTGCCATACGTCATACGTGGAACGTCATACGTCATACGTCAAACGTCATCGTCGGCAATCAATAACAATCAATCACATACAAATACAAGGAGAGCAACCATGACCACACGCACACGCCATACCCTGCGGCTCGCCGCCGCGGCCCTCGCCGCCATCACCCTGATCGCGCCGTTGGGCGCTTGCGGCTCCTCCAGCTCGTCCACCAGCGCACTGCAGGAAGTCAAGAACAAGGGAACACTGGTCTTCGGCACCGAAGGCACATACGCGCCCTACAGCTACCATGATTCGAAAACCAACAAACTCACCGGCTACGACGTGGATGTCGCCACCGCCGTCGCCAAGGACCTTGGCGTGAAAGCCGAATTCTCCGAAGCGAACTTCGATTCGCTGCTCGCCAGCGTGGATTCGAAGAAAACCGACAGCGTGGCCAACGAAATCACCACAACCGCCGAGCGCAAGGCGAAATACGATTTCACCGAGCCCTACGCCTACTCCTACGGCGTGGTCGTCACCCGCAAGAACGACAATTCCATTAAATCCTTCGACGATATCAAAGGCAAGAAAGACGCCGGGCAGAACGGTAGCAACTGGGCGAAAGTCGCGCAAGACAAAGGCGCGACACTCGTGCAGGTCAACGATTTCTCACAGGCCGTGGAAACCCTGACCTCCGGGCGCGCCGACGTGATCGTCAACGACGGGCTCGCCGTGCTCGACTATCTCAAGCAAAAGCCGAACGCCGACATCAAAATCGCCGTGAAAAGCGAGAAAACCCCCGCCGCGCACTTCCCGCTGCGCAAGGGCAGCGACGACCTGACCGAAGCGATCAACAAGTCCATCGCCAAGCTGCGCAAGGACGGAACGCTCAAGAAGATCTCTGAGAAATACTTCGGCGAGGATATCTCCACCAAGTAACCCTCGATTTCGCAGGGAATTGAAACCGGCATAGAGTACGAAAGGAGCCGCAATGGACGGCAGGGTCTGGCAGATAGTCGTCGATTCATTCGGCAAACTATTGATTCCAGGAATCACGGTGACGATTCCGCTCACCTTGGTCTCCTTCGCCATCGGCCTGGCGCTGGCGATCATCGTGGCGCTCACCCGCGTGGCGCACACGCCGGTACTCACGCAGATCGCGCAGTTCTACGTATGGGTGTTCCGCGGGACCCCGCTGCTCGTGCAACTGTTCGTGATCTTCTTCGGCCTGCCGTCCATCGGCGTGACCATTCCGGCGATTCCGTCCGCTATAATCGCGTTCTCGCTCAACGTGGGCGCCTACGCGTCCGAGACTTTGCGCGGGGCGATTGAAGCGGTGCCGCGCGGGCAGTTCGAGGCGGGGTACGCGACGAATATGTCGTACGTCACGATCATGCGGCGCATCGTGTTGCCGCAGGCGTTCCGGTCGGCGTTCCCCGCGCTGTTCAACACGTTCATCTCACTGGTCAAGGACACATCGCTCGCCGCGAATATCACCGTCGTCGAGATGTTCATGACCGCGCAGCGCATCACCGCGGTGTATTACGAGCCGCTCGCGCTGTACCTTGAGGTCGGGGTCATCTACCTGCTGTTCTGCACGGTGCTCACCTGGGTGCAGCACTGGTGCGAGCGGCGGTTGGCGGCGCACAGCTGATTGCGGGCCGCAGCTGGGCTGCGGGTCGTGAAACGCGGATGGCTGTCGCGGGGCCGGGCGCCGCGCGGAAGGCTGTCTGTTTTGCGCGGACTGCGAATCCCGATGCCGGACAGCTGTATCCGCCATCGTCTTGCCTTAGCATAGGCAACCAACGCGCGGGGCGAACGGACGGGAGCCCCGCCGGCAACCATCAACGAAAGAAGGAATCATGAGCGATATCAACGTGTACGGCGCAAGCTGGTGCGGCGACTGCAAGCGGGCCAAGGAGGCGCTGAACCGGTTCGGTGCGGCGTTCGACTGGCACGATATCGAGCAGGAGGACGGTGCCGCCGACAAGGCAGTGGAAATCAGCGGGCAGAAGCATATCCCGGTTGTCCAGTATGCGGACGGATCATTCCAAGTCGAGCCGTCGGCCAACGATATCAAGGC
>NZ_JBJEIH010000077.1:0-7779 GCF_051876855.1 Bifidobacterium sp.
CGCGGCATGTCTGACCCCCGCCGGCACGTGGATCGCCGGCTCTATCAGCGCTCGTATGGGAGCCAATCTGTTCGCTATCTATCTGTGCGTGATTTGCGTGCGTTCTGTCTGGACCGCCGTGAAGGTGACCCCCGCCTTGGCAAAGCGCCTCCCGCACTGCGAATCCTGGCGTTGATAGCGGTGCCACAGACGACGTTTGCCCTCCACGCTTACCGTCCGGCCCGCTCCACCAGCCTCGCCAGCTGCACCCGGTTCATGCTCAAGCGTTCGCTGGCGCTGGACAAATGCGCTTTTACTGTGCGTTCGGATATGAACATCCGTTCGGCGATTTCCTGATTGCTCATGCCTTGCGCTGCTAGGATTACGGTTTCCCGCTCCCGCTCGGGCAAGCTGTCGAGCATGCGTTTCGCTTCGTCTTCGCGGGCGTTGAACCGTGCGCTCGCCATATCGTCCAGTAACTGGCGTTGCGCGGCCTGATTGAATTGCGGCTCGCCCAGACATACGGCGATGATGCGTTCGATGATGGTTTGCGGTGCGTCGGTTTTTGAAATGAAGCCTTCCGCACCCATTTCCACGGCGCGTTCCACCGTGCGTTGCGGGCTGAGCGAGGTGAGGATCAATACGTGCGTGCCCGGGCTGACGCGTCGCACGCGGTCGGTGGCTTCGATCCCGTCCATGGCGGGCATGTCGATGTCCATAAGGACGACGTCTGGATGGTCGCGTTCGGTGGCGGCAACGGCCTGCATGCCGTCTGCGCACGTGTCGAGGACGCGGATTCGACCGCGGGAATAGTCCTGCAGGATCAACGCCATGGTCTGGCAAATCATGGGGTCGTCGTCGGCGATGACCACGGTGATCGGGGCATCGTCGCCCTCCGCCGTATCATCAGGTTGTTCGATCTTCTCTTGCGTCCGCACGGCTCCATGATACCGGAGATGCTGATGCCGGCGATTTTGCCGTTCAGTGTGCGATGTCTGTTACTGGGGGGTCTGCCTCGGATGCCTGTTGCCGGGCATCTGCCGAGGGAAGCGCCACATCAAGGTGGAAGATGCCGCGCTGGTCGGTTCCCCATGTACACGTACCGCCGGATGCCACCACGCGTTGGCGGATGCCGCGCAAGCCGTTGCCGCCTGCTGGTGTGCTGCCCGGCTCGTTGCCGGCTGTGTTTTCGATGCCAGTGCCGTTCGCGTTCCCGTTCCTGTTGTCGGTGGCATCTCCCTGCGCCTGCATGCCGGTCGGATTGCTGATATGCACGCCGATGCCGCGTTCGGCAGAGCAGGTGACCTCCAGCTCGATGGGCTGTCCGGGGGCGTGCCGTCGCGCATTGGTGAGTCCCTCTTGGACTGTGCGGTAGGCGATTTTCGCGATATCCGGGTGGATGGTGCCCATGTCCTGGATGTCGATCCAAGTGTCGATGTGCGTGCCCGCAGCTTTCGCGTCAGCAATCAGGCCGCTTAACGATTCGCGTGACAGCGACGTAGTATCGTCCGGGCCAAGCGTTTGCCGGGCTTTGTTCGGATTGCGCAGCAAATCGATGATGCTGTGTGCTTCGTCCAACGCCCCCGCCGCCTGCTTGCGGATATCTTCGGCGCGTTGCGCTATGTCGTGTAGTTGCTGGTCGGTGATATTGCCGGTTTCGAGCGTCCCGCATTGCACTTGCAGGGCAGAGGCGTTGACCGCTATGAGCGACAGGCTGTGCGCGAGCGTGTCATGCGCCTCCGTGGCGATGGCGTCCGCCAGTTGCTGATCAGCAAGGTCGGATTGCAGCATCTGCGCGCGATCCTGCTGTTGTGCTGCCTGCCGTTGGGCTCGCCGCGCGCGTGAAGTGTTGCGGTTCGCCACGCCGACAATTACCGCGATGGCGATGGATATCACGGCGAGAAGCAAGCCTGACCACAGCATGCTCGGTTGGCTCGCCGCGTGGACGACGTGTCCTTGATCGTTGGTGCTGGACAACATGGTGCCGATGATGGAGTATTCGGCTGGCATCAAGGCATCGCGCAGACGGGAGATGACGGTTGCCGCGCTGCTGAGCGCGATGAGCCCGTAGATGCGGCGGTCCGGGTCGCGACGAGCAATCAGCGCGCTTTGTGCCATAAGTGTGGTGAGCGGGCTGATTGGCAGGCAGATGGTTATTATCGCGGTGATCAGGCAAACGAATTCCGGTTTCTCGTCGCGGTTGCGCAGCAGGAAGGGTAGTGCGGCGCCGGCGACCAAGCCAATCAACGACCAGAACATGCCGATATCGTTGTGCCATGCGGACATGCCTTCGTAGATGAACGCCGGTTGCACGATTCCGCAGGCAATCGCGCATGCGAGCATCACCGTTGTGATGGTGATGCGGCGGGTTTTCCCGTTGCCCGATGCACCGGTATCGGTTCTTCCGGCTTGCTGGCGAGGCGTCGTGTACGGGTGTTGCAACATATACGATTGCGCTGGTTGCGGTTGCTGAGGCTGAGGCTGCGCCGGTTGCGCTGGTTGCTGAAACCGCCGGGGTTGCTGTGTTGCGTACGGCTGCCGGTACTGGTATGCACCTTGGAACGTGCCCTGTGATGGGCCGCCGCCGTAACCATATGGTGATTGATGCCCGACTGGTGCGGATGGCATAGCACGAGGTGTCTGAGGGGTTCCTGCTGTCCCCAATGACCCGATGGTCCCCGCACCCATCTGCTTGTCGGGTTCGCCGCCCGGATACCCTCCTGCTTCGCTCATGCCGTCCACTGTACTCAGTGAATTGTCGCGCCGCCATTGTCCTTTCGGGCATATCGGCACGGCCTGTCGTACACTTTCCGCTTCTCTTCCCAGCCCGTAGCGTGGGGATTGTCCTGATCGGAAGAGAAAAGCGAGGATGACATGGACGACAACCAACAGTATGGGACTCAGCCGTACGGCAGCCCTCAGACCGTATACTCACCGCAGCCGCAAGCTGCACCCACGATGCCGGCGACTCCCGGGACGCTCCCGCCGAACACCGTGTACCCGCAGCCTGTGCCAGGCGGCGACCCGGATGATGACGTCCCGCGCAAGCTGAGTGCCAGCGCGGTCGCAGGTCTGGTCCTTGGCATTATTGGCATCATCTTCAGTTTCATTCCGATTATCAACAATGTCGCGTTCATTCTTGGCATCATCGGTTTGGTGTTCGGCATTATCGGTTTGGTCGCGACCAAGCGGGGTGGCAAGCGTCGCGGCAGGGGACTTGCGATTGCCGCGGTCATCCTGACGGTTCTCGCGATGGTGATCACACTGGTGATGCAGCAGGCGACAGGCAAGGCGCTCGATGATGCGCTCGGCACGTCTTCCACCACATCCCAGTCCGCCTCGTCCGGCGCGAAGAAGGACAGCGGTGATTCATCTTCCTCCGCGGCGGCGTCTGGGGCGCAGGATACCGAGGGTGATCTTGGCAAGCTTCATGTCAAGATTGTGTCTGCCGCCAAGTCCGGGGCCGACTATAACGGCCAGCCGACCGTGCTGGTGACCTACGAGTGGACGAATAACACCGACAAGAACCAAGTGTTCTCGGTGGCAACGTCGGCGAAGGCTTTCCAAAACGGCAAGGAGCTTGACATGGCGATCTATACGGAAGCGCCGGCTGGCTATGATTCCAACGCCAGCCTTCAGGAGATTCAGCCCGGTGCCACTCAGCAGGTGAGCGTTGGCTACGTGCTCCAGGATGATTCTCCGGTGGATGTTGAAGTGAGTGGCACCCTTGACTTCTCGGGCGCCAAGGTCTCGCACACCTACCAGCTGCAGTAGGGGATGCGGCGCGGTTCCTGAATGCGGTTCAGGGCTGTGCGGTCGACGATCTGTCGGCTGCGCAGCCCCGAGCTTGTTTGTGCGTGAGATTGTGTGTGAGGATTCGCTCACACAGTGGGCTGCTGGGACTTGGGATTGCTGATATGGCGTCGCCTGATAGCCCTCATGCGAGGATTGGCTCACAGACTGGACGCGTCGCCAGTGCCAAACTGCCAATCTGACGGCTAGGGGTGGTCACTGTGTGAGGATTGACTCACACAATGGCATGCTGACGCTGCCGGGCGAAAGAGCCTGACTCCTCAGAGGGCGGGTATGTGAGGATTGACTCACAATGTGGCCCCCAAGGCGGCTGCGGCAGTCTGATTTGGTGTCGTCAAGCGTGGTTGTGCGAGGATGCGCTCACACAGTGGGCGCCTGCGCGTCCCGGGCTACGGTTTCGGAGGCTGTCGGTCGCGGCCGTGTGAGGATTCGCTCACAAACTGGCGGGCGGAACACGCAATTCAGTCATTCCGCCCGCCTGACAGCCTGTTGTGTGAGCCAATCCTTGCACGCCGACCTGCCAAAGGTTGGCTCACGCCGCCCCCTACTTAGGGTTTGCGATTGCGTTACACATCTGCGCCGCACCGGTTCCAGCAATCTCTCGGACCGCCTCCAGCGTGGTTCTGCCTGACGCCTCCCGTGCGAGGCACAGTCGCCTGTCGCAGCGCTGGGCGATTGTTTCGTCGTGCGTGACAACAACCAAGGTCTTCCCGAAATCGCGTTGGAGTTGCAGCATCTGGCTGAACATGTCATGGGCAAGATGTGGATCAAGGGCTCCTGTTGGTTCATCTGCGAGAATCAGGTCTCCGGGCTTGAGCATGCATCGGGCGAGAGCAACGCGTTGTTGTTCGCCGCCGGAAAGTGTCATGACACGGTCGTTGATAACTTGTCCCAAGCCGAGTCGTTGAAGCAGATTTACAGCGTTGTCGCGCTTATCTTCTGTACTGCCTGGCGCATATTTCAATCCGAGTAGCACATTGTCCAATGCGGTGATATCGGTGATGAGGGCGTAGGACTGGAACAGGTAGTTGATGCGGTTGCGACGCATACGGGTCGCTGCGGCGGAATTCATGCCGGGATATGCGTAGCCCTCAAAGCAGATGCGACCTGTTGTCGGCTCGTCCAGTAGTCCAATCATGTTGAGCAGTGTCGATTTTCCCGAGCCTGATGGGCCGGTAATCGCTAGGCTCTCCCCACATGCCACGGATGCCGTGACATGTTCCAGCACGGTTCGGTTCGCGAAGGTTTTGGAGACGTCCTGGATGTCCACTATGGGCTGCCCGATTTGTGTCGTCATGATGATGCCTTTCGGATGATGATTCGGATGATGGGTCATGCTTTCGGCGGCAAGGTACGTAGGCGCATTATTCCTGCGCGATCATGGTGGCCAGTTCCTTGGTTGCGATTCGTCGCGCGTCCGACAGGAGGATGACGGTCTGGAGTACTGCTAGAAGCGCGGTGAATGCGAATGCCGCCGTGGAATGAATGAAAGCCGCGATGGCGATGGACATCGTCGATACCAGCACGACGGTGATGAACGTGGGCGCAAAGATGCTGACCAGCGGGTATCCGAGCAGCCGTTTGACCGCGATACGGGTACGGTACGTGGCCGCGAAAATCCGGCACATCGCTATGGACAGCACCAGTTCGAGCGCTGCGAGGAACGCCATGGCCAAACCGAAGAACTGAATGGTCTGGGTTGCGGTCTTCGTCAGGCCGGCGATGAAATCATCGACCGGAATATACTGCGGATTGTTGTCTTCCAGATGATATTGCGCAAAATACCGTCGGGTCGTATATCGTTGCGCGGCCGGCTCGCTGAGCTTGATCATGCTGTTGTCCAGACCAACGGCGCTGAGATTCTCTCCCTCGAATGGTGTCATGTTTTCGGGGGTGCATACGAGTATGACCGGGTCGGTTGTCCAATTGGGCAATGTACCGTCGGTATTCCACGTGAACAGTTTGACGGACGGATGATAGGTCACGAAACTGATATCGCGATGCTTCATGTACGACGTGACAATCGATCCTTTCCACTCGGCGTTGTGCTCGCTATCCAGCCTCTGGTATGTTTCCATGGCTGTGCGCTGCCGGGCGGTCCACGTGTCAGGTATGAGGAAGATGCGCTCGCCGCGTTTTGCCCGGTCCGTAACCCCCTGGGGGATAGCAAACCCTTGATCAGTCAGATAGTTTGGGGATGCGTCGAGCTGCCAGAACGGTTGTTCCGGAGCGGCATGGTAGATGGTTTTCCACGATTGGAGATTGTCTTCGTTGTAATGCGTCATATTCGCGATATACACGCCTTGTTGGCCGGCGATGGAGGAATACCATTCGTAGGTTTCTTTGAAGTGCTCGCTTGATTGCCCGGTGAAACTGCTTTGGTTCGTTCCGGGCGTCTCATGGTACAGCAGCCGCATCGACCGATAGGGCGACCATGAGGCGCGTATCGCGCTGAGATGCTGGACTTCACGCATCGGGCTGTCCATGGCGGTGCCGCCGGCTACTAACGCGCCCGATGAGCAGCAATACAGGATGACAAGCACGACGAGCAGCCCTCGCTTCGATATCCGGTTGCGGATGGCATCGACTGGATGAACGGTCAGGAATACGCATGATCCGAGGCAGGCTGCGAGAAGGGCAAGTGCGCATACGACAATGCCGCGTGTCAGGCAGTATGCGGTCAGCTGCCCTGAAATAGGGAACGATGTGACACCCCAGAACACGCATGCGGCGATAATCGGCAGCGTGACCAGTGACCATAGCAGCATTGGCTGGTATTCCATCCAGGCGTATCCGATGCGAGACCAGCCCAGCATGATGTGGATTCCCAGTGTACTGAATTGTTGGTAGGCGCCGAGAACCAGGATGACGGTGAGCAGTATGGTGGCGGCAGCGAGGAGGCATTCGGCGATGGTACGTTGGAGATTATCGGTGGTATCGGAGCCGTGAAGGGGCTGTTGCAGACGTTCGGTGCTGATTCCTGTCGCCGCACTCAGACTGGAGACGAGCGCATCATATTGTGATTGCGATAGTCCTATAATCCGGTATTCTCCGTTCACTGTGCCGGAGCGTTCCGTGAGTCTGTCCAGTTGCATGACGGTCACGCTGGTTCCGTATCGCACGTTGGGCAGGTCGGCGATCCTATCGGCGCGATTCTGGTCCAGCCCCAACGTTGCATGCTGTTCAGCACGAAGGAGCTTCGACAGTGTCGTTGCATCGAGCACGGTGCTCCCGAAAGCGGTGAGCCGCACATCATCGGGGTGCCTTTGGATATCCCCGAAGACACCGATGAGATACCCGCAAGCTGCTCCCTCATCATTGTCGGCGAGCTTGCTGTCCGCGCGAATAATGACCCCATGGGCGCCGGCGACCTTGGTTTTGAGCAGGTCGAGAGCGGAATCACTGTTCTCTTGCGCAATGTCCGTGAGGAATACGGATCGGCTCTGCTGCGGGTAATCGCTGATTATCCGGGAATACCGGTCGCTTAGCGTTGATAATGAAAGCATCGCGGTCGCCACGCTCATCAGCGTCAACAACAGCACTATGACGATGTTCATCCATCGTTGCATCGGTTTCTCCTCCGCCAGTTTTGATTACTGGCTGGAACGGTACCGATGAGCAACAGGCAAATCCATGTTCTGTCATTGTTCAATGACAGGCGCGCGATTGATTCGACGCGAGTTGCGCGGTCCAGCGCCAGGAACGAGATACATCAGTGGGGAGAAAGTACGAAAGTGGCACGCAACATCCAGACATCTTCGTCCGTTGCGTATGTCAATTTCCCGCCCATCGACTCGATAATGCGACGGTGCAATGCCAGCCCCCTGCCGGAGCGTGTGTCTCTGCCATTCCCGCCAGCCGTGTTCGTCTGTACTATGACCAGTTGGCCATGCTCGATCCGGTACCGAATGGAGAAATCGCCGCCGTTTGGACAATGGTGCTCGATATTCGCGAACAGTTCGATGGTGAACGATGCCAGTTCGTCGT
>NZ_JBJEIH010000078.1:0-6560 GCF_051876855.1 Bifidobacterium sp.
CGGGGGGCACGAGCAGGGTACCGTCGTTTGGCGGTACCTTTTTTCGTCTCCGCATTAATTCCTAGCAAAACCCTTGGGAACATTGGCGTTCCAAGGTCTGCCCGACATGGTTCGACGGGTTGGCCGCATCTTCCTGAATACCCGTCGAGGCCCTTGTTTCACGGCAGTTAGGTCACAAGTTAGGTCACAATTTTTTGCTGGGGAGTTTTATCATGAGGCATATGACGAAAAATCGGAGGGACTTCGGCAACATCACCAGACGCGCGAACGGGAACGGCGTGGTCACGTCGTTGGTCGCCCGTTACCCCGATCCGAACAATCCGCGCCACAGGATACAGAAGTCGTTCAGGCCCTCCGAGGAGGATCAGGCGATCATGTGGCTGCGCACCGAGGAGAAGTATCTCAACCAGTGCCTGAGCACGCACACGCCATGGTTATCGCCGAAGCAGCGCGAGCAGATGCTCGATGACAGCCGGGTGCTGTTCGGGGATTATGTGGAGGAGTGGATCGCCAACTACCGCACGAAGACGGGCGCGCGGCTGTCCGGCTCCTCGATGCGCAACATACGCGCGGACGTGTCGCATTTCCTCGATGACTTCAAGGACATGGCGGTGCAGCAGATCACCCCGCAGGACATTCGCAAATGGTACGAGAAACCGCACCCCGAGGGGCCGCACGCCTTCCATCGCGCATGCCAGCGGTTCAAGGCGGTCATGCGGTGCGCCTCGACTGAACGCTTGGACGGCTCGCCCGCGTTGAGGCCGGACAATCCCTTCATCTTTCCGATACCGCCTCTGCCTGATTCGGGCCGCGACAAGGTGCCGCCGATCACTCCGGAGGAGCTGCGGGCGTTGTATGAGAACATGCCCGGCTACACGCGGCTGTCGGTGTATCTGTCGGCGCTGGCGGGCGGTCTGCGCATCGGCGAGGTGTGCGCGTTGCGGGTTGGGGACATCGATTTCAGGAACAAGACGCTGCATGTGAGGCACAGCGTAAGCCGCGGGGAGAATGATCGCGGGGCGACCCGGCTGTCTTCCACGAAAACCGCTTCCTCGACGCGCAACGTGATAATACCCGATGGGCTGATTCCCCTGATCCGCGAGCATATCGCAAAGTACTGCGATCCCGGCAGGGACGCCATGCTGTTCAAACCCCGGAAGGTGACGGTACTCTCACAGAACACGCTGCGCAAACACTTCGACGTCGCAAAGAAGGCGGCGGGCCGCCCCGACATCGTATTCCATACGCTCAGGGCCTCTCATGCCACGTTGCTAATCCTTGCCGGCGGCACCTTGCGCGAGGCCATGAACCAGCTCGGACACACCTCCACCGACGTCGCCATCAGGCATTACCAAAGGGCGGTAGACGAACACACCGCGCGGGTGGCGAATGCCCTAGCCGATCGCATGCTCCCGGCCGTGCGCACCCCGGAGGTGGTCGAGGCCGAGATCGCCGCCACCGAGGAGCAGCTCGAACAGGTCAAGCGGCGTCTGGAGTCCCTTCGCCGTGAGCTTCGGGAGCTTCGGTGACGATGGGCTGCGCGTAGAGCTTCCTGTCGAATATGTTTCTTTTCTGAACCTCCACGAGGAACTTTGCGAACTGGTCGTCGCGCAATACCCGGTATTTGTTCATGATGGTGCCGTCGAAGCGCACCCCGCTGGCCTTGACGGCATCGCGCCATGGCTTGACCATCTGCACGAACCCGTCGATGACGTCGAGCTGTTCGCGGTTGGCCTCCCGGTGCAGCATGGTCGGGAACGCCTGCCTGAGCAGCCTTTGGTGCTCCTCGTCGTCCTCGTCGCCGACCAGCTCGATGGGCTTGTCCGGCGGGGAGTAGCTCTCGAGCTTGTAGAGGGAGTCCTCGTAGGTCTTGAGTGCCAGTTCGAGCTTGCGGGCGGCGAGCACGTCCGGCCCCAGCAGCGCGTAGGTTTCGATGCCGTCTCCCAGACAGTAGAAGTCGCCGACCACCTCGATGTTGGACAGTCCCCTGAACGCGGGCAGATCGGCCTCGTTGAAGGGCCTGCTCAGATCGCATAGCACGCGGATCGGCTGCAAGTCCAGCACCTTCGAGAGGATCACCACATCGGACAGCGTGACGTCCTTCCGCTGCCCCAGCTCGATGGCGGTGATCCAATCGACGCTGACGTTGTAGCCCAGTTCCCCGGCCCGTTCGACGAATACCCTGCGGCTCATCGCCTCGTGGCCCGGCGTATCCTCCTCGTTCCTGCGCAGGTTCTGCATGCGCTTTCCGAACGCCTCCAGCTTCCGATTGGGTGCTTGCCGCATATCGGCTCCTTTCCGTTAGCACGTCACTCACCACGATACCACAAAGTTGGGGAATACCCATAAAAAACGAGATACAAGGGGTAGGCCCCGTATTGTGTGGATCAGTTGGTTCAAGCCAACCAAGTAATTGCAGGATTCGAGGAATCGAGGAGGTGACGACGATGGCGGCACGGCGGCAGGCGGTGACGGAGATCCCCGAGACCATGACCTACAACGAGGTCATGGAGGCGTTGAAGTCTTCGCGTTCGTTCATCGACCAGCTTGTGGCCGACGGCGATCTCGTCGTGTACCGGATCGGCAGGCGGAAGAAGCTCATCGATAAGAGGTCGGTGCTGGCGTTC
The DNA here is from genome assembly GCF_051876855.1 of Bifidobacterium sp. Classification (GTDB taxonomy): domain Bacteria; phylum Actinomycetota; class Actinomycetes; order Actinomycetales; family Bifidobacteriaceae; genus Bifidobacterium. The sequence continues at coordinate 2,628 of NZ_JBJEIH010000078.1, forward strand.
TTCCAGCGACCGTTCAACGCCCCCGCCGTCGACCAACGCGAGTCCCTGAACCTCTGCGAATAAATTCCGATCTAAGGAGATGTTATGACAACTGTTAAAGCTTTGATCGAATCGGTGCTGCTGACCGGCAATGTCAACGAGTCCACCCGGCGCGACGACGATGGCAAGGACGTTCCCGAGAAGACCATCGACGGGCGTCAGGTGTTCAAGGTCGAGGTGATGGAGAACGTCACCGGCCGCAACGGTGCCAAGCACATGCAGACCTTCACATACAAGGTGCCGGACGGCGATTGGCGCAAGCATGTCGGCCTCGGCGTCAAGGCTCGCCCCGTCAATCCGACCTTCTCAACGGGCACGCTGAGCAACGGCACTCACTGGGAATCGTTCCGCGCGGACGACCTGGAGTTCGCCGACGCCAATACCCAAGGCGGGGCCGCCGATGGCGCGGCCGATGACTTCATCGAGATGGGCGAGGAGTGAGCGTCATGGATAATTTCGACAACTTCCAGCAGTCTCAGCCCGCTTCCTCGACCCTTGCCTCCGTGGGCCTCGCGCCCGGCCGGTGGCTCACAGTCTACGAGTCCCCGATGCCCGCCGCCGTGACGGACGCCCTCATGACGCGGGACATGTTGCTTACGTACCTGAGCAAGAGCGGCCGCAAGCATGCGCAACGTGCCTCACGGCTCGTGGACATCTACAACCGGGTGCTCACACCGGCGGTGGCGAACGTCGCCCGGCCATTGGCTCAAGGCATCAATACCCTGATATGGCCCGATTACCAGCGCATGCTGCCCGAGGATCTCACCCCGGACCTCATGTGGGACTTCGACCATATCGAGGCCAACCGTGCGGGCCGTCTGCGCATCGCGATACGACCCGACTTCCTGCGCACGACCAGCGAGTTCTCCCATATCGTTGAGCAGGTGCTGCCCCACACCGACCGCCGCTTCGGCCTGTGGTTCGACCAGTCCAACACCCGCGACCAAGCGTTCGTCAACCTCATCACCGTCGAGGGTGCCATCGACCCCGCCGTGGTGAGGGCTTACTGCGACGCGCTCAAGGACTACGGGGTGGCACCCCGATGATCGCCACAGAACGGCCCCACAGCGCCCCGGAGCGGCAGGCCCCGGGGCGTTCCCGTAGCACCCGGAAAACAGCCGCAGACAAGCGCGTGGCAGCCATGTCGGCGGACGCGGGAAGGCACGGCGGGCGACCGAGCGCGGCGAGGAAGACAGACGGGCCGGACCACGGCCGTGGCATGGCGCGAGCCGGCACCGCCGGCGAGCTTCTCGGTAAATATGAGGACAAAGCGTACAGCAGCCCCGAGGAGCTGACATGGCGCATGCGCGTCATGGGCTGGCGCACCAGTTCCCTCAGATCGGTCAGGGCATGCGGCAGAAGCGTGCTTCCCCCGTCCGACCATGCCGATGGCAACGCCCATGTCAAGACCTACATAAGGAGCGACGGCAGCATTGGGGTGTCGATCGGGGGCCTGTGCTCGTGCGGATCGCGCAACTGCGCCCGATGCGCCGGGGTGATCGCCAGACAACGCGCCCTGCAACTCGCTGATGGCCTCGACTGGTGGCTCAATGCCCCATACACGAATGCCGACGGGCGGACGTCACGCCGCTGTGCCCTGTTCCTCACGCTCACGGTCAGGCACTCGCTCGACGATACGCCCGCCGACCTCATTGACGCGGTGAGCCATGCCAGATCGGCCCTGACCAACGGCACTCCATATCGTGGGGGCAGGCGCTTCATCGGGGATCGCGACCGCCATGGCATCGCCGGGTGGGTCAACACCATCGAGAACACATGGAACCCGGTCAACGGGCACCACATTCACCTGCACGCGATAGTCCTGCTGGCGCGAATACCCACGGTGGAGGAGTACGTCAGGCTCGGGCGGCGACTGTTCGGCAGGTGGGCCGCAAGCCTTGCCAAGGACGGTTTCGACTGCGACATGAACCACGGCGGCTTCAACCTCCGGCTGGTGTCCGACACCGCCACAGCCGGTGAGGCATTGGCCGAATACGTCTGCAAGGACACCGCCGAACACGCCGCCTTCGAGCTGCTCAACGGCCAAGGCAAGCACGGGCGCAACGGCTCCATGACCTATTTCGGCATGCTTGCGCAGATCGCCAACGACCCCAAAGCCAGCCGCTTCTGGTTCGCCCTTCCCAAGGGCGGCAAGGTCATATGGCCCGACGCCAATACCCTGATGGTCGCCGACGCCCTCACCGGCGAGATCATCGGGGACTATCCGGTCAACAACTCCACGCTGCGGCTGCTCAGGATCACCCACGAAACCGAGCAGGCCCTCAAGGGCCGGCGCATGGTCACCTACAGCCACAGGGCCAAGGACGCCGCGAACCCGCTGGACACGGCATGGAACAAGTTTCTGGACAAGGCCCGGCCCGACGATCAGACCGACGAGCAACTCGCCGACAACCGCGCCGACCTCGGCAGCGACGTCATGAAGATCAGGCCCGGCCAATGGTACGAACAGTACGTGACCCACCCCGAACGCATCTTCGAACTGCTCGACAATACCCGCAGGCAAGCCGACCTATAACCGATGCGCATATCGGCGCCCCATTGCGCCGACCCCTCCCGAATGTCCTTAGACGTCTTGCGGAGGGGACTTATCAATCAGAGAACACTGACCGACCGACCATGGGAGGAAGGACCTTATTCAAGCCGAAACCACATACGGCTTGCGAATCGCGTTCTTATTGATGAACCACACCCACGTGCCCCACGTGTTCGCGGGAGCCTTCTGAGGATCGAGAGACACCGTCTGCTGACCCGGTGAGTTGAATGTCTTCGTCACCACACCGCCCAGCTGCACGCCTCCAGCCGACTTAATCTGGTTGATGTAAGTCTGGAAGGCGGCATCGGTCTTATCACCCGCGTATGGGCGGTGATTGAGGATCAAGTCCTTCGGGCCGGTGAAGTAATACCCCTTCGCCGTGATGCTCACGTTATTGCCGTGCTCATCCTTAGGCCACGAGTCACCCTGCTTCACGCCGACCGTCACATTATCAGTGATGGACTGACCCTCCTGAATGACGTGAGGGGCACTGGTGGAGATGGTGGGGGTGAACTTCTGAATCGGCTGGGCAGGCTGGTACTTGTCCAGAACAATCACCACGATGCTCAGCTGGCTATTAACGGCTTTATTGTCGTCTGCCGGGCAATAATTCGCGTTTTTGCACACCCTCTCTTCCATCATTCTCTGGACGGACAGGCTTGGTTCGTCTTCGAATGGGTTGTCAACCTTATATGAACGCGTTCCTGCGTACTGAAACCAAGTGGGCTTGATGTATTCATTCCAAAGCGAGACCCAGTGGGACGCCTTGGCCTCCTCCCAAGAAGTGCCGTGATATACACCGTCACCAAGCATGGCACCGACCGCAACCACACGGCAATCACCATCACCCTCACCGGGATGACGGGCATGGAAGCCACTCACGCACTCGTTATAAGCCTGTGTACGAGCCGCCGTGATCTTGGCTGGTCCTTCGTTATCGATCCCAATACCCGATGCGGCGAAGGCTGCGTAGACCGAACTATCAACTGCGGCAGACCCGAATGAGCCTGAGGTCACGTCATTCGGGTTGGAAAGCGCCTGATCCTTGTATGTCCACCAAACATCACGGCTTCTACTTGGGGTTCCGCCTTCACCGGCGAACTGACTGCCGCTACCACCGCCGGCATACGCTGTGGAAGCCACCACGCCGCCCGTGGCGAGAGTCGCCACAGCCGCAAGAAGGGCAATACCCTTCCTCAACCACTTCGGCTTGCGCTCGGGCGGAGTCTTAGAATTATGCTTCTTCAACTGCATAACGCTCCTTGAATCTTGACTACATAAGCAAGGCCGCACGAGCGGCCTGCTCGCCGTCAAACAGGCAATCAAGAAGCAGACATGAC
>NZ_JBJEIH010000078.1:6660-12412 GCF_051876855.1 Bifidobacterium sp.
GAAGATATTCCCAGCAAACTCTCAAAATCGAAAATGGTAAAATGAAGGCCCGCCCCTGAGCGAACAGGAGCGGGTCACTAAGGAGGTGAGTACCGGCAACTACTCAGTAAATACGCTGACACTGATTACAGCGGCAGTCGTTCTGCTTCTCGCGATCGTGCAACACATGTGACCGCCCTCCATCCCGCAGGTGTGACAGCACCAGCGGGATGACTACTAAGCACCTCATCGCCAGAAGCCAATTCTGGCGACGGGGGCACTTTTTCGCATATTTACTTATGAAAAAGCCTTACCTTCGATGGGAAGGTGAGGCTTATCAGAGAAGAGGAAAGCGGATGGGCTTAACGAACGATGGGGGAGTAGTCTGGCACGCACGATGGTGAGCAACCATAGACCTTAGGCAGAGGTGCGCCGCCGTTGCTGGAGCCGCCGCCGTTGTTGCTCGGTGCGGGCGCGGACTGCTTCGGGGCGGTGTAGGACCGCTGCGGGGCGGAATACCCGCTGCTGGACTTCTTCGGGGCGGTGTAGGACTTGCCGGAGGAATACCCGCGGGTGGAGGACTTGGAGTAGGAGCGCTGCGACTGCGCGGCTGCGGCGGCTGCTTGGGCGGCGGCCTGCGCCTGCGCTTCGGCTTCCGCCTTGGCTTTGGCTGCGGCCTCGGCGTCGGCCTTCTCCTTCGCGGCCTTGGAGTCGTTCACCTGCTTGACGGCGGCGTCGAGCTTCGCCTGCTGGCCGGTGTAAGCCTTCGGGTCGGTCACATCCTTCTTGCCGATGGTCTTGTTCGCCTCGTCGATGGCCTTCGTGAGGCTGTCACGGGTGGCGTTGTCCGCCACCTTCCCCTCCGTGTCCTTGAGGGTCTCGCCAGCGCTGTCAATACCCTGCTTGAGCTGCGCCTTGGCGGTGTCCAGCTCCTTCGCCAGCTTGCTGTCTTTGACGGCCTTGAGCGCGGCCTTGAGCGCCCTCGCTTGGGTATTGGCCTCGTCCGCGTCCGTGACATTGGCCTGCTTCGCGGAAGCGAGCTGCCACGCCAGCCACTCGCCCGGCTGGTCCTCGGGGACGCCCTTGAGCGCCTCCGCCTTCCTGACGGCGTCGTCGAGCTTGCCCAGCAGCTTCGGCTCCTTGAGCTGATCCGCCTTATACTCGGTCGCTGTGGCCTCTTTAATGGCCTTCGTAAGATTCCCGTCGGCGTTCTCGGCCTGCGTGACCGCCTCATGGTAGGCGTTGGCCTCGTGGTGCGTCCAGTAGGCGTAGCCGCCGCCAATACCCGCCAGCACTACGACGATGACGGCGATGATGATGGCGGTGAGGTTGGCGGGCTTAATACCCTTGGGCTTGCTCTCCTCTGGGGTGACGTCATCCATGGTTTCCACTTCCTCTGATGGCTTCGTCATTGCTCTTCCCTATGTCCTTATGCGCTGACACGTCGATTCGCCCATCGACATGGATGTAACGGCGCGGAGGCCGTCAGGCCGAAGCTCCTTATCCTGCGGGGGCATGGGAGACGGTCGCGCTTCCATATCATGCGAATTCAATACTACAGTATAGCGAAAGCCACAACTTTGTGGCCTAGTGAGATGCGAACGCCACATATTTTTGGCGCGTGAACGTTAAAAACGATTCGAAGGAATGGGCGAGGTACGCCAAGGAGCTGGGCGTCAACCTCCAGCGCCTCCGCGTCGAGCGCGGCCTCACCCAAGAGCGCGTGGCCTATGACGCAGGCCTGTCGAGATACCAATACCAGCGAATGGAATGGGGCAAGATAGGCAAGGACACCCCAGCCAATCCCACGTTGAAGACAATCATGGCCGTAGCGCAAGTGCTGGGTGTCACCCTTGATGAACTCTTGCCACAGCCATGGCCCGACCTGCACGCCAAGTAACGCAATACCCATGGAGACCCGCTTCTATCCCCTAGATGGGTTACAATAAAGGTCACAATCAATCATTCAAGAAGGCAGATACGCATGATTGCAACGTTTATGCCTGCTCGTGTCGAGCCCCACGGGGGGCACTTTTCTTAGAGTTCGCATGTGGTGCAGATTCGCCGCGCATACAGCAAATTCCCCCGCAAGGATTGTCCCCGATTTGCCACGTATCAGACTGCTTCCACAACTGCGTTGATACAATAAATGATACAATAAATGATACAATAAATGATACAAAACGCGGCAAGGATGGTTATGTTCTCACGCGAAAGCGAAACCGTCGAATTCAAAAAGACCACTTCACAACTCAAAGAAGGCATCATCTCCCTGTGCGCGATGTTGAACAAGCATGGCAGAGGGATTGTGTATTTCGGCGTAAAGGATGACGGAAGTATTGTTGGCCAAGATGTCGGGAAAAAGACAACCGCCGATATTTCCCATGAAATCAGAACCAATCTCAAGCCACTCCCCGAAATCAATATTGAAATCCACAACGTCAACGATAAAGCCGTCATCGCAGTGCAAGCCGAGGGCATGGACACTCCATATTCCGCGTACGGCAGATATTACACACGCGTCGATGATGCAGACACATACATGGACTCCAACCAGCTCCTGCGGTTCTTTGAGTCAAAAGACACGACGTACTCGAAATGGGAAGAGCAACCGTCTGGCTTCAGTATTGACACCGTGAACGAGGATCTGCTAATCCAATACATCCGCGCCGCAAACGATGCAGGACGCATGCACTATATATTCAACAACGCGTCCGAGGCGTTGAACAAGCTGAATCTCATCACGGATGACGGGCAGCTCAACAACGCCGGCCATTACTTATTCGGGAACGATGGTCCCGTATTGCTCAAAGAAGTCATGTATCCTACCGACGACAGAAGAGAGTTTGCTGATTTGAAACAGTATCGCGGCAACATTCTTGAATGTATCCAAGAAGGAATGCGATACATTGAAAACAACATCCGTTACAGCGCACGTATCGACGGACTACACAGAACAGAAATGCCAGAGATTCCCATCCGCGCCATCCGAGAAATCATCGTCAATTCATTCGCACATTGCCGATACCAGAAGGGCGACAGCAACGCAATCACCATCACACGATCACGTGTCACCATCTACAATCCCGGTGGGCTGCTGCATGGCACCGAACCACGCGACTTTGCCAGCGGCCGAATCGGTAGCAAAATCCGCAATCCTCTAATCGCCTCCGTGCTTTTCAAGAATGGCATGATTGATGCATTCGGCACCGGTTTTGACCGCACATTCAAAGAATGTGCCGAAAACGGCGTCGAATATTCATACCGAAATGACGAGTTCGGTTTCACATTCACATTCACGAGGAAACACGTCGAAGCGAACAGAACGATACCGAGCGATTCGAAAAGTCTGGCGAATGACACCGACAAAATCATCATGGATCTCATTTCGAAAGACCAGTACATCACAACCACAGAGCTGGCGAAAACACTGGGAGTGTCCCGCCCGACAATCGCCCGTCACATCAAGAGTCTCACCGAACACGGAGTACTCGAACGAGTCGGTTCGCGCAAGAGCGGGTATTGGGCAATCCGACACTGACTGTCCCTCTCCTTTGCAGTGGATGCACACCACGCGTCAGGCACGGCATAAGGCGCGGCGGTCTTGCGACTGACGCCGTGGGGGACTATCGTGACAACCACGGTATGTTCACAGCGACAATCACCGATGATTATCGCAACGACCGAAGCACGGAGTGGGGGTCGAAGATGGACGACAAGCACAGCAACAACCGCAACAGAGCGATTCGTGCGGCTTTGGCGGCGGTAGTCGTCGCGGCAATGATTATCGCGGCGACAGTCGCGCTGACGGGTATCATCGGCGGACATGGCGAGCGTGGCGGGCAGAGCGCACTTGTCTCGAAAGAGCAGATTTCCTCGGAGGCAAGATCCTCAGCCTCGACAAGCCCATCTGCCTCAGCGAGCGGCGCGTCCGAAGGCAGCGCCGGCGGCAAACGCGCATCAGCTCCGGAGCTTCCGGCATCATATACGCGGCAAATCGAGGAATCTCTCAACGCCGCCGAGCTGGCAATCGAAAACGGTGACGGCGTGTCCGCAGGCGCGGAGCTTGTCACGCAATTCGGCCCATCGCCCAGCTATTCCACCGGAACATACGGATTGCGGCAGCTCAATGTCGCGCACAACGTGGAGAACCTCCAAATCGAGGCGGGAACCTATCAGCTGACGGTGTACTGCATCGGCACGGGAAATCTGACGGCTGATTACGAAATCGGTAGCACCGCGAAACGCGGTACCGTACGGTGCGATGACAAGCGGGTGGAACAAACAACGTTGAGCATCGACTCGGACGGCAACGACACCGCCCGTATCGTCACCATCACCCCGTCCTACGGCACCGCCTGCGTGTTTGCCTATCAGATTCTGCGCTTCCCGCAGTGACCGCCGTATGGGTGGTGGTGTGCGGTAGATTCCCGACGATTTTGTGGGGAATCCGGACTATTCGTGGCGGATTTGCACCACAGGTAAGGCTGATAGGACCGCCCGGACCGCAGCCCCGGCGTTTTGGGCGGCGAGGGTCATGTCCGACTGGTGACGGTTGAGGTCTTCGTACGCCTCACCGCAACGGTTGCTCATCGCCCGCACGGCCAGGAAAGGCACGCGGTTCTTGGCGCACACGTGCGCGGCGGCCGCGCCTTCCATCTCCTCGCAGTCGCCATGCCAGACGCGGCGGGTGTGCTCGAGCACGTCGGGATCGGTGTTGAACTGGTCACTGGTCGCGATTGTGCCGAGCGTGTACCGGCGGTTGGAATCGTTGTCAATGGCGGTGTTATCGGCGGTGGCAGTGGCAGCACCGTCCATCTCAGCCAACGACGGCACGCGACGATACCCCTGCTCGTCCAGCACCTGGCAGGCGAGCGCAGAAAGACGGTCATCGGACGCATACGTGTGCAGGAAGGGGTCGCATTCGGCGATGATGTCGTTGTTGGTCTCCAGATACACCAGCGAACCGCCGACCACGATATCCCCGACCTCCAGCAGCGGATTGAGACTGCCAGCAATACCGCTGAATATCAGGGCATCCGGATGATATTCGCAGATCAGCATTTGGGCGGCGGCACCTGCGGCGACCTTCCCCATACCGCCCACGCACACGACGACGGACGCCTCGCCAAGCTGCCCGGTGACCAGATCAGTGCCGTACCGGCTGCTGCGCTCGATTCCGTGTAAGGCTTCGATGATGGGTTCAGCTTCCTGCGGCAGCGCACACAGCACCGCGATGCGATGATGAGTCTCCATACTCCGATCGTCGGGCACGGTTGCGACATTCGACGGGCGGCAGACACGCCCGACGGGAGACGAATGGCGGACGACGGACGGCGGCGAGCGGATGGCGGACGATACCCGGCCGTTGTGCGACGTGGCAGTCACACGACGGGCAGATAGCCTGATGGCACAGCCGTGACCCGGTGATATCTGGCCGCCCTGCGATCGGGCAGTCGCACAGCAGAGAGATATCCCAATCCCACCGGCAGATAACCATCGATACCCGGCCGGGATGCGACCGAGCAGTCGCACGGCGGGAAGATAGCCCGGTAACAGAACCAAAACCCGCCGATACTTGACAACCATGCGACCAAACAGTCACACGGCGGAGAGATAACGCTGCGGCGGAACCGGAACCGGCCGGCATCTTTCTGCCGTGTACTCTCCCAGTCGCACGACGGGAAGATAACCCGGCCGCAGAACCAGAATCCGGAAGCATCTAGCCAGCCATGCGACACGTCAGTCGCACGACGGGAAGATACTCGACGAA
>NZ_JBJEIH010000078.1:12512-33210 GCF_051876855.1 Bifidobacterium sp.
CAACGATCCGATTGCTAGGACACCACGCTCCCGTGCGACCGGGCAGTCGCACGGCGGAGAGATAGCACCTCCCCACCGCCGATAGCCATCGGTATCTGGCCGATTTGCAACCGGGGAATCACACAACGCTGAGATAGCTCAGCGACAGAACCGAAACCGGCCGACATCTGACAGCCATGCGACACGTCAGTCGCACGACGGGAAGATACTCGACGAACAACGATCCGATTGCTAGGACACCACGCTCCCGTGCGACCGGGCAGTCGCACGGCAGGAAGATACCGGGCAAACAGCAAGCCAAAACAGGGCGCCCACCGCGATACGCCAGTCGTGAAATCCGCACCGCAGCGCGGACGGCCCGGAACCAAACACCTCCCCCACACGTATGATTGCCACTATGAGTAACACACCAATCTGGACCAACCCGCTGCGCGACCCGCGCGACCTGCGTCTTCCGCGCATCGCCGGCCCGTGCAGTCTGGTGATTTTCGGCGTGACCGGTGATTTGGCTCAGAAGAAGCTCCTGCCAGCCGTCTACGACCTGGCGAACCGCGGTCTGTTGCCGCCGAGCTTCGGTCTGACAGGCTTCGCCCGCCGCGACTGGACCAACGAACATTTCATCGAATTCGTCAAGAAGGCAGTCAAGGCCCGCTGCCGCACCCCGTTCAAGGAATCCACGTGGGAGAACCTCGCCAAGGGCATCCGCTTCGTACAAGGCACCTTCGACGACCCCGCGGCATTCGAACGGCTGAGCAACACCGTGCAGGAACTTGACCGCGACCGCGGCACGCAAGGCAATCACGCCTTCTACATGTCGGTGCCGCCGCGCGCGTTCCCGCTGGTATCCAAGCAGCTCGCCGCATCCGGCCTGTCACGCTCCACCGAAGGCGCATGGCGTCGCGTGATCATTGAGAAGCCGTTCGGCCATGACCTGGAAAGCGCCCGCGAGCTTGACCGCGTGGTGTCCGAGGTCTTCGACCCGAGCTCGGTGTTCCGCATCGACCATTATCTCGGCAAGGAAACCGTGCAGAACATTCTCGCGCTGCGATTCGCGAACGAGATGTACGAGCCGATCTGGAACTCCAACTATGTAGACCACGTACAGATTACGATGGCCGAGGATATCGGCATCGGCGGTCGCGCCGGCTATTACGACGGCATCGGCGCCGCGCGTGATGTCATCCAAAACCATCTGCTGCAACTCATGGCGCTCACCGCGATGGAGGAGCCGGTCAGCTTCTCCGCGCAGGATCTGACGGCAGAGAAAACCAAGGTGCTGTCCGCCGTCCGCCTGCCGAAGGACTTGCGCGCCCACACCGCACGCGGCCAGTACGCCCGCGGCTGGCAGGGTTCGCACGAAGTTGTCGGTTATCTGGACGAAAAAGGCATCGACAAGTCAAGCACCACCGAAACGTATGCAGCGATTCGCCTCGACGTGGACACCCGCCGCTGGGCTGGCGTCCCGTTCTATCTGCGCACCGGCAAACGTCTGGGCAAGCGCGTCACCGAAATCGCCGTCGTGTTCAAGCGCGCCCCGCACCTGCCGTTCGAGCAGACCGCGGTCCGCGAACTCGGCAGCAATGCGGTCGTGATTCGCGTGCAGCCGGACGAGGGCGTGACCATGCGGTTCGGCGCGAAAGTCCCCGGCGGCTCCGCGATGGAAGTGCGTGACGTGTCCATGGACTTCAGCTACGGCCGTTCCTTCACCGAAAGCTCCCCGGAAGCCTACGAACGCCTGATTCTTGACGTGTTGCTCGGCGATCCGCCGCTGTTCCCGACCACCGAGGAAGTGGATCTGAGCTGGAAGATCCTCGACCCGATCGAACAGTTCTGGTCGACGCTCGGCCAGCCGCAGCCCTACCGCTCCGGCACGTGGGGTCCGACGGAAGCCGACGAGATGCTGGCCCGTGACGGCCGCCATTGGAGGATGCCATGATTATCGACCTGCCTAATACACGAACCCGCGAAATCTCCGCGAAAATCGACGAGCTGCATGAGGAGCGCGGCGAGTCGGCGACCGGGCGCGTGCTCACGCTGCTGATTCGTACCGACGATGCCGAACTTGAGAACTCGCTGGAAGTCGCAAATGCGGCAAGCCGCGAGCATCCTTGCCGCGTGATTGCGATTGTGCCGAACACGCATGCCACCATCGCTTCCGGCGCGGCGAAGGCCGAAGGCGAGAATGCGGCCGAGGAATCCAATCTCGACGCGCAAGTGCGATTCGGTGCGGACGCCGGCGCCGGCGAAGTGATTGTGCTCCGTCCGCGCAACGGGCTGGTCGACCATCTTGACACGCTGGTCATCCCGCTGCTCGTGCCGGATGCTCCGGTCGTGGCCTGGTGGCCGACGAATCCGCCATCCAACCCGTCGAAGGACCTGTTGGGCGCCATGGCGTCGAGCCGTATCACCGACGCGATGCGTTCTAGCAACCCGGAAGCCACCATCGAACGGCTCCGTCGCAACTGGTCTGCCCAGGATGTGGACCTGTCGTGGACGCGTCTGACCGTGTGGCGTGCCATGCTCGCCTCCATGGTCGACCAGCCGCCGCACATCCCGATTGTGCGCGCTCGCGTCACCGCGCCGAACGACTTCCTGCCCGCGGACCTGCTGTGCGCGTGGCTGCGGCTGAAGCTCAACGTGCCGGTTGATTTCGAAGCCGACGAGCATGCTGAGGCGGTCACCGGCGTGTATCTGACCCGTCAGGACGGCGGCGTGCTGTCGCTGGAACGCCCGCATGAGGACCAGTCGATTATCAGCGTCCCCGGGCAGACTCCGCAGCCGATCAGCGTGCCGGTGCGTACGCTCGAAGACTGCCTGACCGAGGAGCTGCGCCGCATGGACCCCGACGAGGTTTACGCGGACGTCATCAACAAGGGCTGGGATTTGATCTGGCACTGAGCCAAGCGGAGTGGCGGTTTTGGCCTAGATACTGGGCTTGAATACCGGACTTGAATACTGAATCCGGCGATTCGGCCAGTGGGTAATTCGGGTCATTCACACTAACGCGACGCCCGGTTGCGTGGCGCCGATTGGGAATTGCTTCCTGATCGGCGTCACGCAGCCGGGCGTTGCGTGTTGTTGAGCCAGCGTCGGGAGACCGGCGTCGGGACGCGGGAGCGGGCGATGCTCATGCTTCTGGGATGCGATCGGGATGCCTCGCAGACGGTGTCGGGATGCAAGCATCATGCCGCGTCAGGACGTAATCAGGACGCACATCATCATGGCGCATCCGTGACGTCATCATCAGGACGCACCCGCAACGCACCCACCGCGAATCAGCGGGCGAACGCCTCACGAATCACGGATTCGGCGGGTTTGTTGTAGAACTCGTAATAGCGGTCGGAGGCTGCAGCGTCGGCGCTGTACAGGACGGGCGGCCAGCTCCACAGCACGCAGCCGCGAATCCAGTCGCGCGAGGCCATCGCGTCGAACAGACTGCGATACCAGTCCGCCTGTGCTTGCAGATCGACCGGGCCTTCGAGCGTCCAGCTGTTGGGAATGTGCTGCGATCCGGCGGTGGACATGCAGCCGGCTTCAGCGAAGAAGAACGGCTTACTGAAGCGCTTCACAACCTGTTCGATGCGGTCGAGCTGCCGTGGCCAATCCTCAATCGGGTAGTAACCGCTCGATGAGATCATGTCGCACGCGTCCCACCAGCGCACGTTGTGCTCCTGGTATTTGTCGGTGTTGTAGCTCACCGGGCCGTCGTAGCAGTCACGCACGGCGGCGATGACCTGCCGCCACTGCTGTTCGCGATGCTCGCTCATCACCATTTCGCAGCCGGGAATGAACAGGTCGACACCCTCCCGCTGAGCGAGTTGCGCATAGTGCCGCTGAAACGCTTCATACTGTGCAAACCATACGCTCCACTTCGGCTCGCACACCACGTCCTCGTCGAAGAAGCTGATGTAGGCGCGCCAAGTGCCATCGGTGCAGTTGACCGTGGGTTTGAGACCGACCGCCATGCCGAGGCTGCGGGCGTAGCGCATCATGTCAATGAGTTCGGCGTCGGACATCGTGGCGTCCGTGGTGTAGTCGATGCGCTGGCTTTGCGGGTGTTCCTGGGCGCCGAGCGGCACGAACACGACCATGTTGGCGCCGGTGCGTTCCTTCATGACGCGTAGGCTTTCGCGGGCTTCATCGGTGGCGAGTTCGCCGCGGCGGGCGAAGGGGGCGAAGGTGATGCCATGGATCTGTTCAGGCAGCATGTGGTTCTCCTTTGATGTGCTGGCGCTGGCCACGCATCGTCAAGTTGATGCGTGCGCAATTTTCGCATTCCCAGCATAACCGCTTAAGTTGTTGCGACAGGCCGAATTTGGAGATTGATTTCACGAGCTCGACTTGGCAGGGGCATCAGGAAGTTTTGCACGACGCAGGCGGCTGCGCAATAGGTCGTACGGAGCCGCGCTGACGTCATGCAGCCGGTCACGCAATAGGTCATGAAGGTCATACACAGCCAGTCGCAGACGTCCGCGACCAGTCATGAAGGTCATACACAGCCAGTCGCAGACGTCCGCGACCAGTCATGAAGGTCATACACAACCGGTCACAGACATCACGCAACTAGTCACGCAATAGGTCATGCAGAGTCAGTCGCACAGACGTCACGCAACCAGTCACGCAATAGACCACACAGACGTCCCCACAGACCACCACGCAGTCGGCCCTACGACAAGTCACGCAGATAGCCCCACACAAACACAGTCGCGCGCAGACAGTCACGCATCCAGTCACCCGCCCGGTTACCGCGCTGCGACTATGCTGGCAAGAAGATCGAAAACATGCCCGCCGAACGCAACCGTTGGTATGGGGCACGCGGAATCAGGAGGAATCATGGCCCAACGCACACTCGTGGTATATCCGACCAAAGACGCGGTCGCCCAAGCCGGGGCGCAACGTCTGCTGCTTACTATCGCCGACCTGCTCGGCGAACGGCTCGCTGGCGGCAAGACCCGCGCCCGCGTGGACGTGGCGCTCACCGGCGGTTCGGACACCATCAAAGCGTTGGAATACATGGCGTCCAACCCGTTGACCGACACCATCGACTGGACGCGCGTGCACCTGTGGTGGGCGGACGAACGATTTGTCGCCGCCGATGACGACGACCGCAACGCACTGCAGGCCCGCCGCATGCTGCTCGACCGGCTTGTCGCCGAAGAGCGGCTCCCCGAGTCCAATATCCACGAAATGGCTGCGGATACCCGAAATGCTGCGGGTATCGCGGCTGCCGACGACACAACAACCGATGCGCTGCTCGATGAGGCGGCGCGCGCGTACGAGCAAGAACTGGTCCGTGAGCTGGGTGTTGTGCCGGTGATGGATATCGCCGTGATGGGTATGGGCCCGGATGGCCATTACGCGTCGCTGTTCCCGGGGCATGCCGAGGTGTCCGTCACCGACCGGCTGGTCGTCGGCGTGAACCACTCCCCCAAGATGCCGCCGCTGCGTCTGAGCATGACCGCGCCGCTGCTCGCGCAAACACGACGCATGTGGTTCCTGACCGCCGGCGCCGGAAAGGCCGACGCGCTGGCCCACGTATTCGCCACGCGCAACGACCCGGCATGGCCGTCATCCTTCGCGGACGCCACCGGCGAGCTTGTCTGGTTCACCACCCCCGACGCCGCCGCGCAGCTGTGAAGCGCCAGATGCGTGTGCAACAGGCCTGCCGCCGCCAGTCTGCTCCGATTTTTCTCACAAACTGGCTACGCTGAGAGGGCGATGAGTGTAACCAGTTTGCGAGAAATCTAAAAAAACTCGATTCAGAAGGCTCGATTTACGATTTATTGAGACTTCAGTCTGAAAATCTCGGCGGGAAAGGCCGATTCCGAGAGAAATTGAGAAATCCGAATGGCCGCCTGTGTAATCGGTTCCGCGAAAACCGCGGAATTCCAACGATTTTGGGACAGGTGATTGAGACGGCATGAGCGCGGAATCTAAAAAACTCCGCCAGATGGCGATTGCTGCGAGATTTTTAGACTTTTCTGTAAAAATCTCGCGGCGAGGGGGCGGGATTGAAAGATTTTAGGATTATCGAGATTGGCCCCTCGGCATCGAGCACCCCAGTAACTGAACGGGATATCGCCGGGTGAATATGGCAAGACCTGTGCGGGAGTATTGCTACCAATCACCACGTGGGCAGTAAACTCCCGGATATCCCGGGAGTTTACATCGGAAGCATAAATCCGGCGGAGTTCTCCCGGGAACGGCTTTGAGACCGTTTTTTGAGAATCGCGGAATTCCAACGTTCCTGTTGGGAGATTATGCATGAGAATGCCGGATTTTCGTAAACTCCCGCGTTCGGTACGGGAGTTTAGCGACGAATTCCGGAAACCTGCAAAAACTCCCGCGGATTCTGGGAGATTACGGCCAGATGGGGCCAATCGGCACGAACTCCCGGATGCCCACCACGGCGACCCGATTACACAAACTGGTTACGCTGAGAGGCCGGTGAGCGCAGCTAGTTTGTGAGAAACCAGCAAGTCCCGAGTAGCCGCAACCCCCACAGCAGCCAAATTACACAAACTGGTTACACTGAGGGATTCGTCAGCGTAACCAGTTTGGAAAAGCAGTGAGCCTCTTGGTCCTGCAGGGCGCGATACGGCGTAACTACCACGCGCGCTGCAGCCGAACCTTAGGCACGGCCCACCGGAACACGCCCCATCGCTCCGAAATCACGCGGTGATTTCAGGACGCCCCGGCTCGCCTTCGGCCCTGCAATTTTTGACCGGCCTACGGCCGGGCCCAATATTTACTGCGGCGCGCACTACCGCGCGCCGCAGCCGAACCCTAGGCACGGCCCACCGGGCCGTGCCTACCGTCCTGAAATCACGCGGTGATTTCAGGACGCCCCGGCTCGCCTTCGGCCCTGCAATTTTTGACCGGCCTACGGCCGGGCCCAATATTTACTGCGGCGCGCACTACCGCGCGCCGCAGCCGAACCCTAGGCACGGCCCACCGGGCCGTGCCTACCGTCCTGAAATCACGCGGTGATTTCAGGACGCCCCGGCTCGGCCCACAACGTGTGGAAAGCGCCGGGCTGGTCGATGCGGCCGTAGGTGTGGGCGCCGAAGTAGTCGCGCTGGCCCTGGATCAGGGCGGCGGGCAAGCGGTCGGAGCGCAGGCCGTCGTAGTAGGACAGCGAGCTGGCGAACGCCGGGGTCGGCATGCCGTTCAGCGCAGCCTGGGCGACCACGCGACGCCAGGAATCCTGCGCCTTGGCGATCGCATCCTTGAAATACGAGGCGAACAGCAGCGACACGTTCGCCTCGCCGGATTCGAAGGCCTCGGCCACGCGGTTCAGGAACTGCGCGCGAATGATGCAGCCGCCACGCCAGATGCGCGCCACCGCGGCAAGATCGATATTCCAGCCATACTCCTTGGCACCGGCCTGAATCTCATCGAAGCCCTGCGCGTAGGCGACAATCTTCGAGGCGTACAGCGCGTGGCGGATATCCTCGATGAACGCGGCACGCTCAGCCGGCGCGACATCAAGCTTCTGCTCAGGGCCGGCAAGATGCTGCTTCTGCGCTTCGGCACGCTGCTCGGTCATGCCGGACAGCCCGCGCGCGAACACCGCTTCGGCGATGCCGGTCACCGGAATCGCCAGCGACAGCGCGGTCTGCACGGTCCACGTGCCGGTGCCCTTCATGCCCGCATGGTCAACAATCACGTCCACCAGCGCCTTGCCGGTCTTGGCGTCCACCTGATGCAGCACTTCAGCGGTGATTTCAATCAGATACGAATTCAGCTCGGTCTTGTTCCACTCTTCGAACACGTCACCGATCTCGGCGGCGTCCATGCCAAGCCCGCGGTGCATGAGATCGTAGCTTTCCGCGATAAGCTGCATATCCGCGTATTCGATGCCGTTGTGGACCATCTTGACGAAGTGGCCGGCGCCGTTCTCGCCGATATGCGTAACGCACGGCTCACCTTCGGCGACCGCAGCGATGGACTTGAGAATCGGGCCGAGGGTCTTCCAGGATTCCTCGGTGCCGCCGGGCATGAGGGATGGGCCGTTGAGCGCGCCTTCCTCGCCGCCGGACACGCCGCAGCCGACGAAGTGCAGGCCACGAGCGCGGATATCCTTCTCGCGGCGAATGGTGTCCTCGAAGTAGGAGTTGCCGCCGTCAACGATAATGTCGCCAGGCTCCATGGCGTCGGCGAGCTCGTTGATCACCGCGTCGGTCGGGGCGCCGGCCTTGACCATGATGATCGCGGTGCGCGGACGCTTGAGCGAGGCGACGAACTCCTCAACGGTTTTCGCGGGCACGAACTTGCCTTCGGTGCCGTGCTCGTTGATGAGCTTTTCCGTACGCTCGTAATGCCGGTTGTACACGGCGACGGTGTTCCCGTGATGCGCCAGGTTGCGGGCGAGGTTGGAGCCCATTGCCGCCAGTCCGACGACGCCGATGTTTGCAGTAGCTTCTACGGCCATTACGTTACCTTTCCCAAGTCAATGACAGGTTCGATGACACGTTCAAACGCGTTCATTCGCAGGCGCGGCTGTTCGCCGCGTACATCAGCTGTCAGTCTATCGCGAGCCTTGGGCGGAATGCCCGTTGCATTCCACGAATACGCCCTGAGCAGTACCGCGGATTGCTCCGACGACGGCGATCACGAGATGCACCTGCGATACCCGCACTCGCGCACGTGGACATGTCAAGTCAGAATCACGGATTTGTCGGATACCTCACATTTCGATTGTCGGTCGGCATCGTCGCTGCTCCGAACGCGCACATCCCGGAATCGTTCTCCCGACTATGATGGACGGCTTCCGGAAATCACTAGATATAGTGGCGACACGCTCGACACGCCACTAGTGATGGTGGTTTTTTGTTCCAGCCCGGTCGTGTAGCGTAACAGTTCCGACACCGCCACGACAGCTTCCGTCATGACGCTTTCGACCAAGGAGGACAGTTGACCATCACCGTGTTCACCAAACCGCAATGCCAGCAGTGCGAGGCGACCAAACGCCGCCTGCACGACCGCGGGATCACCTTCGAAACCGTCGATTTGAGCGAGAACCCCGCAACGCTGACGCAGCTGGTCCAGGCCGGATACCGTCAAGCGCCCGTTGTGATTACGCCGGATGCCGCATGGTCGGGATACCGGCCGGACCTCATCGACCAGCTCGCCGGAGCGCTCGCGACCGCAGGCGCGGCAACAGACACGACCGCGAACGCAAGCGCAGACACGCAGTCCACCCCGGCGACCGACGGGAACCGGGCATGACCGACGCAACCGCACGCATGACGAGCAACTTGGGTTCCAGCGTCGCGGCACCCGGCACGCCAAGCCCCAGCTCCCCGGAATCCGCCGCCACCGCCACCCATATCGGCGCGGTCGTGTACTTCTCCTCCGCATCGGAGAACACCGCGAGATTCATCGAGAATTGCCGTCTTCCCGAGGCCGGGCTCAACGTGTATCGCATCCCGCTGCGCCCGAAGGACACCCCGCTGGTTGTCAACGAACCGTTCGTGATTGTCGTGCCGACGTATGGCGGCGGCGACATCTCGAAAGCCCTGCCGCCGCAGGTTCGCCGTTTTCTCAACGACCGCGGCAACCGCCGACTGCTGCGCGGAGTCATCGCGTCCGGCAACACGAATTTCGGCGATGCGTTCTGCGCGGCGGGCGACGTGATCGCCGCGAAATGCCACGTGCCGTTCCTGTATTCCTTCGAACTGACCGGCACGCCCGAAGACATGCGTAAAGTCCGCGAGGGGCTGCGCGGCTTCTTCCTGCGGCTCGCGGCGTCGGAAACCGCTTGAGGCCCATACCAGCACACCTCACCCACAATCACCACACCAACCAGAAAGGCCAACCATGACCGCACCCGCCACATCGCCCCAATTCACCATCCCGCAGGCGGCGCCCGACTATCACGCCCTCAACGCGATGCTCAACCTGTACGACGATAACGGCCGTATCCGCTTCGACGCCGACCATCAGGCCGTCGACGCGTATATGCGCGACCAGGTCGAGCCGCGCACCATGCGGTTCGCCTCCACCCGCGAGCGTCTCGCCTACCTGCTGGATCAGGGCTATTACGACCGTCGCGTCTTTGACCAGTATTCGGACGATTTTCTGGACAGCTTCTACGACCATGTAGAACACCAGGGATTCACGTTCGAGACCTTCCTCGGCGCGTTCAAGTTCTACGCATCCTACGCGCTCAAGACGTTCGACGGCTCGCAGTATCTGGAGGATTTCCCGCAGCGTTGCGCCGCCGTCGCGCTGGAGCTTGCGGACGGTGACAAGCAGCGCGCGATCGAGTATGCGGACGCCATCATTTCCGGCCGCTACCAGCCCGCCACGCCGACCTTCCTGAATCTTGGCAAAGCGCAGCGCGGCGAGGCGGTGAGCTGCTTCCTGCTGCGTATCGAAGACAATATGGAGTCGATTTCGCGCGGTATCAACGCGGCTTTGCAACTGTCCAAGCGCGGCGGCGGCGTAGCGCTCCTGCTGACGAATCTGCGCGAGGCGGGCGCCCCGATCAAGCGCATCGAACACCAGTCAAGCGGCGTGGTCCCGGTCATGAAACTGCTCGAGGATTCGTTCAGCTACGCGAACCAGCTGGGGGCGCGCCAGGGGGCCGGCGCGGTGTATCTCAACGCGCATCACCCTGATATCATGCGGTTCCTCGACACCAAGCGCGAGAACGCGGACGAGAAGATCCGCATCAAATCGCTGGCCCTCGGCGTGGTGATCCCGGACATCACCTTCGAGCTGGCCAAGCGCCGCGAGCGTATGGCCCTGTTCAGCCCGTACGATGTGGAGCGTGTCTATGGTGTACCATTCGCCGATATTTCGGTCACGGAACATTATGACGAGATGCTTGCGGATGACCGCATCCGCAAGACGTATATCGACGCGCGCGAATTCTTCATGACGCTCGCCGAATTGCAGTTCGAATCCGGCTACCCGTACATGCTGTTCGAGGACACCGTGAACCGCGCGAACCCACTCAAGGGCCGCGTGACCATGAGCAACCTGTGCTCCGAAATCCTGCAGGTGCAAGAGCCGAGCACCTACCGCGAGGACCTCGGCTACGAGCATGTGGGCCGTGATATCTCCTGCAATCTGGGCTCGCTTAATATCGCGAAAGCGATGGACGGGGGTCTTGCCGCGAGCGTCGAAACCGCCGTCCGCGCGCTCACCTCGGTCAGCGACCATACGCGGCTGGATTGCGTGCCATCCATCCGGCGCGGCAACGAGGAAAGCCATGCCATCGGGCTGGGGCAGATGAACCTGCACGGCTTCCTCGGCCGCGAAGGCCTGCGGTACGGCAGTGATGAAGCGCTTGATTTCACGGATATGTATTTCATGACGGTCGCCTACCACGCGTACCGCACCTCGCATGCGATCGCCGCCGAACGCGGCACCCGTTTCGCCGGATTCGACGACAGCGCGTACGCCAAACCGGCCGGTGAAGGCAACTATTTCGACAAGTACATCGACGGCACATATCACACCGAACCGCGGACCGGCACCGTACGCGACCTGTTCAATCGTTTCGGCGTGGCCATCCCCTCGGCCGACGATTGGCGCGAGTTGCAAGCCCAAGTGCTGCGCGACGGCATCTACAACGCCTACTTGCAGGCCGTGCCGCCGACCGGGTCGATTTCGTACATCAACCATTCCACGAGCTCAATCCACCCGATCGCCGCGCGCATCGAAATCCGCAAGGAAGGCAAAACCGGCCGCGTGTACTACCCGGCGCCATACATGACCAACGAGAATCTCGGCATGTTCGAGGACGCGTACACCATCGGCTGGAAGGCGATTATCGACACCTACGCCGAAGCCACGAAGCACGTGGACCAGGGGCTGTCGCTCACACTGTTCTTCCCCGACACCGCCACGACGCGAGACCTCAACAAGGCACAGATTTACGCGTGGCGCAAGGGCATCAAGACACTGTATTACATCCGCATCCGACAGCAGGCGCTCGAAGGCACCGATGTCGAAGGCTGCGTCAGCTGCATGCTGTGAGCGGCGTCATTCCGCCAATCCGCGTCCTGCGGCATCCCGCCCAACACCATCCCGTCCAATCCCATCCCAATCCGTTCCGAACTCATCGAAGGAATATCATGACCGAAACCACCATCCCAACCGCACGGCCTATCGCAACCGCACGGCCCGTCGCAACCGCACCAACCACACCAGCCGCCACACCCCGCACTGTCCGCATCGCCGACGACGCAATGATGACCGCATCCATCGCCCCGGCACAATACCGCTACCATCACGGTTCTCGCGTGCGGCCCATCAACTGGAACCGCATCACGGATGATAAGGACCTCGAGGTGTGGAACCGCCTCGTCGCCAACTTCTGGCTGCCAGAAAAAGTGCCGCTGTCGAACGACGTGTCCGACTGGCGAGCGCTCAGCGAACGCGAACGTACCACCACCGTGCGCGTGTTCACGGGCCTGACACTACTCGATACCACGCAGGCCACCATCGGCGAAATCTGCCAGATCGAGCATGCGCGCACCGAACACGAGCAGGCTGTGTATACGAATATCGCGTTCATGCAGTCCATCCACGCGCGTTCGTATTCGTCCATCTTCTCCACGCTGTGCTCCAGCGAGCAGATCGACGAGGCGTACCGCTGGGCCGTGGGCAACGACATCCTGCAAAAGCGCGTCGACACCGTGCTCGAGCAGTACGAAAGCGACGACCCGCTCAAACGCAAGGTCGCCGCCACGCTGCTCTCGTCGCTGCTGCTGTACGCGGGCTTCTATCTGCCGCTGTATTTCGCGGCCCGCGGCACCATGATGAACACCGCTGATATGATTCGTCTCATCCTTCGAGACAAGGCGATCCACGGGTATTATTCGGGCTATAAGTTCCAGCGCGGCCTTGAAACCCGCAGCGCCGAAGACCAGCGGATGCTGCACGACTTCACGATGGACCTGCTCGACCGTCTCTACGAGCTGGAGATCGAGTACTCGGCCGACGTGTACGCGGGATTCGATTTCCTTCCCGACGTTCTCGCATTCGTGCGATACAACGCGAACAAGGCGCTCATGAACCTCGGGTACCCCACGCGCTTCACCGCCGAGGAAACCCAGGTGAGCCCGGAAATCCTGGCCGCGCTGTCCCCCTCGGCGAACGAGAACCACGATTTCTTCTCCGGATCAGGCTCGTCCTACGTGATGGGCAAAGCCGAGGAAACCGACGACGACGATTGGGACTTCTAGGAAATCGCTTTCGGGGACTCCGAAGACCCACGGACTCGGAAGGCCACGGATACCGGAAGGCCCACCCATGGGGCCGGGAATCATACGATGACGCAATTCCCGGCCTCAGCCGTCCCGACTGCAACCGCCCGGGCCGCATGAATCACTTACCATACAGGTGGTAGTGCGTCTCGATATCGCAATTGGTAATCACGCCGTAGGAACCCCTATTCTTTTTGTTCGGGCCGGTGCCTCTCGCATAATAACCGCTCTCGGAATCCCCCGTGGACGCGGGAATCCGATCCGGGTTATCTTCCTGGGTCAACGATCCCGTTGCCGAATCATAAAGGTAGTAGACATCGAGATTGTTGCTGTTCGTGGTATAGATCCGGTACGTCGAGCCATTCGACACGCCGGAGGCAGACCCTCCCCTCTTCGTCGGATTCCCGTACTTGTCCACATAGGTGTAGGTGGCGCCTGCCGTATAGCACAGCGCCACGTCAGTGAATAGGGTCACGGTGGAGCCAATCTCCTTGTTGCTGGTGTCGCCCCAGACGAAGCTCTTCAACGAATAGACGCGTTCTTCAGGAGGATCGTTTGCGGTACGCGCCCTCCTCTCAAAGCTAGCCGGCAGTCTGCCTCCCATCTCGGCGCTCGCAGTCTCGATGGCAATCTGCGCGTTTTTCGCATCCTGCTCGGCGGCATTGTTCCACGCAGCCTTGCGAATATTGAGATAAATCGGCACGGCAATCCCAGCAAGGATACCGATAATCAGAACGACCACCAAGAGTTCCACCAGCGTAAAACCAAGCTCACGACGCACACGTTTCCACGCGAATGATCGATCAGTGCTACCGCTGCACATGACACACCGTCCTTCGTTGACTCTCCGCGGAACCGCTCCAATGCGATTCACGTACTATGCGCTTCGACAACAACGCCTACGGAAAGCAGGTGTCAAACAAGCTTCATCATCGCCTGGCATCCTTGTCTGACGCGATTACCTCTCATGTTATCACCGCAGCGGCGGCATATCACAAGACACACCGCTCTGTACTAAGGTAGAACGATTGACGATTTCCGCAGATGATACGCGACAGTCACGCCATACGGCCGGACTTCGACGGGTCGATGGTCATGGTCTGGAACCGGTGCTGCATATACGCGTCATTGAAATGCTCGGCGAAGAACTGCGTGACCGGGGCGTTCTGTGGCGCGCCGGAAACGCGGCCGTACCAGCAATCCAGCGCCATCAGCGTCATCACGATATCAACCAGCATCAGCACCGTGCACACCGCAGTCAACGAATACCTGATTTTCCAAGGAATCCTATTGATCAGGCGCAATAGATGCGGCAGCACGAACTTGATCCACGCGAGCCCAAGCAAGCCCCAAAACACCATATACTTGCCCGATGTGCGACCGCCGATTGACAGCCATTGCCCGGTGTAATCCCATGCGGTGATACCGAACGCAGCCTCCATGAACCAGCTGACGAAGAATTCGAATGCGCCGCCGATCACCGCGCTCGCGAAGAAAATCAGCACCGGATTCTTGCGCCACAGACGGTTCAGACACACCGTCAAAATCACCGCGCCGCAGCCGTAAATCGGGGAAAACGGCCCCCAGAGCAGCCCCGCGCGGTCCTGGTATTCATGCACGAGCACGAAATGGTAGATGGTCTCGATGATCAGCCCCACAACGCAACCGACGACGAACAGCCAGAAAATATTGAAATAGTCAAGGGAAATATAGCCTTTGCCGCTCTGGTCGCGTCCGAGCATGTCCTCGCTGACGGCCTTGTCGTAGGCGGCACGGTCATCCATGCGCTTGAGATGCCACTGCAGTTGGCGTTCCTGAAGCAGTGCCGGGTCGAGCGTGACCGACAGGGCGACCAGGATGGTCATCTGCACGAACGGCCCGAGCAGATTCGTGCCGAAACCTTCCAGCGCGAGCGACAGCATGCCGTGCGCGAGCGTGAGCGGCATCAGCGCGTATGCCCACCGGGCGGCATGCCGGCGGTGGCTGCGCAACAGTTGCACGCCGAACACCGCCATGCACGCAGCGTTGGCGATCAGCACCACCACTTCGACGCAGGAGAGGATGAACGGCAAGGCGAGCGCATCGATTGTGACTTTGCCGTCAAGGACTTGGCGGATCCCGTAGGTGAGTTCGTAGATGATCAGCGGGATGGTGCACACGCCGAGCAGCATGATCAAGCCGCCGTAGAGGCGGGTGATGAAGGGCAGAGTGTGCTTGCCGTCGTCGAGCAAGGAGGATGATTCCTCGTCGGCGCTCAATTGGTTGGCTGTCGCCTCGCGGGTCGCGTCGGAGACCGTGAGCGCGGCGATGGCGTTGGATACTGAGGACAGGGTGGCGGGGGCGGCTGCTGCGGGGGTGACGGTCGCAGAGGTGGCGGGGGCGGCTGCTGCGGGGTCGGTGGCGGCGGGGGTGGCGGGGGCGCCGGTCGCAAGAGTGCCGGGGTCGGTGGCAGTACCGGCTGCAACATCAACACCATCGATGCCGCTAGTAACTGCAGCTGTCTTGGCTGCGGTGGGAGTGCCGGTCGAGCTGGGGGCGCTGGCAGCAGCTGCCCCATCATCGCCCTTGCCGGCTGTATCACATACGTTTGCAGTGTTGTCGGCGCCGCTCGCCAACGACGCCCCATCCGCGCCCGCCATTTGAAGACCGGCGTTGTCAGTTCCTGCCATATGCTGCTCCTGTCCAGCCAATCGCCCAACCGAAATCCGCAAGGACCTGCGTCGCCACGATGCATCTGTTGCCAGAGTACCTAGTTGTTGTAACTGCTTCTAAAGTAACATCAGCCCGGCCCTTACCGTGCGCCGCATGCACGATCAGCCAGACAGGCACGGAATTCTCAATATCTTGTCAAATCGGCCGGTGAACAGAGATTTTTAGAAAAATCTCTGCGCAACTCTTCGCAGAGACGAAATCCGCGATTTTTTAAGACTTTCCAACGTGTGTGGCCGACACCGCCAACCCAAGAATCGTTGATATTCCGCGCTTTTCCTGATTCCATCACATCAATGACGACGCGCGACAATCTCAATATCTCTCTCGACCACGCCTCGGACACGAGATTTTCAGACTTTTTCTCAACATCTCGCGAAATCAGGGCGGAGCCGAAAGATTTTCAGATTTCAAGACTCGAAGATTTCCTTGATATTCGGTCGGCGGCTACCGGGAGTCGAGCTTCGAAAGAATCAGAGGCCTAGAGCATCGCGGCGCGGAACGGGCGACCCGGAATCGCAGATGTAGAGCCGACAATCTGAGCCCGCGCGCGAAACCGGAGCCAGAGAAACGGAAGTGGAGAACCGACAGCGGAGCGGCACCAATCCGCGAGCGCAGAAACGACGGCTGGAAACGACCTGCGGAGCGAGTTATTCCCGAGCGTTGCGGTGTTGTGCCGCCGGCGTCCACCATGCTTATCCGCAACCTGCGCTGAGTTGATGCCGATATCTTGCGTATCTGTGGTACTTGATGGTGCTTGGCAACGTGCATCTCGCCTGACTGTAGTACATCGCGGACCGTATCTGCGTTATCTGTGTGCGCGCATGCCCGATACCGCAAGTACAACCCGCAGAATTCCAACGACGCTACTTCGGGTATCAGGTACCGACGAACACAGATAACGCAGATATGGTCGGGCAAGTACTACAGATACCGCAGATACCCACTCCGAGCGCATGGTATCGCGGTATACCATGATGCCCGTTCTTCCGGACCGCCGACACCGACCCGCTCAGCCGTTTTTGGGACGGCCCTGCGCCAATCCGACAGACGTCGTTGAAGGCTGAGTGCGGCGTTTCCGGAAACTCGCGTCACCGTCCACCGTCAGACGTGCGCATCGTCTGATTACTCCACAAACTAGCTACACCGACAACCGCCTTAGCGTAGTCAGTTTGCATCACCTCACAAACCAGTTACGCCCACGACGACGCCCACGTAGACAGTTTGCAGCACTCCACAAACTGGTTACGCCGACAACCGCCCCAGCGTAGACAGTTTGTGTTGGTGCGCACACTGGTTTCACAGAGCGCACCGGCGGCTCTGGTGATTTCGCGCTTTCAGGTTCCATCCATGATTTTGGCAGACCACCATGTGCGACTTTTGGGATGTCCATACGCCGATTGGCAGTGCATCCAAGGGTTGATGAGGTTAGCTGGAATCAATAAGGAAGCCGGGCGACATGGCTCGGCGGTCCGCGACAAGCCGCAACTACCGCGGCACGGCGAGGACAGCGAACCGACATCGAAGGGAGCACACCATGAGTGCAGATCAGCAGAATCCGCAAAGCCGGCGGAACCAGGACGCGCAGGAAACCCAGCAGATTCAGGACGTGCAGCAGACGCAGCCGATCGTCGGCACCAAGGCGCCGGTGACGGACGGGAAAGTCAATGCCGGCAAAGCACCCATCGGGAACACGTCCGCAGACGAGACGGCCAACGACAAGACGACGAATACCGATACCACGGCGAACGGCGACACCACAGAAGCCCCGGACATCGACGGGGTTTCCTGGAACTGGGCGGCCACGCATCGCGGCGAGGCACAGCCGGCAGCTGCCACCGCCCAAGCCTCAGCGCAGGCACGGCAAGCTCCGGACGGGCAGCCTCATCAGCCGTCACGGACGACGGAGCAGAACGGACAAGTGAGCGGCTCCGGTCAAGCAGCCGGTACGGGTCAGACAGCCGGTGCGGGTCAGACACAAGTCCCGCCGCAAGCATCGCCGTACGGGTATGCATCCCAGCCGTACGCGCCCCAGCCGTACCCACAGCAGCCGCAATACCAGTCACCGTACGGGGCTCCCGGAGCATACCCCGCGCCAGCAGGTGCCCAGAAGAAGCCGAAAAAGCCGTCGAAAATCCGCGCGTTCTTCACCAGTCTCAACACCGGCACTATCGTGTTCGCTGCCGTGGCGGCACTGATTTGCGGGCTGCTCGGAGGCGTTGCGGGCGGATTCATCGTGCGTGCGACCACGCCCAGTCGCCAGCAGCAAATCGTGCAGCCGTACGGCTACGGGCGCATGATGCCGGGCAGCTCGAACGGTTCCGGGTCCGGGTCGGGGTCGAGCAGCGGATCCGGGAGCGATGGTTCAAGCTCGTCCAGCGACTACAGCAGCCTCGGACTCGGCGGAAGCAGCATCTTCAACGACACCGGCAGCATGTGAGTGAACGAGCGGGTGCTGCAAGTGAGCGGACGAGCTATGCAGGCCGCGCGGCCCCTTGGAATACGCGGCTGCGCGGTCTGCACGATTGCGTGGACGGTTGTGCGACGCAGCTGCGTGATCTGCGCGGCTGCGGCTGCGGCTGCGGCATTCCAAACGGCCGCTGACTTTGCCTGCGACACTGAAGTTCAGGCGCATCAGCATCTGCCATATTCCCGCCCGCGGACCGATTCGGATTCGGTGTCCGATTCCCGGACCGGTCCGTTCGGCCGGCCATCGCCGCGCGTACCCGCGGACCGCGCCCAACCGGGAAAGGCGGAATATCATGGTTCATTGATGATGACCGGCCGGTCGTGCAGCCGGATGCACACTGATTCCAGTGTTCCCCTCGTACCGAATCCGATTTCGACGGTCGATTCCCGAACCGGTCCACGGAAACAGGCAATCCGGCAGACGGGTACAATCCGCCCCC
Source organism: Bifidobacterium sp. (assembly GCF_051876855.1). GTDB lineage: Bacteria > Actinomycetota > Actinomycetes > Actinomycetales > Bifidobacteriaceae > Bifidobacterium. The sequence continues at coordinate 31,354 of NZ_JBJEIH010000078.1, forward strand.
ATCCTAAAACGGCGAAATCCCAGGGTCCCCGGACCATGACCGGCCGGCCACCAAACCAACCACAGCTGCCAAGCCGGACCGAATCCAATCTCGAGGCCTGATCTCCGAACCAGTCCACGGGTAGCGTCACTGCGGCAGACAATCACCACCCGTATCCATCCGGAAACAGCGAAACACCGCGGTTCGTTGATCATCACCGACCAGCCGCGCAGCCGGACGCACACTGATTCCAGTGCTCCCCTCGTACCGAATCCGATTTCAGGGTTCGATTCCCGAACCAGTCCACGGAAACAAGCAATCCGGCAGACGGGTACAATCCGCATCAATCCAGAAACGGCGGAATCCTGCGGTTCCCGGACCATGGTCGGCCTGCCGACAAACCAACAACAACTCCCAAGCCGGACCAAATCCGACTCCGACGGTCAATCTCCGAACCAGTCCACGGAGAAGGCCGGCACGGCATGTGGTCGCAATCCGCAATCATGCGAGAGCCGCGGAATACCGAAGCTCCCGCAATACAACACACCGAACAGATCGATAATTCCACCGCCGTCCACGAACCACATCGGGTTTCGGCATCCGATTCCCGAATCAGCCCGCGGATACGACTAAAACTGCGGCCGCAAATCCAACGGTAGGCAGCCCGCCGGCCACAAGAACAACAATCCTGTTTATCTCACAGAAGTATGCCATTCTCATTGACCGTATAGGTACCGTCTTCGAGCCGCCCAATCTCCTGACGTATGAAATCCAATACCGTCCGCGAGCTCGGATCGACATACCCGTAGTCGCATGACAATACGAGGGAATCCTTGGCCTCGGAATCATGACAGTCGATGACCGTTTGCGGCAAATCACCGTTGTCCACAACGAGAGGGACATCCCACAGGCACATCGCGCTAGTACCACCGTTGTAATCCTTGACATCATTCTTATTCATATGATGTGTCGGATAGCCGCCATCACCCTCGCCCCATTCCCAAAGCGCGCACATCCGCTCGGCAAGCTGGAATGCAACGGACAGCGGCGGGAATCCAGCTCCTGCGAAGATTCCTGACGTGCTCTCTGCTTTGTCCCGATATCCCGGGCAGTAGGGGACGGTACCTTCGCCGTCGTGCCACATCCACACGGCGAGCGCGTCCTCGGTCAGCGTGACGTCATACCCGGCGGCGATCCGCTGCGCATCCTCACGGGTTAGCCCGGGGCGGAGCCTGCGAGGTGCGGTGCCGCCTTTCTCCGCGACTTTGGCCTCATACTCTTGTAACGCCTCGGTGACTTCACTGAACGCCATGACCGTCTCCTTCCTGAGTGTCGTCGACAGTCCCGTCCGTCGACGCATCTTCCCCTGCCTCATATTCCTGTGCAGCTTTGATGAAGTCGGCAATGCCGCTCAGTAAACCTTGCCGTTGCTCAGGTGACAACCGATCCAGATATGACCTGCCACGATTGACAGCATGCTTCGTGCCGGTTTTCTTGGCATGTTGACGGTAATCCTGAATCTGCCACTGCCGATCGCAGCGTATCTGCCCATCCGGGTAAATACGCCAGATGCCGGATTCTATACACTCCTCGCACATGGCGACGAATTCCGGTATAGTCCAGCAATCTCCGCTTTCCAACGCATAGGTATCGATGCCGCTGCCGGGGAACACGATTGCCGTTTCCCCGTCGGGGCAGACGAGCGACAGTCTCGGCTCGCCGAGATAGTAGGCAATTGGAAGAATGCTACGTAGCGGTATCTGGGATTCCGTGCCATCCTTGCGGGGAATGTCAACTTGCAGTCCCGGATTTGGATACGCTCTTTCCAGCATGGTGAGTGTGGATTCGAGGCTGGGGAAGGAATACCAGGCGACGATG
>NZ_JBJEIH010000079.1:0-21760 GCF_051876855.1 Bifidobacterium sp.
CGCGTTACTTGCGGTCGCCATAGCCTTCCGGATGGCTCGAATGCCAAGCCCATGCGGAGGCGATGATCTTGTCGATGTTATCGAACTGTGGCTTCCAGCCGAGCACGTTGCGGGCCTTGTCGGAGGCAGCGATCAGCGTATCCGGGTCGCCGGGGCGACGCGGGGCCATCTCAGCGGGGATCTCCTTGCCGGTCACCCGGCGGGCGGCCTCAAGAATCTGCAGGTTCGAGAAGCCGGTGGACGAACCGAGGTTGAACGCCGTGGATTCGTTGCCTTCCCGCAGGTACTTGACCGCGAGGATGTGCGCGTCCGCAAGATCGTACGGATGCACGTAATCACGCACGTTGGTACCGTCAGGCGTGTTGTAATCATTGCCGAAGATCTTGAGCACGTCGCGCTTGCCCTGAGCCACCTGCAGCACGATCGGCAGCAGATGCGTCTCCGGGTTGTGGTCCTCGCCGATCGAGCCGTCCGGCTTGGCGCCGGCGACGTTGAAGTAACGCAGCGCGACGAACTTGATGCCGTATGCGAGGTCGGACCAGTGCATGATCTTCTCCATCATGAGCTTGCTCTCGCCATACGGGTTGATCGGCTTCTGCGGATCGGTCTCGCGGATCGGCATCTTCTCGGGGATGCCATAGGTGGCTGCGGTCGAGGAGAAGACGATATTCTTCACGCCTACTTCGTTCATCACCTCAAGCAGCTTGACCATGCCTGCGGTGTTGTTGTCGAAGTACTTGAGCGGCTTCTTCATCGATTCCGCGACCAGAGAGTACGCGGCAAAATGGATGACCGCGTCAACATCCGGATTTTCCTTGAACACGGTACGCATGAAATCCTGATCGGCGATGTCGCCCTGATAGAACTTCGCAGCCGGATTGACGGCTGCACGATGGCCAGTGACCAGGCTGTCAACGACCACGACCTTCTCATCCGTGGTGTTGACCAGACGGTCGACCATATGAGAGCCGATGTAGCCGGCTCCGCCGAGGACCAATACTGCCATAGTTGCTCCTTGCACATATTGTTCGCAACCCGCGTATGCGGGCAACCACAGACCAGTGTACGCCGCAAGCCCTACTCCGGGGCGGCGCACACGGCCGATGTTGCAATCCGGGCGGTATCGCACACGGGCGATGTCAACATCCCGGCAGCGTGCGACATGCAAGTCGCACAGCGGGCCGATAGGTGCCGGCTGCGGCGGTGTCATGAGCACATCACCGCCATCGTGCGACTGTTTCGTCGCACGGCAGGCAGATACCAGCCATCTCCCGCAGCGAGCCGTCCCCAACCCCGCCGCCGTGCGACCGGACAGTCACACCGCAGGCAGATACCGCAAGTTACCACGCGCCAACCGGGCCAATCACGACACCATGCAGCCGGACAGTCACACCGCAGACGGATACCGGCCGACATCAGCAGCACACCGCCACCAACCCCGCCGCCGAATACGCGACGACCCTGACGCCGCGATGTAGCCGGCGGTTGATATGTTGGTTACTAGCGAATCCCCCGTTTCCACGGTTTTGGAAGGAGCTTTGGCTTGTCAGCTGAACTCGAAGACATCCACGAAGAGTGCGGTATTTTCGGTGTCTGGGGTCACCCAGACGCCGCCCGTCTCACCTATTTCGGTCTGCACGCGTTGCAGCACCGCGGCCAGGAAGGCGCCGGCATCGTCTCGAACGACAACGGCCATCTAATCGGTCATCGCGGGCTCGGCCTGCTCACCCAGGTGTTCTCCGACGAGCATGAAATCGAACGGCTCAAAGGAGACAAGGCCATCGGCCACGTGCGTTACGCGACATCCGGCTCCGGATCGGTGGACAACATCCAGCCGTTCCTGTTCCGCTTCCACGATGGCGACGTCGCGCTCGGCCACAACGGCAACCTCACCAATTGTGTGAGCCTGCGCCGCAAACTGGAGGACGAAGGCGCGATCTTCCACTCCAATTCCGACACTGAGGTGCTGATGCACCTGATTCGTCGTTCGAACGCCCCCACGTTCATGGATAAGCTCAAGGAAGCGCTCAACAAGGTGCACGGTGGTTTCGCCTACCTGCTTATGACCGAGCACGCGATGATTGGCGCGCTCGACCCGAACGGCTTCCGTCCGCTGTCGCTGGGACGTATGAAGAACGGCGCGTATGTGCTGGCGTCCGAAACCTGCGCGCTGGATATTGTCGGCGCGGAGTTCGTGCGCGACATCGGTCCGGGCGAAATCATCGTCGTGGACGACGAGGGCTATCACATGGACCGCTACACGACCAACACTCAGCTGGCCATCTGCTCCATGGAGTACATCTACTTCGCGCGCCCGGATTCCAATATTTACGGCGTCAACGTGCATTCTGCCCGCAAACGTATGGGCGCGATCCTCGCCAAGGAATCCCCTGCCCCCGCCGACATGGTCATCGCCGTGCCGAACTCCTCGCTGTCCGCGGCATCCGGCTTCTCCGAGACCAGCGGCCTGCCCAACGAGATGGGCCTGATTAAGAACCAGTACGTGGCACGAACCTTCATCCAGCCTACGCAGGAACTGCGCGAACAGGGCGTTCGCATGAAGCTGTCCGCCGTACGCGGCGTCGTCAAGGGCAAGAGCGTCGCAGTGATTGACGATTCCATCGTCCGCGGCACCACCTCACGTCGCATCGTGCAGCTGCTGCGCGAAGCCGGCGCCCGCGAAGTGCATATGCGTATCTCCTCGCCGCCGCTGAAATACCCGTGCTTCTACGGCATCGACATCCAGACGACCAAGGAGCTGATCGCCGCGAAGAAATCCGTCGAGGAAATCCGCGAGTATATCGGCGCCGATTCGTTGGCATTCCTGTCGTTGGATGGTCTGGTCGAGGCCATTGGCCTGCATGCGGACGCCCCGTATGGCGGGTTGTGTGTCGCCTACTTCAACGGCGACTATCCGACCGCGCTCGACGATTACGAGGAGCCGTTCCTCAAGTCGCTGACCCCCGAGGACCGCGTGAGAATCGCCAAGTTCGCGCACGACAAGAGCCACTATCAGGGCAACGAGTTCAGCGCGGATATCGACACGCTCCAAGCGCAAGTGGCGAAAGCCTGACATGATGCCGCTGCAATCTTTCGCAGATGCAGCGGCATACTCATGCCCGCGCCGCCCGCGCCGACTGCACCACCCGCCCACACGCGGCGTGCAGTCCCAACCCAGCAAAGCCCATAAAGCCCATAAAGCCAATACCTCACAAAACAATCGATACGAATACAAGCAAATCCAAGAAAGGTAAGTCATGCCAGAAGCGTATGAGAAGGCAGGAGTCAGTGTCGAAGCCGGCTACGAGGTAGTCAAGCGCATCAAATCGCACGTGGCCCGCACGAACCGTCCCGGCGTGGTCGGCGGCATCGGCGGCTTCGGCGGCCTGTTTGATCTCGCCTCCCTCGGCTACCGCGAACCGGTGCTGATTTCCGGCACCGACGGCGTGGGCACCAAGCTCATGGTCGCCAAGATGGCGAACAAGCACGATAAGATCGGCATCGACTGCGTGGCCATGTGCGTCAACGACATCGCAGCCCAAGGCGCCGAACCGCTGTTCTTCCTCGACTACATCGCGTGCGGCAAGAACGACCCGGCGCTGCTCGAGCAGGTCGTCTCCGGTGTGGCCGACGGCTGCGTGCAGTCCGAATGCGCCCTCATCGGCGGCGAAACCGCCGAAATGCCCGGCATGTATGACCCGGACGAGTATGATCTCGCCGGTTTCGCCGTCGGTGTCGCCGAAAAGTCCGATATCGTCGACGGATCGACCATCACCGAAGGCGACACGCTGATCGGTCTGCCGTCCACCGGCGTGCACTCCAACGGTTTCTCGCTCGTGCGAAAGGCCCTGTTCGAGCAGGCCGGCTACACGGTGGACACCACGCTTGACGAGCTGGGCGGCAAAACCGTGGGCGAAGTGCTGCTCACCCCGACCAAGATCTACGTCAAGGCGCTCAAGCCGCTGTTCGCCGAGCATCTCATCAAGGGCGTCGCCCACATCACCGGCGGCGGGTTCATCGAGAATATCCCGCGCATGATCCCGGACGGCCTCGCGGCGAGCATCAATCTGGATTCCTTCCCCGTCCCGCCGATTTTCGACGTCATCGAACGTGCGGGCGGCGTGGATCATATGGAGATGTTCAATATCTTCAACATGGGCATCGGCATGGTGCTCGCCGTGGACTCCTCCAAGGCGCAGGCCACGCTCGACCTGCTCAAGGCCAACGGCGAGACGGCGTATGAAATCGGCTCCATCGTCGCCAAGACCGGCAACGACGTCGAACTTCACTGAAAAACAAGCGTCAGAACGAAAGGAACGCGCAAGATGGGAATGAAGGTTCTGGTCATCGGTTCAGGCGCACGCGAGCATGCAATCGCGCACGCGCTGCTGAGCGGGAACAGCGTGAGCGAAGTGACCGTCGCCCCGGGAAATCCGGGCATGCGGCTCGACGGCATCAACACCACGCAGCTTGACCCGTCCAATCACGCCGCCCTCATCGACTTCGTCAAGGACAATCAGGTCGATTGGGTGTTCGTCGGCCCTGAAGTGCCGTTGATCCAAGGCATTGTCGACGATTTCGAGGCGAACGGTATCAAGGCGTTCGGCCCGAACAAGGCGGCCGCCCAAATCGAAGGATCCAAGGATTTCGCCAAGCAGCTCATGGAGCGTCACGGCATCCCGACCGCGAAATACCGCACCTTTGATGAGCTCGCCACAGCCGAGGCGTATGTGCGCGACCATGGTGCCCCGATCGTGGTCAAGGCCGACGGGCTCGCCGCAGGCAAGGGCGTGACGGTCGCCATGGACCTGGACACCGCTCTCAAAGCGCTCGAGGATATTTTCGTCGACCACCGCTTCGGTGCCGCCGGTGCGAAGGTCGTTATCGAGGATTACCTGGAAGGCCAGGAATTCTCGCTGATGAGCTTCGTGAACGGCACCGAGTTCTGGCCGATGCCGATTTCGCAGGACCACAAGCGCGCCTTCGACGGCGACAAAGGGCCGAACACGGGCGGCATGGGCGCGTACAGCCCGGTGCCGCAAATCAGCCAGGACGTGGTCGACACGGCGATCGAGACGATTGTGCGCCCGACCGTGCAGGCGATGGCCGATGAGGGTACGCCGTTCACCGGTATTCTGTACGCCGGCCTGATTGCCACCGCAGACGGCCCGAAAGTCATCGAGTTCAACGCCCGCTTCGGCGACCCGGAGACGGAAGTTGTACTCCCCCGCCTGACCTCCGACTTCGGTGAAGGCATCAACGCGATCCTCAACAACGAGACCCCGACCTTCACTTGGGAGGATGACAACAAGACAACGCTCGGCGTGGTGCTCGCCTCGAACGGCTACCCGACCAACGTGGTCAAGGGCGCCGCGATTCCGGAAATTCCGGTCGACGAATCCAGCCACGTGTATTACGCGGGTGTCGCCACGGATGCCGACGGCAAGCTGGTCGCCAATTCCGGGCGCGTGCTGCTGCTGGAGACCACGGCGGACGACATCCGCTCCGCGCAGGACAAAATCTACGGCGTGCTCGACAAGCTCGACACGACCGGCATGTTCTACCGCCACGATATCGGCGCCAAGGCACTGAACGCGTGAACGGCTGAACGCGCAACCTGTCACGCGGACCATGGCGAAGGCCCTCGCATCGGAATGTTCCGGTGCGAGGGCCTTCATCGTAGTCTACGGATTACCTGCTGATCATCCGAGGGTCATGAAGCCGAGGGACTTGAGATATCCCTTGCCAGCGGTGATGTCGTACTGGATCAGCTTGTAGTCCTCCATGAGTTGCTTGGTCTCGCTGTCGAAATCGGATTCGGCCATCGGGTTGCCGTTCGAATCCAGGTAGATGTCCTGGCCTTCGGGGATGCGGTCCCAGCCTTGGATCTTGTTGGCCACCGGCGGTTCCATCGCCGCGATCTTCTCATGCATGAGCGTCAGGAACGCGATGTACGGCGACACCTTCGCATCCATGTGTTCCGCGGTCTGCGCGATGAAGAAGTTCGGCGAGGAATACTCGCTGTTGCTCACCTTGGTTCCTTGCGTGCCGGAAGCCTTGTTCGACCAGATAAAATAGTCGGTCTCATGCAGGACGACCGAGTTGTCGGTATCCTTGCTGGCGGTCTTGTAGATGCCAGGCAGGTGATCGCCGTAGAAGACCACGGTGACCGGCTTGTCCAGCTTGTCCAGCTTGTCGAGGAACTCCTTGGTCGCCTTGTCAGTCAGGCTCACACCCTTGGCGTAGGTTTCGATGGATTCGGTCTCCGTCTTGCCGAGTCTGCTGCCCGGGTCCGTCGACTTCACCTTGAACTGGTTGTTCGCATACCAGTTCTTGTACGGCATGTGGTTCTGCATGGTGATGATCTGCACGAACTGGTTGTCATCCGTGCCGGAAATCGCCTCATACGCGCTCTTGTAGGTCGATTCGTCGCTCACATACGGCGACTTGCCGATCTTGCTCTGATATTTGATGATGTCGGAGCCTTGGAGCGCGTAGAAATGCGAGAATCCGAACTTTTTGTAGTTCGTCGCGCGCGAATACATGGACGGCTCATACGGGTGGAAGGCGATGGAATTCGCCGCCGACCCCCACAGCTGGTTGATGGTCGGCGTCCACGTTTCACTCGGCACGAGCTGCTGGTACGGACTGGTCAGCGAGGAGCTGAAGTTCGCCATACTCAAACCGGTGAGCCCCATGTATTCAAGATTCGCCGTGCCGCCGCCGTAGCCACTGGACAGCATGAGCCCGCTGGTCGTGTCTTTCTTGATTGAGCGGATGTTCGGCATGGTGTCCTCGTTGAGTTTGATGCCGGGGACGCGTGAAGGATCGGCGAAGGATTCCGACAGGATGTATACGACAGTGCTGTCGGTGAGATTGTTCGAGCGGCTTGCGTTGATGGTCTTCGCCTCGGCGGCGTACCGTGCCGCGATCTTCTTCATGGTCGCTTCGTTGTAGTTCTTCGGTTCCTCCATGACATCAGGGTTCATTTGCCGCAGGAACGAGGTCACGACGCCGTTGCGCTGCGCATCATAGACCGAATCCCACATGGAGGGGATGTCACCGAGCCACGAGGAGAAGTTGCGCGCCCACGAGCCCACGGTACCGGCCTGGGCGGTATACATCCCCAGGAACATCACCGGAAGCACGATCAGCAGGATGCGCGTGACCGCCCCGAGAGAGGCGTTGCGCGCCGAGCCGCCGGACCGGATCATGCTGCCGTGACGCCCGTCGATATGGTTCAGGAACACGAACAGCGCGATGAACGCGACAATGCCGACAATGACGCCGACGATCAGGCCGGTCGACCCGGTGGGGATGAAGCTGACGATATCGCCGGTGTTGGATTGCAGGAAGTTCAGATCGGACGGCAAAATCGCCTCATAGCGTGATTCGACCTTGAAATGGTCTGCCACGGCGATTACCGAGGCGAGCGCGAGCACGATCGGCGATGCCACCCACAGCCGGTTGGTGAGCATGAGCAACACCAGATAGAACAGACCGACCAGGATGAGATTGAGCACGAACACGAAATTCAGCTGGGTGAACATCTTGCCGACGATGCTCCAAGCGCCCAGCAGCGGGCTCGACAATTGCACGCGCGTGCTGCTTTCCGTGACGCCCGTCTGCATGATGAGCACCGCGGCCATATCGACCACGATGAACACTACGGCGTACAGCCAGTTGGCGAAGGGCTTGCGTGGCTTGCCGTTCTTGTCCCGCGGGCCGCCATTGAGCAGGTCGTCATGGCTGGTGGTCGCGATCTTGAGTTCTTCGATCGGTGAAGCGTCCGACGTCGCGGCGGTGGTGTCCGCGTCGCTGCCCGTCATGCCGGTCGTGTCGTGTTGTGTTGTGCTTGTGGCGAAATCATGGTCATCGCTGGTACGAGTCATGTGGCCTTTCCTTATCCCGCCCCGAATACGCTGCGCGCATCGGGGTGCCGTCCGTATACAAACGACGGTCCCGTTGGACCAACCTACGATATTGTCCACGTCATAAGCGACAAAACGCGCGCTCTACCAGCATTCATGCAGGTTTCGATGAGCAGCCCAAGGGGTCGGGGTCGGGTCATCCTCACGAATGATTGAACTTAGCGTCAAGCGTTATTATCGTGGCGGTGTTCCAGCCAAACCAAACCCGGAAAGGAAGCGGTTGCAGTGAAATTCCTCACCAATATTCATCTGCTCAACGGCTGGTTTCCCCCTACCCTATTCGCACTGACGGCGTTGAGCGCATTGCTGACCGTCATTGCGCCCTCCACGCGGCGAGGGGATCCGCGATGGACAATCCCTGTGCTGCTGCGCGAACTGCTCATCGGTTTGATGGGATTCGGCGTGGGCGGACTGGTCGTGTGGCTGTTGTCCGACGTATTCCTCGTCTTCGGCGTGAGCTTGGGATGGATGGTGATGCTGACCATCGCCGTCGGTATCGGGTTGGCGGCGTTCGCCGTGTGCGCGGCTGTGGATTCCCGCGGATTGCGGCGCGTGGTCGCCTGCGTGATGGCGGTGCTGTCCCTCATCAGTTGCGCTGTGCGCGTAGACATGGTGTACGGCGAATACACCACACTCGGCTCGCTGTTCGGCGTGGCCGCGTTCAAAGAGGTGTCGCCCTCCCATATCAGCGGCAAGGCGTCGATGAGCATCAAGGAATGGCAGCAGCTCGCCAAGCGCGGCACGTTGCCGTCGATGCCTGAGACCGGCGAGATCAGGACCGTCGATATTCCGGCGACCGCCTCGCATTTCAAAGCTCGCAACGCCGACGTGTATCTGCCGCCCGCCGCGCTGAGCCGCAAACCGCCTGCACTGCCGGTGATGGTGATGCTTGCCGGCCAGCCGGGAAGCCCCGACCGCTTCTTCAATGCAAGCGGTATCGCGACGACGCTCAACGACTACGCGGCGAAGCATCATGGACTGGCACCGATCGTCGTTTCCCCCGATCAGAACGGCGCCGCGACGCAGAACTCCCTGTGCGCGGACACCCCGGTGTATGGCAAGGCCGAAACCTACCTGACCGTGGATGTGACCAAGTGGATCCGCAGGACCTTGCCGGTTTCGACATCCCCGAACGACTGGCTGATCGGCGGGTTCTCGCAGGGCGGAACATGCAGCACCCAGCTCGGGCCGGCGCATCCGGAACTCTACGGGCATATCTACGCAGCGGACGGTGAGCTCGCCCCGACCGACCACGACCGGAAGACCACCATCACACGGTATTTCAACGGTGACGCGAAGCTGTACCAGCAGCATGTGCCAACCGAAATCATCAAGCGCAACGCCCCGTCGACGCAAACCCTGTTCAGCATCGCCGGCGAATGGGACACGAAATCGCAGCACAATGCAGCGATTATCGCCAAAGCCGCCAAACAGGCCGGCATGACCGTCCATCTGGCGACCGCGAAAGGATCCGGACACGATTGGCATACGGTGAACACCGGGCTTGCCGCGGTCATCGACCGGTTCTGCGCGCAGAGTGGGATCGGCACGGATCGGCGCGAGCTGAGCTCGTATCCGAATCTTGAGATGCTCACGGTGGACGGCTGAGCGCGGCGACGGACGCGGACGGAGCCGGACGCAAACGGGCACAAACGGACGCAAACGGACTCCCGTGAATCAGCTACGCGAATCACGGGAGTCCGCGCCGCATCAGCATTTCCCGACAATTCAATCGAACACAACAATATCGAACCCGACAATATCGAACACAAACCAATAACAAAACAACCAACACATCAAACACAACCAACACGAGCGACGACTATGACTCAGATACAGCAATCACCACAGAAGACACCGCGGCAGGCATCCAAGCCGGCACCGCATCGAACCGGCTGGAACGCCCTCAACATCGATATGCACGACTGGTGGGCGAAACACTGGGCGGGCCCGGTGGCGGCCATCGTGCTTGTCGTGCTCAATATCTCGGTGTGGATCTGGCAGTTGGCACACCACGTCATCCGCCGCCCACAAGACATGACCATGCTGCGCATGTTCCACCACACGGCTGAGCCAGGGCAGAACGGCACGTTCGCCCACTTCCTCAAGCTGCTGTGGTCTCTGGTGCTCGTACGGGGGCCGTTCGCCCTGGTGCTGTATGCGATTGCGGTTCTCGTCATCGTTTCGGCGGCGCAAGCGGTGCTCGGCGTCGCCCGCACGCTGGCCACTTCGCTGCTGGGCGCAATCGCCGGATCGGCTCTGGGACTCGGATTATGCGCCATCATCACGAATCTGTGGGACGCCGGATCATGGCATGCCGTGCAACGCCTGCCGTTCTCGCTGTCCCCTCTCACCCTGTTCATTGGTGCGCTGATGGCGGCCAGTGCGTTCGAATCACTGCTGTGGAAGCGGCGCATCCGCCTGATTGGCTACGCCTTCGTGCTTGCGGGGCTGCTGTTCAGCGGCAATCCGGGCGATTACTGCACGCTCGCCGCCGCATTGGTCGGACAGGCCGCGGGAACACTGATGGCCCACCGTCGCGGTCAGCCCGAACAGCCTCTGGAACACGAGCAGTGGTGGCACGGCACGGATTATGAAGTGCGACGCTTAATCGCCGCCATCCAGCTGATCTTCGCATTCGGCCCAATCCTCGCGCTCGTGTCCAATTCCCATGACGGCCCGCTGTCCACCTTCGGCTTCTTCCTGTCCGGCCTTGTCGGCGACGAAGAACTGGCCGACGTATGCGCCGACAACATGCGCGCGAACAGCTGCGTGGCGATGGCGAAGCATTATCATTTCGCGATGACCGGCGTGTGGACCCGGACCATCCTGTTGGTGGTCGCCTTGTCCATCCTCGCGTGGGGCCTATATCGCGGACGCAAGCTCGCCGCGCGCGTGAGCATTGTGCTCAACGGCTTGACCGTAGTCCTCTCGCTTATCTATTGCGTGGTGTTCCCGCTGCTTGACAGCGCTATCATGCCGATCGATGCCGAACTGTGGATTGCCCTGCTGCAGCTGTTGGTCGCCACCGCGCTGCCGTCTGTGGTGCTGGTCGTGGCCATCTCCGCGAATATGGACCATTTTTCGGTACTGACCGCGCGTTCGCGTATCCGCAGGGGCGTCGGGGCCATCGCAGTGACGCTGCTTGCCACCGCCGGCGGGTTCCTCACCTTCGGCATGCTCAACCGCGACGCGTACACCCCGCACGCCACCTTCGGCATGCTGCTGCGTGACTTGCCGCATCGCTACCTGCCGATGGGCCTGATCGGGTCAAGCCGGCTGCACATGCATTCGACCACAGTGGCATCGATGGTTATCAATCAGCTGCCCGGACTGGTGTTCTGGATCGTGGTGCTCGTGGTGTTCCTGCTGTGGTTCCGTGACGCCGTTTCGCTGAACGCCGCGGACCGCGAGCGCGCCAGCAAGCTGGTGGAACGTGGCGGCGAGTCGATGAGCTTCATGACCACGTGGGAAGACAACCACTACTGGTTCTCCCCGAGCGGCCGGTCGGCAATCGCTTACCGGGTGAGCCATGGCGTCGCCCTTACTGTGACCGGTCCGTTCGGCGACCCCGGTGAATTCGACACATCGCTGCGCGAGTTCATGCGCTTCTGCGAGCGCAACTCGTGGTCGCCGGCCTTCTACGCAGTACACGACAACTCCCGTGAGACCTTGGAATCATTGGGTTGCTCGTCCATCCAAGTGGGTACGGAGATGCTGGTCATCCCCAGCACCTGGCAGACTCGCGGCAAGAAGTGGCAGGATATCCGCACGGCCATCAACAAGGCGCGTCGCAGTGGTATGACCGATGTGCTGACCACATTCAACGAAGCACCGTGGGATGTGCGCGAGCAGATCATCGAGATTTCCGAGCAGTGGGCGGAACTCAAGTCGCTGCCTGAGATGAAGTTCACACTCGGCGGCATCGAGGAGCTGCGCGACCCTCGTGTCATGCTGCTGTATGCGATCGACGCCGATGGCGTGGTGCAGGGCGCGACCAGCTGGCTGCCGACCTACCGCGACGGCAAAGTGATTGGCTGGACGCTTGATTTCATGCGGCATCGCACGGACAGCCCGAACGGGATCATGGAGTTCCTCATCGCGCGTATGGCCGAACGCCTGCATGAGCAGTGCGCCGAGGAACCCGACAACGTCCCGCAGTTCATGAGCCTGTCCGCTGCACCGCTCGCTGGTATCGGCGACAATACCGCCGACCCGGAGGATGTCGCGGTCATCGAGCACGCGCTGCAGATCGTGGCCGATACGCTCGAGCCCGCGTACGGATTCAAGTCGTTGTACTTCTTCAAGCGCAAGTTCCAGCCGACGCCTTCGCCGATCTATATCTGTTATCCGGATGCGGCCGCGCTGCCGCGCATCGGACTCGCCGTGCTGTCCGCGTATTTGCCGGGACTCAAGCCCTCGCAGATCCCGGATATGCTCAAGTCGCTGCGGCCCGCCCCGAAAGCCAAGGGACATGGGCACCAGTGAGATTTGGAATTTCCGCTTCTGCCGACGCTGAGGTCCCCGTCAGCGTCGGCAGAAGATATCGTTCTGTTTCTGCCGACACTGAATGGCTTGTCAGCATCGGTAGAATCTTCTGCCGATGTTGGGGCGCTTGTGAGCGTCGTCACAACCTTCTGCCGACACTCAGTGGCTTGTCAGCGTCGGTAGAAGGTTTGAGATCTGCTTCCACCGAAGCCGGAAGAGCGGTCGACGGACTAACGCCGGCGGTATCTGGCTGTCGTGCGATTGATTAATCACACTCAATGGAGATTCGCGAGGTTTGGCTGTCCCCGCACGACGCTATCTGCATGATGTGCGACTGCCCAATCGCATGCCGCACAGATACGAGGGGATTGGATAGTCCCAGTCACCGCCATCCCGCCGCCGTGCGACTCACCAATCACACCACGGCGAGATACCGCCGACTCCCCCGCAATCGGCACGGCTATCCCGTCGGCATGCGACAGCCCAATCGCACCCACAGCAAGATGGACAACATTGATTTGGCATCACATGATACGAGTGTTGATGCATCCGATTTGCAACGTGCAAGTACGACATCTGTCGAAAGCATTACCGATTTGAATCGGTTCAGATTCCGGATTCCTTGACATGCCGGAAGTTGACATCGACTCTCCAGAGACACGCCGTTCCATGAAATTCCTCTACAAGTACATTTGCATTTACTTTGTGTTCACATGACACTCACATACCGATTTCTCAGGTTTCCCTCAGCGTGTTATCCTGTGAATTTAGCTACACCGATGCACATACAGTCACAGGGGTTCAGTGACTGTCATGGTGATTCCCGCTTCCGCGGCATCATCCCCTCGAACAACAACAATCTAATGTTTTCGGAGGTATTCATCATGAAAGCAACAATTATCAAGACAATCTCAACATCAGCCACTCTTGCTATTGCTTCGGCAGCACTTGTTGCCATGCCGGCAACGGCGCAAGCAGGAACGTTGAAGCTCTGGGCGAATGACCATTACACCGGCAGTTCGGTTACCTTCAATCATTGCAACGTTGATTTTTCAGACAACATCTATGATTCCGGAACACAAAACATCGAATCCTGGGTGACAATCTGAAACAACACCGTATTCCGCGGCGACGAACGAATCGCAACCCTGTACAAGGGCAGGCCAGTTCCTATCTTCGACAAGACCGATGCCGCAGACCACGCAACTTGCTTTGGCTGATACGGATTCCGACAATTACGCATCATGAAGTGCAGCGCTCAAGCTGCTCGAGCGCTGCACTTCAACGTATGATACAAGGAGACATGATGAGAAGGGTTGTACGTAGCGTTGTGGCAGTAGCCGCAGTATTGGCAATGATGAGCTGCGCCGGGTGCGGATCGAAGAAAGAATCCCAGGACGCCGATGTCCCTGAGAATGTCTCCGAAGCGACAGTGAGTGTCGTGATCCCCCACCCCGAGCCCTACACCGCATCAGACATTCTTTCCGTGCAATGCATGCGCGAACGGGGGTTCAACATGCCCACAAATCTGTCGTATACCAGCAGTGCAGCAACGACATCCTATGCCGACGTCGGCGGAGTGTTCACCTCACTCGACCAGGCGACAGCGACCGGGTACCCGCAGGTAACAGTCAAAACCAACAGTACGAACACTATCAACGGATACCAGGCCTCGCTCTCGAAATCAGAGCAGGAGCGATTCGAACAGGAATACAACGGTTCAATAGACGACACCGATGCCCAGAAGGAAATCAGCACCGCATGCTCCGTCCAGGCTTTGCGGTGGGTCTACGGATCGTGGAAAAACTACGCAAACCTCGCCGATATCGGCAATGAGTGGAGTTCCAAACGCAGCGAGTCAACACTGCAACAGAAGGAAGTCCAAGACGCTATCGACACATACACCCAGTGCATGGCCAAAGCGGGATACAAGGTCGACGGGCTACGCGCCTATAAAATCGCTGGAAAAGAATTCGGAAGATACCGGTCTATTGGCAGCAAACCCAATGCGAAGGAACAAGCGCTTGCGACACAGGACTTCCGATGCCAGGATGAAGCCGGAATCATCCCTGCAGTACGCAAGGCCATGAATCATGTCTCCGGCCGCTGGATGGTGGAAAACGAAGCGCGCATCCTTGAGCTCAACGATGTCCTGCAGGAAACGATGGAACGCGCCAACAGCGTCATCAACGGCGACAAAGACTATGCGACCGTGAAAGCGGAAACCAATGGCACATTCCGCGTGACCGGCAAATAGCCGACCAACAATACCGGAAACACCACAAGCAATCAGACAATCCGAACGGCACCACAGCCCAGACCACGCGAGCGCGACCATCATGACCACATCGAGTGACATACCACAAGACCAGATCGCAACCACCACTCACAAGCGCAAGAACAAAGCACTACCGGGATTTGCCACGATACTCCTGGCGGTGCTGCTCGTCGCGGCGCTGATTGCCGGAACGTCAGTACTCACGCTCGGCGTGTACACCATGCGTCAACAGCAGCAGACATCGCCGGAAATCGTCGCAACGACAACGATTTCCGGCGCGCCCGTAACCAATACGGTATCCGCTACACTCACCGCGGTCGCATCTCACACGCAGACGGTGACGGCGCAAGGAACCGTCACTCGCGACGGAGTCAAAGCCGATGGACAGGACCTGCCAGAAGGCACCGTGCTCGCCGTAATCGACGAGCACCCAATCGTCGCACTGCAAGGCAATGTCCCGGCATGGCGGAGCATCGCCCCAGGTTCTTCCGGCGCCGATGTCTCGCAATTGCAGGATGCGCTGCGCAGGCTGGGATACTCCATCTGGGATACGGCGGGAACATACGGGCAAAGCACCGCAGCCGCTTGGTATCATTTTCTTTCCGCCCATGGGTACCAGCCGACGGACGCCGAAGGCAACACCGTAGCGGGCGACGCCATCGCCAATACCGGTGTACCGAAGAACACCGTGGTCTTTGCACCGCTGTTTCCGCTTCGCGCGGCGAACCAATGCGGGAGCGCCGGGCAAACCGCCACCGGCACCATCTGCACAATCACTTCAAGCGAACGAACGTGGCAGCTTTCCATCGCCGCAGGCATACTGGAATCACCAAAAGACCCGATCGGCAAGCATGCCTTCAATCAGGATTCCTCGATTACGGGAACCGTCGGCGAGCAGATTGGCGATACCGCCAACATGAATGCCACTTCGACCACCGGTGACGGAACCGCAAGCGATGACGCGAATCAAAGCGGCGACACCAGTCAACAAAGCCCCACGCAAGACGATGCAGGCGACCAGGCATCGCAGACGCTGACGTACGGCTTCACCCTCGATGACGGCAAGAGCATTCCCGTAACAGCGACCAGCGCCGATATAACGGTCACCATCGCCACCAGCGCCAGGGATACGCTCAGCGTCGATGCCGTCGCCATCCGGGGAAGCGGCAAGAAGCTGTGGTTGGAAGCGAAAAACGGCACACACATCTCCATCACCACAGATTACTGCTACGCGGGCAGATGCTCGTTCACATCGAACGCGTCGAAAGCCAAAGCCGGGACGGTCGTAACGCTGCCGAAGCAGGATGGCGCAGCATGAACGCAGACAACGGCATCATGAATATCGGCGCAGACACCGGTGCAGGAGACAATATTGGCAGCGACACGAGCACGCCCCGGCAAGCCGCACCACTCATCGCCATGACCGGCATCAACCAATGGTTCCCACCCAACACCCAGGCGTTGGACAATGTCACGTTGAGCATCAGCGCAGGCCAATCCGTGGCGATCACCGGGCCGTCAGGCTCGGGAAAGTCGACATTGCTCGCCATCATGGGACTTCTCGCGACCCCGGAATCGGGATCCTACCTTTTCGACGGCGTTGAAACGACCACGGCAAGCAAGCGGCAGCTGGCCGCATTGCGGCGAAACAGCATCGGCTACGTCTTCCAGTCCTTCCACCTGATCGAATACCTGACGGTTCGGGAGAATATCCTCAATGCGTTGGCAATCAAGTCGGTTCGCGGCAGACAGGCCGCAAGCCGGGCACGGGAATTGCTTGACCAGGTCGGGCTCGGCCATAGGATCGACGATTACCCCACCACGCTGTCGGGCGGCGAATGTCAGCGCGCCGCCATCGCCAGGGCAATCGCTGTGCATCCCAAGCTGTTGCTGTGCGACGAGCCGACCGGCAATCTTGATTCGAAGAACTCAGCGGGGATCGTCACACTGCTGACACAACTGCTGACACCGCAATCAGCGCTTGTCATCGTCACCCATGATCCGCATATCGCGCAACAATGCCACCGGCAGATCACCATCATCGACGGACATGCCAAGGAAGGCGGATATTACGACAATGACGGCAGGAACGACAACGTTGTCGCCGACGCCGATATCAACCCCGATACCGATGACATTGCCAGCTTCGATTCCGACTTCCACGCCCGAGACAAGGAGAAGCCATGACACCGACAAACGTCATCACCCGTGCGCTCCTCGCCCTGGGCAGGCGTCGCGAACGCTCCATTGCCACCATTCTGGCGATTGTCGTCTGTTCCGCCACCCTCGTCGCATTGCTCGGCATTTCGGAAAGCTCCGCAGCGCAAACCGCGCGACGCTTCGAAAAGCTCCAAGGATCCAGCATCACCGCAACCATCAACAGCGCCAATGCTTGGGAATACAGCGAACAGGACATGCTCCACCGGCTCAAGCCAGCAACGGCGATCACCAGCGCGGGCACACTCATCAACGATGCCGCAAGCCAGCTGACCGTAAAATCACCGCAATGGCATACCACCGTCACCACTTCGGCCGTGATAGGCACGCCGCAAGGTGTGGAAGCAATCGGCGGGAAAAGTATCGCCGGACGTTTGCCTACGGATATCGACGCCGATGTCTTCACCGCCGCGCTCGGCAAAAGGGTCGCCAAAGAGCTGGGTATCAGCATGGAACAACGCACACCGACCATCACCATCAACGGCGTATCCGTAGGCGTGACTGGCATCGTCGCCGACAAGTCGAACGGGGCGAGCCTGTCCGCATCCATATTCCTGTCGCCACGCACGGCAAAACAGCTGGGACTACGCCCACAGAACCGGACCATCATCTGCAACGCCGCTTCCGCGGATATCACCGCGGTCGCTGCAGTGCTCCCCCGGATGCTCAACCCGTCCAATCCGCAAAGCGTAACGGTCAAAGCCCCCGGCAACCCTGCCACTTTGCGGGCTAGCTTACTAGCCGACGCGCACAACACCAGCACCATCATCGCCGCGGTACTGGCGGTGGTTACCGCGTTCGGCATCGTCAACACCATGCAAATGGCAGTCACCGAAAGACGACGGGAAATCGGCATCAATCTGGCGCTCGGTATGCCGGCGTGGAAAGAATCGATGCAGTTCCTGTGTGAGGCAATCATCCTTGGCGGAATCGGCGCGTCCGGCGGCATGCTGATCGGAGCGGTGATTGCAGCAGTGACAGCCGCCGCGCGGTCGTGGGTGTTTCTGCTGCCTTCAACCGTTCTGCTTGTCGCCCCGCTCGGCATAGTGACCGGGGCGATCGCCGGGATCATTCCCGCGTGGAGGGCAGCGAGAATCGACCCGGCGATGCTGCTGCGGTCGTCGTGAACAGGTGCGATGGGTGTGGCCTCGTGAACGAAGCCGGGAAATCGCCTGTTTTGGGTGTCTGATGCCGGCTCAGGCCTTCCCGGCTGTTGCGAACGATGCGACCAGCGCGGTCATCCAATCGGTCAGCGTGCTGTATTGCTTGGGCATCTGCTCGGTGAGCTTGACCTGGTGCACTCCGCCGTGCTGTGCAGATGCAATCAGCTGCTTGATGGTGGCGTTGGATTCCTGCGTGTTGACCACCAGCAACGCCACCGAACCTGCCTGGAGCTGCTTGCTGAATGTGGCGACATCGCCGGAGGCGGGTTCGCTTTCATTGGCGACCGCCTGCGCGTATCCGGCCGGCGTGGCATCTGTCAATCCCAGGTCGTCCGCCAGATAGGCGGCCACGGACTCGGTGGCTGCATACTTCTTGCCGTCGAGCCGACGCTTGGTTTCGGCGATGGACGCTTCCAACGTGTTCTCCTTGTTTTGCCACGCGTCAAGCCGCTTGCTGTACTCCTTGGCGTGGGCGGCGTCACGCTGCTCGTAGGCCGCGGCGATTGCTTTGGCCGTCGCGGTGCGAACGGCTGCGGAGAACCATATGTGCGGGTTGTCGCCGTCGTGTTTGCCGCCGCTTTCGGCCGCGTTCACGACCTGCGCTTTCGTGGATGCTGCGGCTTTGGTTGCCCAGCTGTCGTATCCTGCGCCGTTGACGATGATGACGTCGGCCTTGGAGAAGGCTGCGATGTCGGCGCTGGTCGGCTCGTAATCGTGTGCTTCGACCGCGGTGCTGTTGATGATGCTGGTCACCTTGACGCGGGAGCCGCCGATCTGACTGGCGACTGAACCCCACTGGTTGATGCTGGCGACCACGTGAAGCGAACCTGACGTATTGGACGCGGTCGTGTTCGCTGACCCACACGCCCCCATCGCGGCAATCAATCCCGCCGCTGCGATACATACCGTCGCCCGTGCAATACGTCGATACTTCCTGATTCCCGTCATATCTGCTCCTGATGCTCTCTTGGTGATGCGATGCGACGGATTGCCGCATCATCTGACGACACCAGATTATCGTTAATGATAATTATTATCAATTACAGCGTGTCGAAACCCTGTCTGCCTACGCTGACAACCCCCGCAGCGTAGGCACAACCTTCCACCGACACTGACACGGCGGTGAGCGTCGGCAGAAACAGAACCACAACCCTCTACCGACACTCACTCGGCGCTCAGCGTCGGCGGAAACAGAATCGCGACCCTCTACCGACACTGACAGGCACCTCAACGTCGGCAGAAACAGACCGCCGACACTGACAACATGCTCAGCGTCGGCGGAAAATGGAGGACGGGGCCTACCGGCGTTCGGCGGCGGAGTCGCTGACCGACTGCGTGGCACGCTTATGCTGGCAGTCAGAGCACAGACCGAAAATCTCCAAGGTATGCGAATTGATTTTGAAACCGTGGGAACGGGCGATCTGGCGCATCCACTCCATATCCGGCGGCTCGATTTCGATGGTTTTCCCGCAGCCGCTGCAGATCAAATGATGATGATGCGAATCGTCGTCGCAGATACGGAACATCTGCTGCCCATCCAGTCGCACGGTGTCCACCACCCCGGATTCGGCAAGCGAATTGAGCTGCCGATACACCGTGGCAAGCCCGACGGACGCCCCAGAATCGGTGAGCCGCCGGTGCAGTTCCTGCGCCGAGACGAAGCCCTCGCACGCACGCAACTGCTGCAACAGCGCATCCTTCTGCCGCGTGTGCCGTGCGACGCCATGCTCAGCCATATCCATGCCCTCTACTGTAACGAACCATCAACAACCATGCCAGCCCCTCGCGAAACCCGGCCACGCCGGCGGCCAGTCAACGAAACGACGGACTTGCACCGCGATAGTACAACCACCCCACGCCCCTGGCAAGCCCGGTACGCCGACGGCCGGCATATCGTCTCCAGTATGCCGGCCGTCAGACAGTGCTTGATACACAATCACGCGCAATCAGCGTACATCAGCCCGATTCAGCGCAAATCGTCCCAGCATCCGGTCGCCTCAAGCGCCTCGAACGCCGCCTGGGTGTCATCGCACAACACGGTGATATGCCCCATCTTGCGGTCGTGCCGCACTTCGGCCTTGCCGTAATCATGCAGATGCCATTCGGGGTGCTCGGGAATGAGCGCGCGTGTCGGCGCCACATGCTGGCCGAGCACATTGACCATAACAGCCGGGCTGAGCAGCCGCGGCTTGGGCAGCGGCCAGCCGGCGATTCCGCGGATATGCTCGTTGAACTGGCTCGAGGAGCACGCCTCGATGGTGTAATGCCCGGAATTATGCGGCCGCGGCGCCAGCTCATTGACGATCACATGGTCGTCCTTGGTGACGAACAGCTCGATCGCGAGAATACCGGAGAGTTCAAAGCCCTTTGCCAGCCTGATGGCAAGCTCATGCGCCTCGCGTTCCACCTCCGGCGAGACGGCCGCCGGGGCGATCGTCATATGCAGGATGTTGTTGCGATGTTCGTTGCGCACCATCGGGAAGGTCACGTAATCATGCCCATTGCCGGCAACCAGGATCGAGGCCTCGAACGCGAAATCGACGAACCCTTCCAGAATCGACGGCGGGAACATGCCCTCACGCTGCGCCCGCTCCCGGACCGCGGTGAAATCATCCGGCCCGTGCAGCACGGTCTGGCCGTGGCCGTCATAGCCGCCGGTACGGGTTTTGAGCACCGACGGATAGCCGATCTCGCCGAGCGCGGCCTCAAGCTGTTCGATGCTGTCGACCTGTCGCCACGGGGCGGTCGCCGTGCCATGCTCGTTGATGAAGGTCTTCTCATGAACGCGGTCCTGGGTTACACGCAACAGATCAGTGCCCTGCGGGATGGCCAC
Source organism: Bifidobacterium sp. (assembly GCF_051876855.1). Lineage (GTDB taxonomy): Bacteria > Actinomycetota > Actinomycetes > Actinomycetales > Bifidobacteriaceae > Bifidobacterium. Next base: position 20,911 of record NZ_JBJEIH010000079.1, read on the forward strand.
CAGGTCACGCACGTCATCGAGCGCATCCGCGTCGACGTTCTCGAACTCGTAGGTGAGCACGTCACTGCGTTCGGCAAGCTCGCGAATCGCGGCGACATCGTCGTATTCGGCGGTCACTTGGAAATCGGCCACCTGCGCGGTCGGGCAGTTCGGCGTCGGGTCGAGCACGCCGATACGGAAGCCCATCTGGCGTGCGGACAGGGCCATCATGCGGCCCAGCTGGCCGCCGCCGACGATGCCGATTGTCGAACCCGGTTCCAGATACTTGATACGGCCGTTGGTTTCCTCAGACAAGCTCGGCATTGGACTGTGCCACCTTCTCCTTGAGGCTCTCACGGTACGCCTTGAGTTCGTCGGCAAGCCGCCCGTCGGTGATGCTCAGGATGCTCACCGCCAGCAGACCCGCGTTCGTGGCGCCGGAATTGCCGACCGCCGTGGTGGCGACCGGGATGCCACCGGGCATCTGCACGATGGACAGCAGGGAATCCCAGCCAGACAGTGCATGCGAGCGCACCGGCACGCCGATGACCGGCAACGTGGTCTGCGCGGCGACCATACCAGGCAGATGAGCTGCCCCGCCGGCGCCGGCGATAATGACCTTGATACCCTTGTCACGCGCGGAATGCGCGAAATCCGCCATGAGCTCAGGCGTACGGTGGGCAGAAATCACCTGCTTCATGTACGGCACCTTGAACTGGTCAAGCATTTCACAGGCGTGCTTCATGGTCTCCCAATCGCTCGCCGAACCCATAATCACAGCAACTTGCGGCGTTTCTTCAGCCATTCCTACCTCCAGATCGGACAGAGTGGACGCATGGAACCACTCTACGCAACGGCTTCGAAAAACAGC
>NZ_JBJEIH010000079.1:21860-27228 GCF_051876855.1 Bifidobacterium sp.
ATTTGGGACAAACGGAAGGAGCAAGCGTATGGTTGGCGGTTTTCTGGAGCATATTTCGAGCCCCGCCGACGTGAAAGCGCTTGATTCCAAGGACCTGCCGGCCCTGTGCCAGGAAATCCGCACGACGCTGGTGCGGTACGGCAAGCTGCACGGCGGGCATATCGGCTCGAATCTCGGCATGGTGGAGGCGACCGTGGCCCTGCACCGCGTGTTCGATTCGCCGCTCGACAAAATCGTCTTCGACGTCTCCCACCAAAGCTACGTGCACAAGATGCTCACCGGGAGGGCTCCCGCCTATATGGACGAACGGCTGTTCGGCACGGTGACCGGGTTCACGAACCCCAAGGAAAGCAAGCATGACATGTTCGTGCTCGGCCACACCGGCACCTCGATTTCGCTGGCGTGCGGGCTCGCGAAAACCCGCGACCTCATGGGCGGACTTGACGGCACGAGCGGCACGCGCAATGTGATCGCCGTCATCGGCGACGGGTCGCTGAGCAGCGCCATCGCGTTCGAGGGGCTCAACAACGCGGCCGAGCAGGGCACGAATATGATCATCGTCGTCAACGACAACGAGATGTCCATCGCCGAGGATTTCGGCGGCATGTACGGGCAGCTCGCCCGGCTGCGCGCATCCGGCGGCACCTCGCAGCCCAATATTTTCAACGCTTTCGGCCTTGATTACCGGTATGTCGAGGACGGCAACAATGTAGCCGCGCTCGTGGAGGCGTTCAGCCAGGTCAAGGATATCGACCACCCGATCGTCATCCATATCCATACCGCCAAAGGGCTGGGGCTTGACGACGAGGATGCGGCCGCCGGCGTAAAGGAAGGCCGCTGTGAGGCCAACCACTGGCAGGACCCGCTCGCTGCCCAAGGCAATCCGCTCGGCGCGCGCAAGCACTACGGGCAGCTGGCGATGGCACGGCTGGAACCGCGGTTCGCCAGCGAGCCGGGACTTGTGGTCATCTCCCCCGCCACCCCGGGGTCGAACGGCATCACGCGCGCGTTCCGTGAGCGGGCGGGCCGGCATTATGTGGATACCGGCATCACCGAGGAGCATGCGGTCGCGTTCGCCTCGGGTATCGCGAAAGCCGGCGGCACACCGGTGCTCGCAACCAGCGCGACTTTCTTCCAGCGCACCTTTGACCAGTTGCAGCAGGAGCTGTCGCTTAACGGGACGCCGGTGACGCTCCTCGTGTTCGGGGCGGGTATTTCCGGCGCCGATAACACACATTCGGGTGCCTTCGACATCCCGATGTTCGCGAATATCCCCGACCTGACATATCTGACGCCGACGAGCGGGGACGCGTTCCTTGCCATGCTCGACTGGTCGACGACATCGCGCGACCATGGCGCGGTTGCGATCCGCGTGCCGGGCGAGCCGATTCTTGCGGCCGAACGGGCTGCAGCGGCTTATGACGGCACATATCCGCGGTATTGCGGCGATGCGGACGAAACGCGCGCGAAGGGCGATGCCGGGAACGCCGCCACGCCGTTCGCCCGGTACCGGGTGACTCGGCTGGGCGCGGATGTCGCGATCCTCGGTTTGGGCAACATGTATCCGCTCGCCGAACGTATCGCAGCGGATCTGGCAGAATCCGGCGATAGCGGGGCGGCCTCGATTGACGCGACCGTCATCGACCCGCAGCAGTGCACCAGCCTTGACACCGCATGCTTTGAGGCGTTGCGCAAGCGTCATTCGCTGGTCGTCACGCTTGAGGATGCACAGCTGTCCGGCGGCTGGGGCGAGCAGGTGACCGCGTATTACGCGAATCAGGATGGCCTGCAGCCGGCGGGCGTCGACAAGCACATGCGAGTGCTGAACTTCGGGGCCGCCAAGGAATTCACCGACCGCGTGCCCGCGCAGGACCTGTATAAGCGGTACGGCCTGACCGCACCGCAGGTGGAACAGGCCATCCGCGCCGCGTTGCGGTAGTGTCTTTGCGGGTTGTAGCTCTCTAGATGACGTCTTTCCGGATTGCGTCTTTCCGGATTGCGACGGTCGCCGTGACAACCCGGATCGCGCCGGCCTACTGGTTTGATTTGATGGCGTCGAGAGCGGGCACGCGCACCGCCTTGTTCGCCGGACCGAACCCGGAAATCAGGCTGATCAGCGTGGCGAAGGCGATGGCGAACACGTACAGCCACCATGGGATCACCGAGATCCGCGCCGCCTCATCGCCGGTCCCGTTGCCCAGGATCGCCCATTGCAGGTGTTCCGCGCTGACGCCCCCATAACGGATGAGATTGATTGCCAGGGAAATCAACGCACTCACCAGGCAGCCGATCACGCCGCCGATGACGCCGATTGCGCCGGCTTCCACGAGGAACATCGCGCGGATGTCATGGACCGTGCAGCCGAGCGCTTTCATGATACCGATTTCACGCACCCGTTCGGTGACGGACATGACCATGGTGTTGGCGATGCCGATGGCGGCGACCAGCAGCGCGACCGCACCGATACCGCCGAGAATCAGCTGAATCGAGCGGGTTTGCTCTTTAAGCGAGTCCAGCATGTCCCGGCTCGAGGAGGTCGTGAACCCCATCGTCCTGATCTGAGATTCGACATCGGCGACATGGTCGATGTCCTGCACACGCACGAGCGCCGAATCATAGGCCAGCGTGCCCGCCGCCGCATCCGGATGGATTTTCGCGACAAGGTCCTTCAACGTGGCTATGTCCATAAGCAGACCGGACGATGTGGCTTGTCCCTTGCCGTTGTCTTCCTTGAGCAGTCCGGAAACCTGGATTTGTGTTCCGGAACCTGAGCCCTCCGCCGTTTGTCCGTTCGAGGCGGTAGGTGTAGACGATGATGCCACATTCCCGGAATCATCGGTCTGCGCGGCGCCGACAGTGATCTTGGTCGTCAGGATGTTGAAGAACGGGTCCTGCGCGTCCGACTTGTCTTCGCAGCCTTCGGCACGCTGCTCGGGGGTGCAAGAATCCGCAAGATACGACGGACGCATGCGGAAATTGTCGCTTTCCGGGCGCAGACTGTCGATGAAATCGTATGCCGTGTACTGCCCGGCGAGTACATCGCCCTGACGATTCGGTTTGCGCCCGGAATCCAACTGGTAATCCATGGCGTCGAACTGGGTCATATCAATGGCCTCGATTACACCGTTCTGATCGACATACCGATTCGCGGGACCGGCGGTAAGAATCGCATCTAAGTAGGTGACGTGTCCGGTCGCCCCGGCGACGTACTGCAGCGAGCGGAAATCCTTGACCGCCTTGTCGTCGATGCGCGCGGTCGCCGTGCCCGAACCGTCAGCCATACCCATGCCGCCAGTATTGTTTGCGCCGGTGACGGTGATGATGGTCAGATCGCCCATCGAGGCGAGCATCTGCTTGTTCTGCTCGTCAATGCCGCTGCCGAGCGAAACCATGGTGACGATGGAGCAGCAGCCCACCACCACGCCTAGCACGGTGAGTATGGTGCGCGATTTGCGGCGGAACAGGTTCTGCCGGCACAGGTGCACGAGGTCGGAGAATCTCATGAGCGCTCCCCCGGCTGCGGGGCGATTACCTCGGTGGGAGCCTGGCGACCGGTATCATCCGCGGCAGGCTGTTCGGCGGTGTGCCCCTGCGCTTCCGGCTTGTCGCCGCCGTCCTGGTCATCCTGCCAGGCGTCCCACTGCTCGTCCATCGCCGAACGCTTCTTCTTGCGGTGACGCTTCACCAGCACCACAATCACGACAATCGCCACAATCGTAACGGCAGCGACCGTGGGCAGCAGCCAGACAGGCGTGCCCGGCTGCTCGTCCTGCATGTCCGCCGCAGTGTCGTCCATGGCGGGAGCGGGTTCGGCAACCGTGAGTTTGACCGGGAATTCCTTGGTTTTCTGCTGACCGTCGGAATCCTCATACGTAACAGTGATTTTCGCGTCCAAATCCCCGCTGTCCGTGGGCGTGAACGCGTAGGCGATGGTTCCACTGCCGCCGGAGGCGACGTTGCCAAGATACTGTGTCTTTGACACGGTATCGAAGCCCTTGCCGTCCATGGTGGCCTCGACGTTCGAGATATCGCCTTTGCCTTTGTTCACGTAGGCGAGGGTGATGGTGCTTTCCTGGCCGTTCTGTGCGTCATCGGGAATGACGGGGTCGTTGATTTGGAAGCGGTCGGGCTGGCTGACCGGCACGGAGATCTTCTCATCCACGCTGTTGGAGCTGCGCTGGCCGGCATCCACGTATTCGTAACGGAAGCTGACGACCACTGCCTGTGCACCGCTTTTCGCGTCAATCAGGGCCTGCATCGGTACGGTCTGGCTTTGTGTGGCGCCCGCGGCCAGCTGGGGCACGTAGAAGGTGTTCGTGCCGCCGGCGATGGTCAGCCCGTCACCGCCATCCACGCTGATGACCATATTCTGGACAGCCACCGACCCCTTGTTCTGGAAGGAGAATCCGAGGTCGAACTTGCCGCCAGCCGGAACAGAACCGTCGCCGTAGGTGAAATTCGTGATGATGACATTCGGCACCGGGCCGGCGATGGGGGCTGCGCTCTGCCCGGAATCACCGGCGGACTGGTCGGTGTCGTCAACGGGTGTGGCGCGCCGGGTGCCGGCATCCCCGGCGACGATGGTATCGGTTGCCGCCGCGGCGGCTTGGCCGGACGCCATCGCGCAGACGGGTGCAGACACGCAGGCCACAATCAGGGCGGCGAGCACGATGAGCGTGATAATCGGCTTGACGGCGATAGTTCGGGGACGGTTCATGGTGGTCTTTCTCTCTGGTTTTCGAAAAGCTTGCTGTTGAGGAATGTTGCTGTGCAATTGACGTGGGAACGCCCGGTTGCGCGAGTTATCAGGCTATCTGTCCTGCTCGGTGTCATGGACGATACGCCCGTCCAACAAGGTGACGATGCGATCCGCATAGGCGGCCATATGGTCGTCATGCGTGACCAGCACGATGGTCTGGCCGTTCTCGCGGGCGAAATCGCGAATCATGTCCATAATGTCGACTTTCGTCTTCGAATCAAGATTGCCGGTCGGCTCGTCGGCAAACACGACTTGCGGGCGGGTGACGAACGCGCGGGCGATACCAACACGCTGCTGCTGGCCGCCGGACATCTGCGAGGGGTAATGGTTCAGACGTTTGCCGAGCCCGACGCGCCTGAGCATCGCCCGCGCACGGGCTTCGCGCTCCTCGCGCGGCACCCCGCGGAACATGAGCGGCATCGCGACGTTTTCGACGGCGTTGAGTCCAGAGAGCAGATTGTAGGACTGGAAAACGAAACCGATATGCTTCTGCCTGAATTCAGCGAGTTCGCGCTCGTCGAGCCGCGAGACGACGATGCCACCGATACGCACGCCGCCGCGCGTCGGGCGTTCCATGCCGGCAAGCTGGTTGAGCAGCGTGGATTTGCC
>NZ_JBJEIH010000079.1:27328-32688 GCF_051876855.1 Bifidobacterium sp.
GCATCCGTTTTGGCCGTAGGTGGTGGCGACGCGAGCCAAGCCATAGGCGTCCCTTCTCATCTCGCGGCCCCTCAACACAGCGGTGCCGCATTCATGAATTCGAGTATTCATCAGAGTATATGCCGAAAAATCGCCATACGCCACCTTTGACATGCCGGTTATACGCCGCACGATGTCAGTGAACACGCACCCCCTACATTGTTCGTCAGGCGAGGAGGGTTGTTGCAGTCGCACAGTGGTCGGCAGGCGCACGTCCCTATGGCTGCTATAATGGCACACGTTGTCTTACGGCCCCGTAGCTCAGTTGGATAGAGCAGGAAACTTCTAATTTCAAGGTCGTCGGTTCGAATCCGACCGGGGTCACTTTTCATCAAGGTCTTCACGGTAGCACTGCTGCATCAACCGTCATCGCGGTCACGCAACGCAACCGCCTCACACAACGCAACCACCCCGTGCAACCAGCTATCCCACGCATTCGCTTCCCCAAACTGTCTACGCTCAGACGGCTGTGAGCGTAGACAGTTTGGGAAGGTTACGCGCAGGTCAGTAGGGCGGGCAGGTCAGTAGCGCGCCCAAGTCAGTCGATGATCCACGACAGGCCGACCAGCACCATGAGGAACAGCACGTTGACCGCACTGTACACGGCAAGGTAGCGGCCTTTTCTGTCCGGGTAGCGCCGGGTCACGTTCTTGTAGGAGACCAAGGACGCCATCGAAGCGATCAGCGTGCCCATGCCGCCCAGGTTCGTGCCGATAATCAGATGCGTCCAATCATCGCAGAAGCCCGACAGCAGAATCGTCGTCGGCACATTGCTCATGATCTGGCTGGATACGACCGCCACTTCAAGCGGATGGCCGCCCACCAGGGACGCCGCAAGCGAATAGAACGCCGGCACACGCTTCATATTGCCGATGAAAATGAAGAACATGATGAAGGTCAGCGGAAGCCCCCAATCGACCTTCCGGAACGCCTTGCGATCTGCGAACAGGAACACGCCGAAGACTACGACGCACATCACCCAGATCGGCACCAAGTCGCTGACCACCAGCAGGCACAGCAGGAACAGCGCAGCATACACCCACACGCGCCAGCCGCCATGGCCGGCACCATAGCCTGTCAGGCGGATTTCGTCAGGCTGCGGCTGGTCGGGCTGCGGGGCAAGCACCCCGCGTTCGATATCCTCCCCGTCAAGATCAGCGAACCGGCTTACTTTCTTGCCACCGAACGCCACCGAAATCACCACGATCAGCAACACCGCGGCGACGAAGGAATACGGGGCCATGATGCCGAGGAACTTTCCGGTCGGTATGCCGGACAACGCTTTGAGATACAGATTATGCGCATTGCCCACCGGGGTGAGCATGCTGCCAACATTCGCCCCCACGGTCATCAGCGTCGCCACCAGCACGGCCGACGCCTCCATACCCGCCATCGTGAGCACGGAAATCGCGAACGGGATGAACGTGACCAGCGCGACATCATTGGTAATCAGCATCGAGGAAAAATACGTAAGCGACACCAGTACCAGCACCACACCACGCTGGGTGCGCACCATGCGCAGCAGACGCGAGCCGACCATGCGGAACACGCCGATACGCTGGAATCCGCACACCACCAGCATCAGGCACACCAGCTGAGCGATTGTCTTGGTATGCACATAGCTGCGATACTCGGCATCCGGGGGCACCACGAAACAGGAAATGATCGCAAGGACCGTAGCGACGATGAGAATCGTCTCACTCTTGACCACTTCAAGCAACCAACGTCGCATCCAGTCCTCCGTGAATTTGAGTTGAACCCCAGGTGAATTCAACATGTCGCACGCGCGACATGCCTTATCTTAGCGGGGAAATCCAGCAGGCTGAAGCCAAAGACGGCGTGTTCGCGCGGATTGCTCCGACCATCGTCGAAAACGTCGGCGGCAAATACGCCAGTATTGCCGATATGCCGCCAATCGCGCGCCCAAACGAAGCCGACCGGTCGGTAGAGAACGACGCGGAGGACGGCACGCGTCACGCGCGTGTCACAACGTCACCGTCACCATCGTGACCGAATATGCAGGCAATCCCAATGCGAACCGCACCGGCGGCCCGGCCATCGCGAAAGTATCTTCACGACGTTCCACCGCCCGATGCGACACACCGTCAGCCCCAAGCACATTGCGTGCCTCGGGCGCGGCGCACAGCCGCACCACACGCAACCGGCATGAATCGCGGCGGGACCGCGCACCCAGTGCCCGCAAACCAAATGAGATATCAAGCGTGACATCGATGCGATCGCCGCCCGTATTGACCAGCTTGATGAATCTGGTCGACTCATCGCCGGTGGCGCTTGCGAACAACCGGCCCGCCGCCTTGCCGGCACGTGTACGCCCGGCATCGCCCAATTCGCACTCGTAGGCCATCGGGCCGATATGCGTGGCGAACAGCTGTTCCACTTCGGCGTTGAGCGTCGGCATAACCGTGCGCGCGTCGAATTCGATGAGGTTCTGCATCCATCCCTTGCCCGGCACGCGTGCGAGCAGCGGCGCATATGATGTCATGCGCACCACGTCGCTGTTGCGCTCACACCCTGTGAGGAACGCCGCCTCGCCGAGCGCGGAAGCCCACGTGTTGGCGTGAGCGTTGTCCTGCTTGCGCCCCGCGAGATACCCGTTCGCCGAATACTCCCCAACCATCACGCCGGCGGAATCACGCGGATAGCCGTCATAGCGGCGGGCTTGCGAAGCGAACCATTCGGGCGTGTGGTAGGAGTGCTCGTCCACGATGACTCTGCTACCGGCGAGCGGCGGGTCGCACGCCAACAGCATCTCGCCACGCCCGGCGGCGATGTCGCGCGCATGATTCCACGCCCGACGCATCGACAGATGATACGGAAACAGTCCGGCGCTCATCACGCACAAAATCGACGGATAACATTCGTGAATCGCCTTGGCGATGGCATCGAACCGTTCCATATACCCTTCGCCGTAATTCTCGTTGCCAATGCCGATCATGTCAAGGCCGAACGGCGCCGGATGGCCCATATCACGGCGAACACGCGCCCATTGGCTGGCATCCGGATCGCCGTTGGCGAATTCGATGAGATCGAGATAATCCTGGACCACCACATCACGGAAATATTCGCTGTCCACAGGAATGGACTGCGGGTCTCGGTACGGCGACTGGCAGGTCATGCCCGCGAACAGGGTCGGCAGTGGCTTGGCTCCCAGATCCTCGCACAGGCAGAAATACTCGTAGAAGCCGATCTGGTAGCTCTGCGAATAGCTTGAGCCGTCCGGCATGCGGAAGGCCCACATATTGTATTGCTGACGACGCGCGTACAAGGCGCCGACCGTGTCTTTCCAACGGTACTCGTTGCCCGGCGTGACGCCTTCGGTGATGCAGCCGCCGGGGAACCGCAGGAACGCGGGTTTGAGCGCCGCGATAGCTTCGACCAGGTCGCGGCGGAACCTGCCGTATCGCCATTTGGGGTCGCCCGCACCCCAGGTGTCCGCATCCATGAGGCTGACGCAGTCGAGATCGATAACAGTGTCTGACAAGGCGGCAGGAGCGGCGAGTTGCGCGGTGGATTGCGCGGGGAGTTGCGAAAAGGCCGGAGCAGCGGTCGGTACAGCGGTCGACGTAGTCGCCACGCTCCCTGCATGATGCCCGTCTGCGTGTACCCCGTCTGTATGCGTCCCGTCCCCGTCAGCACGTTGTTCGCCGGTATCTGCCCCATCGCCGGCGTATCCGCAACCCCCGACGTGTCCATGGCCCGAAACCAAGCCGATATGCAGCTTGCCCAAACCCGAGGCCATACCCGATAGCGTGCATGTCAGACGAAGCCATCCGTTGGAGTGGGCGGTGTCGTCCGAATCACACGCCTTAGCCCCGACGGCACTTGCGCTTGACGCATCTGCATCACCGGGGCCGCCACACGACAGTTCCACGCAATCGGTCAACGCCTCCCCCGAAGCGTTGACGACACTCACCGCGAGCGTCACCACACCGGCCACCGGACGCACGTAGACGCTGAAATCGTAACGATGCCCCTGGCTGACGGCTATCGCGCACTCCCCGGCGTGCTTGCCGCCGCCGTTGTACCCGAGGTTTTCAATATCCGCGTCATGCCGCCCAGCAGGCAAGGTCACACGCACGTATCTGCTGTTGGGGTGCAACGGAGGCGCCGGGCAGGATGTTTCAATACGCTGCCCGTGCTCGCCGCGCGTCTGGGTGCCGTAACTCGTCGCCGAAACCCCATGGAACTGCCAGAAACGCAACGGATCGGCCTGAGTACGCCACCGGTCCGTTCCGCGGGCGCGCATGCTGTGGTGCTTGAGATAGACGCCATCGAAGCTGTAATTATTGACCACGTTCGCATTCAGGCCGCCATCGACCGACATGTTGATGTCCTCAAGAAACGCGCCATACAGCCGGTCGCTGACCGGATGCGACGCTGAACCCACCATTACCGTGACCATGATTCCTATCGTAGGCGAAATGAGACGATTTTCCCGGTAGCGCAGGGCGGATGATGCATGTGCGTGTCGCACGCGGCACCACGCTGTTTGAGGCGCGATGCGCAGCGGCGGACAGGATGGGTTATGGCGCTCTTGCCGGTTTCCTGTGCCCGAGCAGATACATACGTGCAGGAATCCGGAGATGCGCGAGTACTGAGCCACCACCCCACGCAAGCCACGCCGATCTGGTCAACCCATCCCCCGTACGGCTCGACAGAGCTGAACCGACAACACTGTGCGGGAATCTCAACATCTCACTGATTTGGCCATCGAACGCGAGATATTCAGAACCCGTTCTCAATATCTCGCGAAATCGACATGCGCAGAAGAGATTTTCGGAAAATCTCTCAATAACTCTACGCAACAACGAAATCCACGATTTTTCCAGATTCCCCAGCAGACGCGACGAACGCCCGGAAGTCAAGAATCGTTGATATTCCGCGATTTTCGCGTATTCCACCGCAATGCCGATCATACGAAAAAATCTCAATATCTCACCGATTCACGTATCGACGCGAGATATTCAGACTTTGTTCTCAATATCTCGCGAAATCATGACAGAAACAAGAGATATTGAGATTCCGACATCCACCGGTGTAGACAGACAACCCGGCATGGCACTTTTGCAAGGTCTCATCGAAGACGCCGCAATCAAGAATCCACGGACCTGTCACACCACGACAATTCCGGCGGGTGCGGTCTGGATGAGGACGGCACTCCCGCCGGCATCATGCTTGTGTTCCCGCAGCGCCGTCCGGCGGGAGGAGCCGGGTATGACGGGCGCAACGCTCCCACGCCTTGACCGCCTTGCCGGCCAGGCGCTTGCGGCGGCCGGGCTGCTTGACATCCAACACCAACT
>NZ_JBJEIH010000080.1:0-7501 GCF_051876855.1 Bifidobacterium sp.
AAGACGAGGACACGCTCGCGACGGTCGCCCCGAAAGACCAGCTCGCACAACGCATCCGGCATCATCGCGACACGTACATCACCGAACGGGATTTCCGCGAAATCGCCGCGTGCGGCATGAACCTGGTGCGTCTGCCGGTGCCGTACACCGTATTCGAATCCGAGCCGCCGCTGGGTGGCGCGTGGCGGTACGTGGACAAGGCGATGGCGTGGGCACGTACGTATCATCTGCGCGTGCTGCTCGACCTGCATACCGCGCCGGGCGGGCAGAACGGCTTCGACAGTTCCGGACTGATCGGCGCGGTCACGTGGCATAAGAAACCACAGAACGTGGAGAAAGCCATCACCGTGCTGGAAGGACTCGCCCACCGCTACGGGCATGATCCAGCCTTGTTCGGCATCGAAGTCATCAACGAGCCGGTCAGCTGGCCGGTGTTCTTCTCCAACCGCAAGAAACTGGTGGCGCGCAATCCGAAGGACAAACGGTATTCCAGCTACGTGCCGATGAGTTTCCTGCGGCAGTATTACCGCGCGACCTACAAGCGATTGCGGCGCTACCTGCCGGACGACAAGGCGATCGTGTTCCACGACGGGTTCCGGTTCGGTCTGTGGCGGGATTTCTTCAAACACAACCAGATGACGAACGTGTATGTGGACGCGCACGTGTACTTGTCGGCGGCCGAGCGGATTGCCCGGGTGCACAGCCCGTGGGCGTACCGGTTGTTCCTGCGCTGGCAGCGGCGGCGGATCCGCAGCATGCAGCGCGTGGTGCCGGTGCTGGTTGGCGAATGGTGCGTGGAGAACGAGTGGGCGAAGAACCTCGACCCCGGGGAAATGGACCTTGACCAGTTCGATGACGCGCAACGCCGCCGGTTCGCGCATGTCACGCGCATGCAGCTCGACTGTTTCGGGCAGGCCGCGGGGTGGATGTACTGGTCGTGGAAGCTGGAGCCGTCGCCGCACACCGCGCCCGACGCACTGTGGAAGGAATGCTGGGATTTCCGGCGGTGCCTGATGCACGGGTGGCTGCCGGATATGGCGACGCAGGGCTGACGGGGCAGGGCGAGGTATCGGCGGGAGACGACGGTATCTGCCCGCCGTGCGACTGACTGGTCGCATCGCGGGCAGATAGCCGGACCATCTCAGGTGGAGCCCGCCGATACTTGGCCGCCGTGCGACCAGCCAATCACACGCTAGACAGATAGCGAGGCGTGGAAAGCCCCGGACACCGGTATCGTCGCATCATGCGACCCGACAGTCACACAGCGGGCAGATTCACGACAACGTCCGCCGTCGCCCGTCATCCGCCCGCCATCTGCCTGCTGTCCATCCACTGCCCGACTACCGCCCGACAGCCGTCCAACCACCGTCCATTCACCGTCCGCCTGCCGTTCACGCGGCACCGCGCACGGCCAGTCCCAGCTAGAATGTCGCGCAAGGCATCACGCCGGAAACCGATAGTCAACAAACCAACAGCGGAAGCCAACAGCCGGAAGGAGGGTCGCCGCCGATGCCAATCACACTGAACCGCCACAGCAGCGTCCCGCTGTACCGGCAGTTGGTCAACGCCCTGCGCGAGGACATCGTCTCCGGAGCGCTCGCCGCGAACTACAAGCTCCCGCCCGAACGCGAGCTCGCCGAACGGCTCGGCGTCAACCGCGCGACCGTCCTGCAGGCCTACCAACAACTGAAATCAGAAGGCCTGATCGCCTCGCACGTGGGGCGCGGCACTTTCGTGTGCGCGAGCGATGACCGGCAAGGTGGCGCGCCGCCGTGGCAGATTCTGTTCAGCGATTACTCGAACCGCTTCACCTATCATGACATCGCCGCCGCTGATCAAGCGCAGCAAGCGCCCGACGCCATCGATTTCGCGACCGGCTCGCAAAATCCGGCGGATATCCCCGATGATCTGCTGCGCAGCGTCAGCATCCGTGCGTTCGAATCGGCGGATTTCCACACCACGCAGGAGTCCCCCATCGAAGGTTTTCCCCAGCTGCGTGAACTGCTCGCCGACCATATGACACAACGCGGCGTGCGCTGCGACGCCGACAACGTGATGGTGCTGTCCGGCGCCGAGCAGGGGCTGGATTTGTGTGTGCGCGCGTTCGTGAACCCAGGCGACTGCGTATTGGTCGAACAATCCACGTTTTTCCCCGCGTTGCAAGCTTTTCGATCCGCGGACGCGCGGGTGATCGGCGTGCCGATCGACGAGCACGGCATGCGCACCGACCTGCTCGACGGGTATTGCAAACGATTCCACCCGAAACTGATCTTCACCATCCCGACCTTCCAGAACCCGAGCGGCGCGACCATGCCGTTGCGTCGCCGGCGCGAACTCGTCGAAACCGCGATGCGCTACCAATGCCTGGTCATCGAGGATGACCCGTATGGCGAACTGTGCTACAGCGGGCGCCCCGACGGGGCAATGGATGCGGGCGGCCACGGCGGAATCGACAGTGTCGGTCATGTCAGTATCGGCCAAGTTGGCAATGTCAGGACCGCTGGCAACGTGGATAGTGTGAGAGACGCCGGCAACGCAAGCGGCGTGGGCAACGCAAGCAGCGCGGGTAACGCAAGCGGCATGCCCTCCCAGCGTCCCCGCGAGCTGACACCACTCAAAGGCATGGAAAACGCAGGGTACGTAATCTACCTGTCAACGTTTTCAAAGACAGTGACGCCGGGGCTGCGAACCGGCTGGCTGGTGGCTGACAGCCATGTCATCGCGCGGATTGCGGCACTGCGGCGGATGATCGACCAGCACACGAGCTCGTCATCGCAGCTGATCTGCATGGAGTTGCTCAGCAGTGGGCGCATCGGGCGGCATATCGGGCGATTGTGCGAAATCTACGGGAATCGGCGCAACCTGATGCTCGATGCCTTGCGCCGGTATGCGCCGGACGGGATGCGCTGGAGCACGCCGCTGGGCGGCTACTACCTGTGGGCGCGACTGCCAGATGGCTTACGTGCCGCGCGGTTGCTGGATGACGCGCGGCACGCGGGCGTGACGTTCATGCCCGGTGACATGTTCGCGGTCGATGAAGATGACAGCAGTCATATCCGACTGAATTTTGTGCGACCTGATTCCCAGCAGATCGCGCCGGGAATCCGGTTACTGTGCGACACGATCGCCGAGGCGGCGCGGGGCACGGATGGACGCGGCGGCGAGCGCTAGACATCACATATCCGGACAGGTACGCATGCCAAGACATACACAACCGGCAAGATAGACAGCCGACACTAGGACCACCGGAGGCATCCGGGAAGTTACGCATGTCAAGACATACGTGGCAGGCGGCATCGCAGCGCTTAGCCACTGCGTCATCACTGATTTGACGGCCTGCGTACGTCTCGGCATACGCAAACCGACAGACCTCCCAGCCCAGGCCGCAGGCTCCCCGACATCCGCCATCTCGCGCATGCCCGTACATACGCAACCGGACGGACCCACCGGCAAGGCTTCGATACCGGCAGGGATCTGATGACTTACGTATGGCTGGGCATACGCGCCCCACGCACCCACCACCTCCAGCCCACCGAAGCAGGGACATCGGATGACTTACGCATGCCCAGACACGCGCAACCCGCAGCACTGCCGACCCCGACCGCAGA
The DNA here is from genome assembly GCF_051876855.1 of Bifidobacterium sp. GTDB lineage: Bacteria > Actinomycetota > Actinomycetes > Actinomycetales > Bifidobacteriaceae > Bifidobacterium. Next base: position 3,609 of record NZ_JBJEIH010000080.1, read on the forward strand.
CACCCCGACATCTGCCACCTTGCGTATGCCGGAACATACGCAGCCAGCAAGATAGACAGCCGGCACCAGGGCAGTCGATACATATCTGGGCAGTTACGTATGTCAAGGCATACACGACAGACGACATCACCCCGCCCAGCCACTGCGCCATCACCGGTTTGACGGCCTGCGTACGTCTCGGCATACGCAAACCGACAGACCTCCCAGCCCAAGCCGCAGGCTCCCCGACATCCGTCATCTCGCGCATGCCGGAACATACGCAACCGGACGGACCCACCGGCAAGGCTTCAATACCGGCAGGGATCTGATGACTTACGTATGCCTGAACATACGCAACCAGTATCGTCGCCCGCTTATGAAGCGGCCAGATGGCGGATATGTGAGCCAATCCTCACACGATGGCCTGCGACCGACCGGAATCAGGCTGGGTAGGGCGGAATGGGTGTCACCGTGCGAGCCAGAACTCACACAATCACCCTCTGACGCAGCAACACAGCAGATCACGGCCAGCCAGACGGCCACCGTGTGAGCCAATCCTCACACAATCGCCCCTCACGACGGGAAATCAACGGATTTCAGTCGACTTGATTGTCACTATGTGAGCCAATCCTCACACGATGACATTTGAACCTGGCAAACGGGGTGATTGCAAACGTTCCGACCGCCACCGTGCGAGCCAGAACTCACACAGTGACGGTCAGGTCTGTCGATGGTATTAATTCGGGTGGCTTCGTCGGCCGTTGTGCGAGCCGATCCTCACAAACAGGGGATCTGCCTCAGAGATCTGCCTCACCACGGCACCCAGGGCGCCCACGGCCAGCCCGCGAGAAAGCCCGCCAACCCAAAGGACATATCCCCGGCTGCAACGCCTCGCAGCGGTTCGGTCACGGACTCCACGCGACCGGTCAGGGCACGCACACAACACCCGCGCTCACAGCAGTTCAGTCGCCGAATCCACGCTCGTCGTCGCGGTGAACAGCGTCCGCCCGTCGCGCACGGACCGCAGCACGTCGCAGCGCTCGTACACGGCGTTGAACACACTGTCCGCATCCAGCACCACGAAGTTCGCGGGCTTGCCGACTTCCACGCCGTACGAATCGAGCATGCCGAGCGTGGTCGCGCCGTTGACGGTGAGGAACTTCATCGCGTCATCGATTTCGGGGAAGCTCATCATCTGGGCCACATGCAGCACGTAGTCGAGGATAATCATCATGTTGCCGTTGCCGAGCGGATACCACGGGTCTTGCATGGAATCCTGCCCGAGCGACACGTTGACGCCGGCGTCGGTGAGTTCCTTGACGCGCGTGATGCCGCGGCGCTTGGGGAAGGTGTCCTGCCGGCCTTGCAGGTAGAGGTTTTCGGTCGGGGCGCACGCGAAGTTGATGTGCGCGGCCTTGAGCAGCTTGGTCAGGTGGAAGAAGTACGCGTTGTCGGCCGACCCCAGGGAGCATGTGTGGCTCGCTGTGGTGCGGGGGCCGATGCCCGCACGGTAGGCGAGTGCGCTGAGCAGCTCCACGTAGCGCGAGTTCGGGTCGTCGGTTTCGTCGCAGTGCACGTCGATGAGCTTGTCGTATTTGGATGCCAGCTCGACCACCGTGTGCATGGAGCGTTCACCGAATTCGCGGCACTGTTCGAAATGTGGGATGCCGCCCACGCAGTCGGCGCCCATGCGCAGCCCTTCTTCCACGAGGTCCGCGCCGCTTTCGCCGTTCGGCCCCTCGTAGGAGTACATGCCTTCCTGCGGGAAGGAGACGATTTGGATGGTCACCGTGTCTTTGAGCTCCTCCTTGAGTTCGAGGAGCGCTTTGAGCGAGGTGAGGTTCGGGTCGGTGACGTCCGCGTGGGAGCGGATGTACTGGACGCCGTGGCGCAGCTCCATACCGATGGCCTTGCGGGCGCGCGCCTTGATTTCGTCAACAGTGAGGTCGGATTTCGTGTCGCTCCAGCGCTGGATGCCTTCGAACAGGGTGCCGCTTTCGTTGACGGCGCCGGGCTTGCGGGCGGTGAACACGTAGTCGAGGTGCAGGTGGGTGTCGCAGAACGGCGGAGTGACGAGTTTGCCGCCGAGATCCACGGTTTCCACGCCGGTCATGTCGTAGCCTTGCGCGGGCAGGCTTGCGGCGAGGCCTTCGCCGATGGCGGCGAAACGGCCGTCCTCAACGAGGATGTCCTGGAGCGGGGCGGTCTGGGCAGCGGTGCTGCCGGGCTGCCCGGTGGCGATGTGGGCGTTGGTGAACAGGGTTCTGGTGGTCATGGTGTTCCTTTCGGCTGCCGTGCCATCGTCTGCCGGTTTGCGCCGGCCGGTGCGACGAATCGGATTCGTAATGTATGTCGCCTATTGTGGGCGCGATGATGCGCGTTGCCGTAACGTGGAGGTGACGTCACGAAGCCGAGAAATGGACAGTTTGTATGACGCTGACGATGCATGACGTGATGACGGACCCGATGTTCGCCCGTACCGATCCGACAATCGAGGCGGGAGAAGCGGGCATGAGTGGCACGGTCCGTTGGGCGTACACGAATGAGCGGTACGATATTGCGTCGTTCCTGTCCGGCGGCGAACTGGTGATTATCGAGGGCAGTGCGCTGCTCGGCCATATGGGCGACGACGAGATTATCCGATATGTGGACACGCTTGTGGACGCCGGCGTGGCGGGTCTTGCCATCGAACTCGTGGAGGGCGTGCGCACCGTGCCAAAGGCGATGATTGCGCGCGCGGACGAGCGCGGTCTGCCCGTCATCGGCATGCATCGGCGCATGCCGTTCGTCGACTTGTGCCAGTCCATCAACACCTCAATCGTCAAGGATCAGCTGCTGGTGCAGGTGCGCACCGACACACTCGCCACGACGATGCGCACCCGGCTCGCCACGGCCCGTTCCGCGCAGGATGTCGCGAAAATCCTCAATGACATCTTTGGCGAATCCGTGGCGATTTTCGATTCCGACGGTCTGGTAATCGCGCATTGCGGACCGTCGATTCGGTCGGCGGATGCCGATCATCCCGCGGAGCGGACGCTGGTGCTGGACGTGCGTAAAAACGGCGGTCCGCTCGCAAGTATCGAAATCACCCAGCGCAATCGTCTCGCAGACGGAAGGATTGCAGGCCAAGTCGATGAGGTAATCAGACAGGTGCTGCCCGCGTTCGTGCAGACGCAGCCCCGCAACGCGATGCTTGCCCACGTGCTGCAGGGGCCGGCGAACGGCTATCGGGCTGGCGAGCAGGAGGCCAACGATGCGGCCACCATGCTGCAGGCGATTGGTCTGAATGACGTGAAACACCTGGTTCCGTTTGCTATCGGCATGGATTCGGTTTCGTCGTCAATCGACGCCGTCTCCCGGTGCCTGTCCGGCGATGAAGAAGAGGATGCTTCAGATGAGGACACCGTCGCGGACGTGCTGGAGGGGAGCATGCTGTTCGGATTGTATGCGGCGGCTGATGGCGGCGACAGCAAGGGGCTTGGTTCAGGCGCAGGATCCGGCTCGGACTTGAATACAGACACGAATCTGGGCTCGGCCTCGGATGCAAATCCGGGCCCTGCCCAAAGCGCCGGTACCGGCAAGGCCGGCAATCGCGGCGATACGGCGACACGACTCAAACGGCGGCTCGCAGATGTAGCCGCACTGCCCGGAACATGGTGCATATACGGCAGGGCAGTGCCGAGCGTCGGTATGCTGCTTGATGAATGCGGTCTGCTCCAGTTCGCCGCGCACGATGCCGCGGCCATGCCCGGCACCGGTACGGTGACGAATCTGCTCGCCGCCGCGCCGCAACGACTGCTCGGCATCAAACGCACGCGGGACGCCGCCTGCGCGTTGCAGTCACTGATGCTGGGAGACGCGCTGCCGAATCAGGAATCGCTGATACGCACCTTGGAAGCCTGTTTTGACGCAGG
>NZ_JBJEIH010000081.1:0-32641 GCF_051876855.1 Bifidobacterium sp.
AACCGCCCGGAACGCGGGTCGCATCCCACGGGTTGTGGGTGTTGCCGAACGCGGAGTGCTCGGTCGAGGAGCCCTGCGCGAACTCATCAAGGTTGGTCTTGCCCAGAATCGGCATGCCAGCGGCTTTGATCTTCTCGATAACCGTGGCGTCATACGGCGGCACCCAGCCTTCGAGAATCTTGGATGCGGCGGTCGTGGGGATGCCCTTGGTGACGATCATGTCCTTGATCGCAATCGGCACACCGGCAAGCTCCGGCAGGCCTTCCGTGTCACCCGCGGCGAGCTTCTTGTCGAAGGCGTCGGCCTGGGCGAGCGCCTCTTTGTCGGAGACGTGCAGGAAGGCGTTGACCGTGGGCTCTGCGGCCTCGATGACGTCAAGGTGCGCCTGGGTCAGTTCGCGGCTGGAGACCTCTTTGGTACGGATTTTTTCCGCCATCTGTGCGGCGGACAGTTTCACGAGTTCAGTGGCGTTGCTCATGGATCACTCTCCCAGGATCTGCGGGGCGACGAACATGCCCTGATCGGTCGCGGGGGCGCCGGAGAGCGCCTCCTCCTGCGTCAGCGGGGTCACGGCGACGTCGGGGCGCAGGTACGCCTCGAGCGGAACCGGGTTGGCCGTCGGCGGGACATCGTCCGTGGCCACTTTCTGGACTTCGTCAATCGCGTCGGCGACGGCGTTGAGTTCGCTCTGCATACGGGTGATTTCCTCATCCGTCAGGGCGATTCTGGCCAAATCGGCCAGATGCTCGATTTCTTCACGTGTGAATGTTGCCATGCCCTCCACTATATGAGCCGAGTGTGACGTACCGAATGCACAGGCAGCGCAAGAATACTCCCCACTCACACGAGCAGCGACACACAACTCACCAACGCCAAGGGCCTTGTGCGAAACCCGGATATGGTTCCAACACAAGACCCTTGAAGGTCAGTTCACGGATTATTCAATCCGTGAGCGGCGTATGGTCGTCACGCGTTCACACAGTTGCGTTTCGACGCGAACGCACGACCACGATGACGCCCGCAGTGCCGAGCAGCGCCGCAATGACAACCATGAAGGCGATGCCCGCACCACCGGTGAGCGGCAGCTGCGCGATGCTGTGCACGTTCTCGACGGTCAGTGCGTTGCTGCCGTTCGTGTCAAGCGAGGTCGGCGTGACCAAGCCGTACGGATCCGAAGTCAGGGAGTCGCCGAACACGACTTTCGCGCCCTGATTGCTGATATTGACCACGAAGCTCAGTCCTCCCAGCGTGATGTAGCCGTTCGGCGCTGCCACTTCGGTGATCTTGTAGGATACGTCCGGATTCTGAGCGAGACCGTCGAAGGTCACGGTGCCGTCCGCCTTGGAGATCGCCTCGTCGGGACCGCAAGACGCATCCCGGTTGGTGTTGGCATTAGCATAGCCGGAAGGCAGCACCAACTGGTTCGTATCGGAGGATTCAATCTTGAAGCGCGCACCGGCGAGCGGCTTGCCGGACGCGTCGACCTTCGTGAAGGTCAGCGAGGCGAGGACAGTGTGCGCATACTTCTTCTTGTCCGGCAACGTGCTCATATAGAACTCGTTGTCAACCTGGGTTGTGGCGTCGGATGTGACGACGGCGTCGTACGAGACACGCATGGCGTAACCGCTGCCGATGTAGTTCTGCCACTTGGCGAGCGTATCCTTGGTGAACCGCACGGTGATGGTGTGGCCGGCCATGCCGGTGGAGGAGTCACCCGTACCGTCGGCGGTGAACCATTGCTTGGTGCCCTCGGTGGTGACTTGTGCACCGTCGGAGGTCAGCACCGTGTAATCCGACGCCGAAATCAGCGACGAACCATCTGTCGCGGTCACCGTCTTGCCGTCCTTGTCTACGATGACGACCTTGACGCTGGACAAATCGACCTTCAGCCCCTTCTGCGGGGTGTTGACGTAGTCGAGATTGTCGTCGGTGACCTCATCGGTCTTGGGCACATAGCCGTTCATCGTGTAGGTGAGCGTCTCGCCGCGTGAAGCGGTACGGCCGGTGCTGTCGATTTTCGTGTCACCGTTGACGCTGAAGGACATCTCTGTGGAGTAGTTCTTCATCTCAACCAGTGCCTCGGACGTGATATTCGTCAGCTGATGATTGCTGTCAACCGTTCCCGAACCGACGAGCATCGGGACCGCGTTACTGGAATCCTCGACCACCGGGCTGGTCACGTCACGGAACAGGTAGATGCCCGCCGGCAGTTCGATATACGCGCCGAAGGAATCCGAAGACCCCTGCGCCGTGGCGTTCTTCAGCGTCGCGGTTCCGGGCGCGGGCAGCTCGCTCATATGATTGACCAGATACGTGGCGAACTGACGGGTGACGCCATCCCACGGAGCGTTGCCGTTACGGTCGAGCACGCCTTGTGACAGGGCCCAGGCGAGCGGATCGTCCACACTGGCGGGGACCTGCTGTGTCGTCGTGGAATCCTTCAATGCGTCGTTCAACGCGGCGGTGATGAGATTCGGCGACTTGGTCGTGACATCCGAATTAACGCGCACACCATACGCGGCATCGCCTTGGGCGCCGCCGTAGCGGATGTAATCACCGATCTTCACATATTCGAGCGTGTGCCCGTTCAGGCGGTTCTCCGCGCTTGCGGTGAACATGAACTGCGCCTTGTCGGTGGCGACCGTGCCCTGCGCGTTCGCAGGCGCGGCGCCGATGGCCAGACCGGCCACGGCGATGGCTACCGCCGCAGTGGCGGACAGCAGACGTTTGATGCTGAGCATGATGGTTCCTTTCCCTAGTTGTGTTCTCTCTTTGAAGATTGCGATGCATCGCCGAGCTCGCCGGGCGGCTCGCTTGGCCGTGTACACCGTCGGCGTATCGCGGATACCGCGCACAGCATGGTTGCGCAGACGGCGAGTGCCGCCGCAACGCATATTGCGGTATCCATCGTTTGTGCCTGTCCACGACCGCCAGCCGAAGGCAGCATGGCGACACGCAGGAAACGGTTGGAGAAGTCGGCGACACTGCCGGATATCTCCTGCCCGCTGCCTGATATCGAATCACCTTCGTCATCGGCGATGCGTGAAAGTTTCATAGCCGCCGCCAGCGTGCCGTTCCCGTCGTCACTGACCGTGACCGTTACGTGAAACACGGCGGCGGAATGCAGCAGATTCACATCCGCACCCGCGCTGTTCTGGGTGAGGGTGTACTGGTATGTTCCCGCGCTTGGAAAAGCGATGTCCGGGAACGTCGCCCGATGGTCCTTGCTCGAAGCATTCACTGTCACAGTGGAGGATGTCGCGCCTTGCGTCGTGCCCGCAGGCAGGGGTGCGCCATCCAGTGCGGTGAGCGTGTAAGTGAAGGAGTCCGTGGATTGCCATGTGCGGCCGACGATTGTCGCCTGCACCCCGATTGCTGTGTCCCCGGACAGTGACGGCACATATTGGTTGGTCCATACCATGCGGCCGTCCTCGTTTACCGCGTCGCCGCTGGCACCCGGCTTCACGGTGATGTTCGGTTCGGACACGGCAAGTGTGCCGTCGCTGGTCTCGGTGACGGTGAAGGTCGCCGTATAGACGGCTTGTGAGTAGGTGATGCCGTTCGCGCTGGTCACGCCGCTGTCTGGCACCGTCACGCCGTTCTCCCACGCCTGCGCGATGGTATACGTGTAGGTGCCGGGCGTACTGAAGCCAATGGAACCGAAGGTGAAATCGCAATAGTTCTGTGTGCCGTTCATCGCCGCAGTGCACGGCTCGATGCCGCCTGTGCCACCGGTACCGATCGAGAAACGGCCAACGCCATCGGAAGCGCGAACCACATTCGATGGCATGGGCGCTTCGACCTGATAGGTCTGCCCGTCAATAGTCGTGGTGCCGGAACCGTTGATAGAGAACAGGAAACGGTCGCCTTGGCGCCATTTGCGGTTGTCAAGGACCAGACGCCCCTGCAATGGCGCCGAGGTGACGGTCGGGGAGGAACGGTTGACAATATCGATGGAACCGGTCTGTTGGGCCAACGGTTTCCATGTCTTGTCACACATGACGATGTCAAGCATGAGGTCTTGCGAATCGTAATCGCGGTATTCCACGCTCGCCGTGAAATAGCGGGTATCCAGATCGTAGGTGATGCCTTGGTATTGGAAGCCTGGCGTTGCGGCATCATCGTCCTCGACGGATTTGCCGTCGAACATCGGCAGCTCCTGGATGGCATACCGGTAGGTGTGGTGGACGGAAGCCGCATCGAATTGCGCGTCACCGAATATCACCATGCCGTCGATGGTGTTCGTCTGGGTGGCTGTGCAGGTGCCAGCGGAGGCGTCGCATGTGACATTGGTGGGGTTTGAGGTTTCGAAACCGGTGGTCGGCATCAGAGGCTCGGATGCGTCGGCGGTTGTGGCTTGTTCCGCGTCCCATTGGCCGTACCAGCCGGTCAAGCGGAAGGTGAACTCGCCGGCGTGCAGCGGCTGAACAGCGTCGGAAGACCCGCGCTTCAGGGTCTTATGCGCCACGAACTGCCGGCTGGACGACATGATGTTCGAGGAAAGTTTCAGGCTTGATTCTCTGCCGCCGCGATTGAGATAGAAGAAGTCCAGCGTGTGGCGGCTGCGGTCGGCGAAGGTGCCGGTGCGGTCGGGGTCCCACGCGCTGTCTCGGTTCGTCATCAGACCGTTGCTGTCATAGTTGGGCGCTTCAAGGCCGACCAGCGTGCTGATGGTCGATGACGTGGTTTTCGCGTTTGCTGTGCCGATGCCGGAGGTGACCTCCACTTTGCCGGAAGAGAAGTCGATGGTCAAGCCAGCGGCAGTATGAATGCCGCCCAAATCGCCGACCAGATGGCCGTCGAGGAACACCCACACATCATCGTTGCCGGAAAACGTGAAGGTCATCGGACGGTAGATGCCGTCCGCGGACAGTATCGTGCCGTTGTCCGGCTGGGTGAAATCGAGGCTGAGATGCATACCGAACCAGTGGCGGATTTTCTGCGTAGTGTTCGCACCCTTGGTATGGATGTCCACTGAGCACCCGCCCGATGCTGACGACGGCAGGCTGGCAACGGCGTTGAACGGGAGGAACTGGCCGCCGTATACGGAATCCGTGCAGGGAGCGGAATACAGGGAAGCCTGATTGCCACCTTCCGCGTCTCGGTTTGGTTCAGTGCTGGTAGCACTGGGGAACAGCGATGCGAAATTCTTGCTGCTGTCGTACGAATAGCGTCCGGTTGAGTCCATCTGGAACAGGCCACTGACGCTGGGGTAAGCGTACTTGTTGAGACCTCCCGAATACTCGGTGTTGAACAAGTATCCTAGCGATTCGCTACTGCCGGTGAGCGCCGGCGACAGTGCCGGCGAACCGTCGCTGCCAAGGCGCGATTGCACGATGCCTTGGGTCAGGGAGCCATCAGCAGCGCGACGGTTGAATGGCTTCATGGTGCTCTGTTCGCCATCGCTGAATTTCAATGCGTGATTACGGTTGATTCCCATATTGGCGTACGACGGCTGATAATCGAAGCCAGTGCTGGAAGAACTGTTGAACCGATAATTGAACAAATCGAGTTGGCTACCGGCGGGTTCGATGGTGTTCGACGGGTTGATGGCAGCCAAGGCGGCCGCTTGTGCGGAACCGTCAGCATTGAGCAGACCTGCCGTGAACACGATGGCGACGGTCAAAGCCCAGGCGATGATGGCGGCAACGATTTTACGCATACCAGAGCGTGCGGCCCGCATCCCCCGAACCGCACTACAATGATACATTCCGTGCCTGCAATCGCCATTCATCTGTCCGCTCCTTCTCGGACCATGCCCACGCTCTCTCCTCGTTGGGAGAACGCTCTATGTTCTCTTACTATTTAGAATAGTCGCTTTTGGTATCCGTTGTGGAAATTCCGCATGAATATTGTTCTTCGCGTGTCGATTTCCCATGCGGTGAGACGAATCGTCCGAAATTCAAGAACGCTGCCACGGGGGCCCGCAGGATAGTTGAATACCAAACCTGCATGTGTCGGCGTCGGGCATTGTGGCTTGCGAAATCATCCCCCCTCCCAGCCCCCCGAACACTCGTCCGTTCAAACTCCAGAGCCGCGCGATGGCGATGCATTTGCGCGATGCCGCACCGGGAGCGGCCGTGGGCGGAAACGCGTGGCAAGCAGTCCATACACCAACGTCACTGCGGCAACGGCAAGCGCGACCGTCTTTGCTTGCTTGGTATCCTGCGTCGCGTTGTCTGGTTCGGGAATGCTCTTGGGAATATTCGCCCGCCGGCCGGTGACCAGCAGACGATGCGTGTTGACACCGTACGGCGTGCAGGTCATCAGCGTCACCAAATCCTGCCCCTTGCGGATGGTCAGACCGCTGATTTCCGACGGCTTGATGGTCGTGATGCTGACCACACGATACCCGAGCGTCTCATTCATGATTTTGATATAGAAAGGGTCTCCCACACGCAACTCGTCAAGCCGCGTAAACAGGGTCTTGTTGGACAGTCCACGATGCGCGGTCAGTACACTATGCGATCCGGCGCCGCCAACCGGCAGGCTCGTGCCGTACACATGCCCGACACCGTCATCGAGCACAGCATCCGACGTGCCGTGGTAAATCGGCAGGTTCACGGAGATCTTGGGAATGCGGATCGAGCCCATCACACCGTGGCTGACATTGAGCAGGCTGAGATACTCGGTATCGTGCCTCCATGCCTCGGTTGTGTTCGCCGTTGCGTCAGAAGTGGAAGAACCGGAAGAAGTGGGGGCGAACGGGTCTGCGGCCTCGCCGATCACCGGCTGCCCGCTCGAGGCCAGACGGCGATTGTACGCACGCGCCTGCGCGAACATGCGCTCCGCCTTGCCGGACGGCCATCCCATCACATGGGAGGCGGCGGCATCGGCGACCTGGGATTCCTTCTCGGTCGCGCGTTGCTGCAAGATGAACGGGGTGAACAGCACGGCGAACGCCATGGTGAACAACAGGAACGCGACGATGGTGGACCGCAAGTACCGCTGTTCGCTACGGCGGCGGGCATTGGCAGGGCTCGCGGCGGCCTGCGGGTCGAAGACTTGGCTCCATGGCACGCCGTTGCCCGCGGTGCTGCTGCCTGCAATGCCGCTGCAGGGAATGCCATTATCGTGCTGTGCTGTCATACTCACTGCCGCATTGCCCTGACTTGGAACCGACTGTGACGTCATGCCCTGATTGCGGCGGATGACCCGCTGTCGGCGGCCGCACCCGGGCCGTCAATCACCGCATGTTGGGCAACCCAGCTGTGCATGGCGACCGCAGCCGCCGCACCCGCATTGATGGAACGGACGGATCCGAACTGCGAAATATACACCACGTCGTCGGCTTCGTCGAGCGCCGCCTGTGACAGGCCGGGGCCTTCCGCGCCGAACAGCAGCAGACAGCGTTCCGGGAACCGGTACCGTTCAATCGGGACGGCTCCTGGAATGATGTCAAGTGCGATGATCTTCGCGTTGCGCAAGGTTTCGAGCCGTTGTGCCGATTGGGTTCTGCGGCGTTGTTCGTCTGCGGACAACGGGCGGTGCCCGATTTGCGCACGGATATCGTATGCGTTGGCGCGCGCCTGTTCGGCTGCGATTTCACCTGCAATCCGGTACCGCCATGATGTCGCCAGTTCTTTGATCGAGGGGTGGTAGTCGACGTGTTGGTACAGTTCAGTCATCAACGCGCCTTTGCGGTTCCACTTGTGCGGGCCGACGATATGGACACGGGACGCGCCGAAGGCGTTGGCACTGCGGACCGCCGACCCGATGTTGAAGTCGTGGGTCCAGTTCTCGACCGCGATTTCGAAGGGGTAGCGGCTGCGGGCGTCAAGGTCGGCCTTGATGGCCTCCACAGTCCAATACCGGTATCGGTCAAGCACGTTGCGGCGGTCTCCCTGGTCAAGGAGCTCTGTGTCATAGCGAGCATCGAATGCGGGTGTACCGGGCACATCTGGACGCGGCTCGCCGGGGTGCTCCTGCGACCACGGGCCGACGCCAATCTCGCGGAATTCCGGTTCCCCCGACGCCTGCACCTGCTTGGTGTATTCGCTTGGTTCGTGCACCTGTTGCCTGCCTTGCCTGCTTTGCTTTACCTGCTTTGTTGTTGCCCCTGATCGTCTTGACACCGAACCGGCGTTGTGGCCGATAGGGCTTACCGCGCTCTCAGCTCCCGTTCGTCGAACACTTGGATCAGCGGCAACGTGGCGTGTTCCGCGGTGACGGGGTTGATGACCTCGATCTGCTGGCGTTCGCCGGCGACATGGTCGGCGTCCCCCACTCCGCCGATCAGCGAGGCGACGGCGAGGACTTGCGCGCCTTCATGCTCGACAATGCTGAAATCGAGACTCAGTTCGTTGCCGTTGCGCAAGGTGACCAGCGAGGAGGTCTGCACATAGGATTTCTCGGACAGCCAGGCATCAAGCAGAATCACTCGTTTTCCGGCGATGGATGGACCTTTGACGGACGGGTACACGAAATCCATCACAAAACCGTCGAGGTCTTCGCCGCGCGAGGCGGCGGCGAGAATAACCGCGGACACCAGCGGGACGGCCGCCGCGGTGAGTGCCCCGACCGCGTCGAAGTCGTCAACACCGTAGCCCTGCTCTTCGAGGGCGTCGAGAAGCACGTGGCCGATGGTCGCGGCCGTGCGGTGATCGAACGCCACCGAATACAGTTCGCTGAACGGTTTGCCCGCGACCGCTTCGGTGAGGACCTGCCGTAGTTGTTCGCGGGGCTCGAGCATGGCGAATGCTGCCGCATCATGGCCGCTGCTGCCTGCAATGCCGGCCGCGGCGACTGTGTCGACGCCTGCGGATCCGGTGCGCCTGAACGTCTGATTCTCGCTGTTCTCAGTCATACTGCTACTCTACCTACGCTTCCGTACGACCCCGTCAGCTCCCGCTGCCGTCGGGTTGCACTTCGGGTGCGGTGAGTTCGCGGACATCCGCTTTCTCAGGCTCGATGGCGGCAACCGTGTCGATGATTTTGTTCTGGTCGATTTTCTGCAGCTTTCGTGCAGTCACCAATACGCGGGATTCCAACGACGAAGCGAACTGGTTGTATGCACCCACCGTTCTGGTGATGGCCGCCCCAAGCTTGTTGGCCTTGTCGCCGAGTGTCGAGAAACGCTCGTACAGTTCCCGGGACAGATCGAACAGCTCTTTGGCATCGTCGGTCAGACTCTGCTGCTGCCACGCATAGGCGACCGACTTCAGCACAGCCCACAAGGTGACCGGGGACGTCAGCGCAACTTTCTGCGCGAACGCATCGTCAAGCAAGGTCGGATCCGCCTGCAACGCCGCCTGGAGCAACGACTCGTTCGGGATGAACGCAATCACGAAATCCGGGGCGGTGTCGAACGCATTCCAATAGGCTTTGTTGCCCAAGGTTTTGACATGCTCACGCAACGCCTTCGCATGGGCGTGCAACAGTTGATCTCGCCGAGCGAGCTCTTCTGGGGATGCGGTATCGGGGATCGCGCACGCACGTTGGTAATCCGCGTACGGGACTTTCGCATCGATTGGGATGCTCTTGTTCCCCGGCAGATGGATTACCATATCCGGGCGCTGGGTGGCGTCGTTTCCTCCCTTGACCACGACCTGCGTATCGAAATCGACATGTTCGAGCAGACCGGCGGATTCCACGATGTTGCGCAGCTGTGCCTCGCCCCAGGCTCCGCGAACCTTGTTGTCCCGCAACGCCGCCGACAGCGAGCTGGTCTCCTTGTCGAGCCGCGCCTGCTGGTCGCCCAAGCCCTTGAGCTGCTCACCAAGCGCACCCATCTCACGCTTGCGTCCTTCTTCGATATCGGCGACTTTCTGCTGGAGGGCATCAAGATTCTTCTGCACCGGAGCAAGGGCGGACAACACCTTGCTCTGTTCGTTCAAGGTCTTCGCCTGTTCCTGCCGCTTGCGTTCCTCCTCGGCCTGGGCTTTCTCACGCTCGTGCTGGATGCGAATCTGCTCGGCCTGTTGGGCTTGGGACAGCTGGGATTTTACGAATTGCAACTGCTCTTGCAGCCCATCAGCCTGCGCCCGGAATTGAGCCACCTGTGCCGTAAGCTCGCCGATGCGTGCACGCGCGGACTCCACCTCGCCGCGAGCCGCCTCCAGCTCCTGCCGGTTGGCCCCGCGGGCGTCACGCTGCCCTCTGCTTCTGCCCAGCACAAAACCCGCCGCGACCCCCAGAATCGCGACGACGATAATCAACGCCAATACCTCAACCACATTTTCGAACATATGTTCTATTTAACAGCATGGCATGGACGTGAGAAGACGTCGCAGCACCACACCCGCAGGCACACCCCGCCGACACAATGCCGAGAAACAGGGCCGGCTCACCGCACCAGTCGCGACACAGCCTGCGACACCTCGTCAAGCTTGTCGTCAGCCACCTGCCCGCCTTGCTCGACCGCCTCACGCACGCAATGATCCAGATGGTCGTCCAACAACATCATCGCCACCGATTTGAGCGCTGATTCGACGGCGGCGATCTGCGTCAACACATCAATGCAGTACCGGTCGTCGTCGACCATACGGCCGATCGCCCTGACCTGCCCCTCAATCCGACGCATCCTCGTCAGGACCTTTTTCTTATCTTCCGCATATCCGTTCATTTCTGCCGTTTTCCTTTGCTGTTGAAAATGCGCATGTCGTTATCCCTAGGGCGGAATACTATGGCGCATTATACCCCATAAGGGTATACATCGGATACGCAGCAAAGCCGGCACCGAAACATGGGACGGCACGCCCGGCAAACACACCGGGCCGATGGGGAAAACACCGCCATCCACGCAGTACGGTCACCACCGACTGCGACGATGAAGACAACCAAGGAGGACGCATGGGATTCGACCTATTCACCGCGGCCATCGCGGTCGTGCTCGCCGCCATATTGACCTGGCTGACGTTGCGGTTCTTTTTCGCGCGGAGGCAAGGCACCGCGGCCAAACAGGAACAAGGCATGCAAAGCGCTGACATCATCGTCAAGGGTGGGTACGAGCCATCGCTGATCACCATGAAACCCGGCGTGCCGATCACCCTGCATTTTGACCGCCAGGAAACCGGCGAATGCACCTCGCACGTCGTCTTCTCCGACCTCGGCCTTGACGCCATGCTGCCCGGCAACGCGCATACCGACGTACAGCTGCCGGCGCTCGCACCGGGCGATTATCCCTTCGCGTGCGGAATGAATATGGTCCACGGCATGCTCCGTGTCGAGGATGACGGCGAAGACCGCAGCAAAGACCATCGCGAAGATCACTCCGACACGCATCGCAGGGCACAGCCCGCAGCCCCCATGCCGAACGCCAAGGACGCGCTGGACAACGAGCGCAAGGCCGCCGACGAACGCCGCAAGGAAATCCGCCAGCTCACCCGTCTGGTCATCATCGGCACCGTGCTCTCCCTGCCGGTGTTCATCGTCTCCATGCTCCACATGGGAGGCCATGTCTCTATGCCCGCGTGGCTGACCAATCCATGGCTGCAGGCGGTGCTCATCACCCCGGTCATGTTCTACTGCGGCGCACCCATCCATAAGGTCGGGTGGCCGGCGCTCATCCACCGCTCCCCCGACATGAATTCCCTCGTATCACTGGGTTCTGCCGCCGCATACCTCTACAGTCTGGTCGTCTGCGTGGCGGGACCGGCACTGCCGGCAGGATCGCGCGAGCCGTATTTCGAATCGGTCGGCGTGGTCATCACCCTCGTACTCGTCGGGCGTTTGCTGGAAAGCAAGGCGCGCGAAGGCACCGGCGAGGCGGTTCAATCATTGATTAAACTCCGCCCCCGCAACGCGCAGACCATCAGCTCAGCGATCCTTGACCAAGGCGAGCGCGCATGGCATGATCCAGCTAATCAAAGCACCGTCGACATCGACAAACTCAAGGTCGGCGACCTAGTGGTCGTCAAGGCCGGCGAGCGCATCCCCGCCGACGGTGTGGTCGTCGCCGGTACGCTGGATATCGACGAATCGATGATTACCGGCGAATCCGCGTCCGTGCACAGCTGCGCAGGCGGAACCGTCACCGGCGCGACCATTGCACTCAAAGGCAACGCGGTCATCCGCGTCAGCCAGGTCGGCGGAGATAGCGTTCTCGCGCAGATCATCGCGATGGTCGCCCGCGCGCAGGCCACCAAAGCCCCGGTACAGCAGCTGGCCGACCGGATCGCACGAGTGTTTGTGCCGGCGGTCATCATCATCGCCATCTGGACGTTCGCAATCTGGGCTTCTTTCGGCCCGCAACCGCGACTTGCTCACGCGTTGGTCACCGCGGTCAGCGTGCTGATTATCGCATGCCCGTGCGCTTTGGGTCTTGCCACCCCGCTGTCCGTCACCGCGGCGACAGGATTGGGCGCTACGAACGGCGTACTGGTCACCTCAGCGAAAGCGCTGGAACAGGCGCGCAATATCAGGACCGTGGTCTTTGATAAAACCGGTACCATCACCCGCGGAACCGTCGATGCAGGCGCCGACCCGGACCACCCGTCATACACGTCGGACACCGTCAAACCCGGTTCGCAGCAGGCAATCGCAGCCTTGCGCAAGGCCGGCGTGCGCACCATCATGCTCAGCGGCGACAAAGCCGAGGTCGCCAGCCAAATCGCTAAGCAAGTCGGCATCGATACGGTTATCGCACAGGTTCGGCCAGACGGCAAGGCGTATTGGATTGAACGCCTGCAGGCGCAGCGTAATGCCGACAAGCGCAACGACGAATTGATTGCGATGGTCGGCGACGGCATCAACGACGCCCCCGCCTTGGCGCAGGCCGATCTTGGCATCGCCATCGGCACCGGCACGGATGTGGCCATGCAGTCGGCGGATGTCACGCTGATGAGCGGCGATTTGCGCGGCGTGTTGAAACTCATCAACCTGTCGAACGCGACCATGCGCAATATCCGCGAGAACTATGCGTGGGCCTTCGGGTACAACATCATCGGCATCCCGATCGCGGCCGGTGTACTCTACCCCTTCACCGGATGGCTGCTCAGCCCAATGATTGCAGGACTTGCGATGGCACTGTCCAGCGTATGCCTGGTGCTCAACGCGAACCGGTTGCGGCATGCGCGCATCGGCGACGACCTGACTGCCGGCCCCACGGACGCCGATACGCCGGCCGCAGCGCCCACCATCATCATCGACGAGCACACCACGATGAACAATCAGCCGTCGGACGCCGGCCGCAGCGCAACCAGCGCCCCCGACATCAGCAATGCCAGCAATTCCAACACCAACAATCCCAACACCAACAGCAAGGAGAACACCATGGACATGAGCCACATGAATCACACGCATCATATGGGCCAGATGGCCGAAGCGAACCCCGCCGACGGCGAGAGAGCGACCGACCCGGTGTGTGGCATGAGCGTCGCCGTGAATGACGAGGCCATCACGCGCACCTACAACGGCACGACGTACTATTTCTGCGGCGAGCATTGCGCCACGAACTTCAGCAAGGCGCCTGAGCTGTTCCTCGAAAAGTAAACCGGTCCCGCTCTTCTGCTTCTGCCGACGCTGAGCATGCCATCAGCGTCGGCAGAAGCAGAAGATGGTCCGACGTCGACAGCTCCGAGATACGAAAAACGGCCGCCCGCCCAAGCCACATCAAGGCTTGGGCGGGCGGCCGTCTGAGTTCAAGCAACCGTCACTTGTCTTCCTGCACACCTTCGACGGTCACACCGGACAACGGATCCTCAGGCATGTCGGTGAGTTCAAGGTGTTCGCCACCGGTCTGGTCGACGAGCACGGTGTCGCCGTCATGCACCTTGCCGGCAAGCAGCAGACGCGCCAGCTGATCGCCGACCTCGGTCTGGACGAGCCTGCGCAGCGGGCGGGCGCCGTACGCCGGATCGTACCCGGTGTTGGCGAGCCAATCGCGAGCCGCATCCGTAACCTGCAGCGAAATCCGGCGTTCGGTAAGCCGCGCGGCCACCTGACGCACCTGCAAATCGACGATGCTGCCGAGCTCCTGACGGGTCAACGGGTGGAAGATGACCAGCTCGTCGAGGCGGTTGATGAATTCCGGCTTGAAGTGTGCATGCACGGCATCCATCACGGCCTTCTGCTTGGCTTCCTCATCCAGGTCAGGCTGCACCAGGAACTGCGAACCGAGGTTCGAGGTCATGATCAGAATCGTGTTCTTGAAGTCCACGGTCCTGCCTTGGCCATCGGTCAGGCGACCATCGTCCAGCACCTGCAGCAGCAGGTCGAAGACTTCCGGATTCGCCTTCTCGACCTCGTCGAACAGCACCACCGAGTAGGGGCGCCGACGCACAGCCTCAGTCAGCTGGCCTCCTTCCTCGTAGCCGACATAGCCCGGGGCGGCACCGATCAGGCGAGACACAGAGGCTTTCTCCATGTACTCGCTCATATCGATACGCACCATGGCCTTCTCGTCGTCAAACAGGAAGTCGGCGAGCGCTTTGGCGAGCTCGGTCTTGCCCACGCCGGTGGGGCCCAGGAACAGGAACGATCCGGTCGGGCGGTTCGGGTCGGAGATGCCGGCACGCGAACGACGCACCGCGTCGGAAACAGCGCGGATGGCGTCCTTCTGGCCGATGACGCGCTTGCCGAGGTACTCCTCCATGTGCAGGAGCTTCTCGTTCTCGCCTTGCATCAGGCGGCCGACGGGAATGCCGGTCCATTCGGACACAATCTGCGCGATGGAATCCGCATCGACCTTGTCGGGGACCATCGGGGTTTCCTCGGCGCCGGTTTCCTTGGCATCGCGTTCCTCCTGCTCTGCGGCGGCGATTTCCTTCTGGATGTGCGGAATCTCGCCGTACCTGATTTCCGAGGCCTTCGCATAGTCGCCGTCGCGTTCGCAACGTTCGGCTTCCACTTGCAGCTCATCGAGCTTCTTGCGCAGGTCGCCGACCTTGTTGTGTCCGCTTTTCTCCATATTCCAACGGGCGTTGAGGCCGTTGAGTTTCTCGGTCTTGTCTGCGAGCTCCTTGTCGAGGTCGGCGAGGCGTTCGCGGGACTTCTGGTCGAGCGCGTCCGCCTTCTTCTGCTCGGCTTTCTCGTTCTTCGGGTTGCCCAGCAGGTAGGCGCGTTCCATCTTGAGCCGGTCCACCTGGCGCTTGAGCTCATCGATTTCCTCAGGCGAGGAATCGAGTTCCATACGCAGGTGTGCAGCCGCCTCATCGACCAGATCGATGGCCTTGTCCGGCAGCTGACGCCCGCTGATGTACCTGTTGGACAGCTGGGCTGCGGCCACGAGCGCGTCATCGCCGATGGTCACTTTGTGGTGGGCCTCGTACTTGGGCGCGATACCACGCAGGATTGCGATGGTGTCCTCGACGCTCGGTTCACCGACGAACACTTGCTGGAAGCGGCGTTCAAGTGCCGGGTCCTTTTCGATGTTCTCACGGTATTCGTCGAGCGTAGTGGCGCCGATCAGCCGCAGTTCGCCGCGCGCAAGCATCGGCTTGAGCATGTTGCCCGCGTCCATCGAGCCTTCTGCAGCACCGGCTCCGACGATGGTGTGGATCTCGTCGATGAAGGTGATGATCTGCCCGTTCGCGTTCTTGATCTCATTGAGCACGGCCTTGAGGCGTTCCTCGAATTCGCCGCGGTATTTCGACCCGGCGACCATGGAACCCAGGTCGAGGCTGATGAGTTTCTTGTTGCGCAGCGTGCTTGGCACATCCCCGGCGACGATACGCTGGGCGAGGCCTTCGACGACGGCGGTTTTGCCGACGCCAGGCTCGCCGATCAGCACCGGGTTGTTCTTGGTGCGGCGGGACAGGATCTGGATGACACGGCGGATCTCCTGATCACGACCGATCACCGGGTCGAGCTTGCCTTCCTTCGCGGCGGCGGTCAGGTCGGTTGAATACTTTTCGAGAGCCTTGTAATTGCCTTCCGCGTCCGCACTGGTCACGTGTGCGCCTCCGCGGATCTGCGGCAACGCCTTGCGTAGCGATTGGGCGGTCACCCCGTTGGCTTCGAGAATGTCGGCGGATTTGTTCGGCTTGCTCGCGGCGATTGCGATGAGCAGGTGTTCAGTAGAGATGAACTCGTCCCCGAGCTGCTTCATCTCTTGTTCTGCCTGCACAAGCACCGCTTCGAGCTGGCGGCTGGGCTGCGCCTGCGTGGTGCTTGACCCGCTGGCGCTGGGCAGGTTGACCAACTCGTTGCGCACGGCTGTGCCGATGGCTTTGATGTCTCCCCCTGCGGCCTTGATCAGGCTTGGTACGACGCCGTTCTGCTGGCGAAGCAACGCATCGAGCACGTGCAGTGTCTCGACTTGCGCATTGCCCGCGGCGGACGCGCTCTGTACGGCGTCGCTAATGACCTCTTGGGCCATATTCGTGAATTGCGCTTGCATAGTTCCTCCATTCGCGGCCTTTGGGCGGCTTCACCCGCGGGACGCTTCGTTGTCTGTGTCTGCTGTATACAACCGATTTCCCCGTCGATTATTCCAAACTTGAGCCTAGTTGACTCAAGTTTTTCATTCCTCGCGTCGCATTCGACCCGCGCAGCGGCAACGCAATTGACGCCGTCAGTGCCGATTGGCGCGATACGATGCGTATCTGGCATATTCCGTTGGGCATAATCGTCAAACCATGCGGTATATATAGAGAAAACAGACGCAGAGATGACAGACGCGGCGAATCCCGATTTACGCCCCCGATTCCCTTGATTCCCCGGATTCCTCTGATTTCTCTGATTCCACAGCGCACCCGCATCGTTCACTCGGCGGAAGGACACCCATGGCACTTCACTCCAGCACCACACCCACAGCCGCACCCCGACCTTCCGGCGCTCCCGGCGACGACACGGTCGCCTGGGCGGATGACCTGGTGAAAACCTACGGCGACGCCGGGTCAGGCACCCAGGTTACCGCGCTCGACCATCTGAGCGTCGAATTCACGCGCGGGCGCATGACCGCGATCATGGGGCCGTCCGGCTCCGGCAAATCCACGCTCATGCACTGCATGGCCGGCCTCGACCGCCCCACTTCGGGACGGGTGTTCGTCGAAGGTCTCGAAGTCAGCGCCATGAACCAACGCCAGCTGACGGGGCTGCGCCGCAACCAGATCGGCTTCATCTTCCAGTCCTTCAATCTCGTCCCCACCCTGTCCGCGGAAGAGAACATCCTCCTGCCTTTGCAAATCGCCGGCAAACCGATCGACCGCGACTGGTTCGACGAAATCGTCGACGTCGTCGGCCTGCGCCAACGCCTTGACCACCGCCCCAGCCAACTGTCCGGCGGCCAGCAGCAGCGTGTCGCCTGCGCCCGCGCGCTTATGGCACGCCCGTCCGTGATCTTCGCGGACGAACCCACCGGCAACCTCGATTCGAAATCCAGCGCCCAGGTGCTGCAATTCCTGCAAGATTCCGCCCGAAACCGCGGGCAGAGCATCGTCATGGTCACCCATGACCCGCGGGCGGCCAGCTACGCCGACCGCGTGCTTGTCCTTGCGGACGGGCACATCACCCAGGACATGGACCATCCGTCCTATCGGCAGATTCTCGACGTCTTCGCCGACGACGACCAGACCGCGTCGCCCGACATGGAGGCTTGACGATGATCACCATCGGCCTGCGCGACGCCCGCGCCCACCTGCCCCGGTTCATCATGTCCATCATCGCCATCGCCCTCGGCGTGGCCTTTGTTCTCGGGTCCTTCGCCTTCCGCGGCATGCTCGACACCCAGGTCGACGCCATGCTCGCCACCAACGCCGACCATGACGTCTACGTGCGCGGCACACAGCGCGACAACACGAACTCAGGCACGGAAACCACCACCTACAACACCATCAACACCGATCTCGTTGACACCATCAAGCATGTGGCCGGCGTATCCGGAGTATCCGTTCCCGAAAGCCTGACCACCGGCGTGCTCGTCGGCTCGGACGGCACCGCCACGGCGTCCAGCGGCGGCACCTCCAGCATGGCGCTATCCTCAACCCACCCCTGGCGTTCCGCGCACTTCACATCCGGCACCTATCCCAAGGGCCGCAACCAGATCGCCATATCCTCGGACACCGCGAGCGCCGCCCATCTCCACCGCGGCAGCACCACTACCTACGTCTACCCGGCGGCAGGCCCCACCAAAGTCACCGTCAGCGGCATCTTCGACCTCGATTCCTCGCAGGCAGGCACGCTCATCGTCGGCCTTGACCCAGCGGTCATCGAGCAGGAACTCGCCGCGCAGGGCAGTGACACCTCCAAGGCCAGCGTCATCGGCGTCTACGGTACGGCAAACAACGGCTCGGCGCTCACCGCCGACCAGCAACAAGCGCTTGCGGACGCAATCAACGCGAAGCTCCCGTCCGGGTCGAAAGCCGTCGCCGTCACCGGCGACGATTACCGTGAAGCACAGTCGAAAGCCACGCGTGACAGCATCGGCTTCGTTCAGCCGCTTATCCTGATCTTCGCGCTCATCGCCCTGTTCGTCGGCACGTTCATCATCGCGAACACCTTCTCGATGATTGTGCGCGAGGCCATGCGCGGGTATGCGCTGCTGCGTTCGATCGGCGCTTCGCCACGCCAGGTGTTCACCACGGTGATCGTCCAGGCGCTCACGCTCGGCATCATCGGCTCAGGCGCCGGTATTCTGCTCGGCTGGGGCATGACGGCGCTGATTATGCGGGTTATCGCCATGACCGGCACTACCTTGGAAGGCTCCGCAGTGCCAACACCCAGTGCCATCGCCATCGGCGTCGCGGTCGGCGTGATCGTTTCGCTCATCGGCGCGACGCTGCCAGCGGCCCGTGCCGCGAACACCCCGCCGATCCAGGCGATGAACGAGACCGTGAATCCGGAAAAACCGACGTTGGCACGCGGCGTCGGCGGCACCATCCTGGCGCTCGCCGGGCTCGGCATCTGGTGGCTCGCCGTCGCCATCGCCAACACCGGCAACGCTGCTGATGGGCCGACACCGTGGCGCGCGATCAATGAGCTGGGCACCGGCTGGCCGCTCGGTATCGGCGCCGGGCTGGTGGTCATCGGTGTCATCATGCTTGCGCCCGCCATCGTGGCCCCCGCAGGCAAGATCCTTGGATGGTTGCCGTCGCGAGTGTTCCTCGTAACCGGGCGACTCGCCACCCGCAATATCGGCAGGTCCCGCCGACGTACCGCCAACACGGCAGCGGCCCTGTTCATCGGCGTGGCACTGGTCAGTTGCCTCGGCGTGATCGCCTCATCGGTGAGCACATCAATTAGCTCGGTGGTGGACGACAATCTACATGCCGATTATGTGCTGCAGTCAGCGAACTACCGCATTCCTTCCGCCGCACTCGACCAGGTGCGCGGGCTCGACGACGTGTCGTCGGTGACCACGCTCACCGCGACGCCCGCCATCACCTACGGCAACAACACGGCCATCACCCGGACCATGGTAGTGGACGATGATTTCGCACACACCACCATGCCACCCGTCACCGTGGAAGGCGATCTCGACAGTGCGCTTTGGAGCACCGGCAACATCATCGTGGGCAAAAGCACCGCCAAGGACAACAACTGGCATGTCGGGCAACGGGTGACCGCGACATTCGCGCCGAGTAGCACCGCCCAAGCCACATACGGCGCCGAGGCCAAGACGCAGACGTTCACGGTCGCGGCAATCGCCAGCGGCGGCGCATGGGACCTGGGCGTGTTCATCAACGCCGACGAGGCGAAGGCACTCGGCGTCACGCAAATCCTCATGACCCCACAGGCGTTCGTCACCTTCAAGCCGGGGACGAACCTGGCACATGCACGAAACCAGCTGACGAAAGTCGTCAAACCGTATTATGTGATTGCCATCATGGATCACGACGAGTATCGTTCCGCGATGTCCGCCATGGTCAACCAGGTACTCATGATCGTCTACGCGCTGCTTGCATTGTCGATTATCATCGCAATTTTCGGCATCGTGAACACGCTGACGCTGTCCGTGTCCGAGCGAACCCGCGAGATCGGCGTACTGCGCGCGATCGGCATGAGCAACGGACAGGTACGCGGCATGATCGCAATCGAATCGTCGATCATCGCCGTGCTTGGTACGGTGCTTGGGCTGGCGACCGGTGTCGCCGCGGGCGTGGTGATCCGCGCCTGCTTCGCTTCGATGGGCTTGTCGGACCTGTCGATTCCATGGCCGCAGCTGGGCGCGTTCCTTCTGGCATCGATTGCGGTTGGCATTCTGGCCGCGCTGCCTCCGGCACGGCAGGCGCTGCGGGTCCCCGTGCTTGACGCGGTGGTCGTCGACTAAACCACCGCCCGCGCGCCCATCGCCACACGGCTCCCCTTCTGTTTCTGCCGACGCTGGCAGGTGTCTCAGCGTCGGCAGAAACAGATGGGGACGGCGGCAGTGCCTTGCACCGCCATGCGCTTGGAGCCCGCCACCGCTACGATGGCACTGATTGACGGAAGGAACACGCACCCCATGAACATCGACATCATCGCCCCCGGCCGCATCAAAGAACGTTATCTGCGCGACGCGATTGACGAATACTCGAAACGCCTGTCGCGCTTCTGCAAGCTGAGCATCTACGAAGTGGCCGACGAGAAAACACCCGAACACGCCACGCCCGGCACTGACGAGCTCATCAAACGCAAGGAGGGCGAGCGCATCGCGAAGCATATCAAGGACGGCGCGTATGTGATCGCACTCGCCATCGACGGGCAGATGCTCGGCTCGGAGCGGTTCGCGGCGAAACTCGACGACCTCGCGTTGCACGGCGCCAGCCACATCCAGTTCATCATCGGCGGCTCGCTCGGACTGGCGCCTGAAATCCTCGCACGCGCCGACTGGAAACTCAGCTTCTCCCCCATGACCTTCCCGCACCAGCTCATGCGCGTGATCCTGCTCGAGCAGGTCTACCGCGCGTTCAAAATCAACGCCCACGAGCCGTACCATAAGTAGACGAGGGCAGACCCTACACAAGCGGACGCTGGACAGACGCTTGGAACGAACAAGGAGGCTTTATGAACGCAGGCATCACGAGCATCAACCATGTTGCCCTGTATGTTAACGACCTCGAGGCTGCGAGGGACTTCTTCGTCACCTATCTCGGCGCCACGGCGAACGGTCTTTATCACAATCCGACCACCGATTTCTGCTCGTACTTCCTGAGTTTCGACGGGAATACGCGGCTTGAGATTATGACACGCCCCGGCATGGAGGACCGACCGAAGCCCTTCGCACGCACCGGCTACGCGCATGTCGCCTTCAGCCTTGGCAGCGCACAGGCCGTGGACGAGCTCACCGCACGTCTCAAGGCCGATGGATACGAGGTGCTGAGCGGCCCGCGCACCACTGGCGACGGCTACTACGAAAGCTGCGTCATCGCGCTCGAAGGCAACCAGATCGAACTCACCGCGTGATTCCGCCATATTGCCGGCAAGTACCGGCGCAATGCGCCAGGAGACACCACGCATACCGGCATCAAACTGAACTTGCCACGTAACTTCCCACTTACTTGCCAGCTTGCCAGCAAGTGGGAAGTTACGTGGCAAGTAAGTGGGAAGTTCAGACGAGGTTCAGTCCAATGTCAGCTGCCGATTGGGCAACCAGCCAACCAGACAGTCAGCCTTGCACCACGACGTTGCGCAGGCTGCCGATACCCTCCACGTGGACGACCGGCTCGTCTCCCGGCTTGAGGCTGCCGGATGCGTTCGGCGTGCCGGTCATGATCACGTCACCAGGCAGCAGCGTGGAGAAACTTGAAATCGCGGCGATCTGCTCGGGGATACCGTGAATCAGCTTCGCGGTCGTACCGCTGGCTTCCGGCACATCCTTGCCGTTGAGCGTGAACGAAATCTTCGCATCCTTCCAATCCAGATCGGTCTGGATCCACGGTCCGAGCGGGCACGCGGTGTCGAAGCCTTTCGCGCGCGTCCACATCGGGTCGGCACCCTGCAGGTCGCGCAAGGTCACATCGTTGACGCACGTGAAACCGAGCACGTAATCCATAGCCTTCTCGACCGGCACGTTCTTCGCGATTCGGCCGATAATCACCGCGACTTCCGGTTCGAAATTCATATCATGCGAGAACGGCGGAATGACAATAGGATCGTCAGGGCCGATCACGGAAGTGCTCGGCTTCGAGAAAATCACCATGTTTTCCGGCGCATGCGCGATATCGCTGTGCCCGGTCTCATGCATGAACTGGGCGTGCGCTTCATAATTTTTCGCCAGGCCGTAAATCTTTGACGGGATGACCGGGGCGAGCAAACGCAACCCGTCCGTATCGAGCGGGAACCGTTCGCCGGTCGGCTCCACCGGCTGGGCGCCGAACGGGTAGCCGCTGAGCACTACGAGATAATCCTTGCCATCCTGCTCGTCCTTCTGCACGAAGGCGTATTGCGGGGTCTTGTCGTCTTTGGTGAAACGTGCGATTCTCATATCCCACATGATACAAGCCGCCATTGCCACAGCTATTACGCCGGGCGCGCACTTGGGCCAGCCCGCAAGCCGCACCGCACCCAAGCCGCTGTACATGCACAAGACGCGCTTTCGATGACACCGTACCGCGCGCGATAACACCGTGCAGCGAATAATACAGCGCCGTGGATCACACCGTGCTGCGCGGTTTGCCCAGCGAACGCAGAATATGCACCTGCAACGGCACGGTCACGACGAAGGAAATGATGTCCGAAACCGATTGCGCCGCCTGAACGCCCGGTACACCGAAGCAATGTGCGAGAATGAGTGCAGCCGGAGCCAGGAACAATCCAAGCCGGCAAACCGCCACGAAGGACGCGATCACCGTCTTGCCCATGGTCTGCTGCATCATATTGGACATCATCGCGAACCCGTTGAGTGGCACCGTGCAGCATTGCATCCACAACGCCACCGTGCCGACGGCGATCACTTGCGGGTCGGACCGGAACAATCCGATGATATCGGGGGCAAGTACCGCGACGACGACCGCAATAATCACCAGGGCAACTGTGGACAGCCGCACGCAGAACCAGTACCCCTCCTTGACGCGTCGGTACAGTCCGGCGCCGTAATTGTACCCACACACCGGCTGAAAACCTTGCCCCAGGCCGACAATGATCGAGTTGATGGCAAGCATGACGCGCATGACAATCGCCATTGCGGCGATGACCGCGTCGCCGAAGGGGTTGGCCGCCAAGTTCACGCATGTGGTCGCCAGCGAGCCCGCGCCTTGCCGCAACAGCGATGGCATGCCACCACCGATGATTTCACGCACCAACAGCATGTCCGGCTTGCCCTTGCGCAGATCGAGTCTGACGACACCGCGACGGACGGCGAACGTGACCAGAAGGATGAAACTGATGGTCTGGCATACCGCGGTGGCGATGCCAGCACCGGCGATGCCGAGCCCAGCAACGAAAATCAGCAGGGGCGCGACAAGGAAATTCAGCAATGCACCGCTGACCAGGCCAATCATGCCGTACAGGGACAGTCCTTGGTACCGCAGCAGGCCGTTGAGCGCGAACGATCCGCATACCATGGGCGCTGCGATGAGAATCGGCGTGAGATAGGCGATGGCGTACGGCGAGATGGTCGGGGTCGAGCCGAGCACCACCACCAGATGCGGCAATGTGGCCAAACCGAGAATCGCCAATGCGAGTCCGCCAAGGACAGCTCCGCAGAAACCGACCGACAACAGACGCGCGGCACGCTCGTTGTTTCGTTTTCCCAGTTCCCGGCTCATCGAATTGCCGGAGCCATTGCCGAAGAAGAAACCGAAGGCTTGAAATACGGTCATCACCGAATAGGCGATGCCGATCGCGCCGGACTGGGATGTGCCCAGACGCCCGATGAAATATGTATCCGCGAGATTATAGGCGGTGGTGACCAGGTTCGAGATGACCGCGGGAAGGCACAATGCAAGAATGAGACCGCGTACCGGGGCGCCAGTCATACGCCGGTATTGTGCGTCAGCGGTTGCACGGCGCGGGGTTGTGGCGGCTGCGGATGCCGGCGCGGTATCAGATACCGCAGCCGGCACCGGCAACTTGCCTTGTCCGCGCTTATGACTCGATGAATTCCCTGTCACTCGATTCATCCTAACCGCGGGTGCCGCCGGAGGGCGAACGGTGTGCGCATGTCCGGTTTCACAGTCGCTGTGTCAATCCGGACCGCGCCAACCTCGGACGGCTCAGTCGCGTAGGAGAATCTCTGTCAACGCGCCAATCACCGCGTCAGGCATTCCGTTCGCCGCGAATAATCCATCCCCGAAGCCGGGTGCCGTTTTGAAGGTGCGCAAAGCGCCAATCGCACGCACGCCTTGCTCATATATCGCCCGCATCGCATGTTCTTTGGAACCATACGGCATTTGCGCGTGCATGAGCACATTGAGCGCATCGTGTTCAACCGGATTGCCCGCGATATGCAAGCCTCCCCTGATTGCGACGTTCAAACCCGCGGAAGACGGCACCTGACGTACGGTAACCGACAGGCTCAGCGTACGCGCATCATAAGAGGTTTCCACACCGTCGCAGGGGGTGTCGTCGATATCGACGCCGATATCGACGGGATTGACGTCAGCGACACCGCGGAACACCATCGTCCAGTCGCGCTGTGACGGGACTGCGTCGGTCTTGCCTTCAACCGGGGCGACCGTGAACAGCGAGCTGCCGCCACCGTCAGCGTCCGTACGGCCGGCATCCCTCCAATTGAAGGACATGCGGGTAGTTGCGGTGTGGATGTCTGCTTCGCCGATTTGCGCGGATTGCGCAGACGGCACGAAGACCCCATCATCCTCAATCATCGCGAAGCGGCCATTCGCGCCGGGGAACACCAGTACTCGCAGGGATTGCGGATTGTCCAGATCGTTGACGGCATCGCCATCGCCGAGCTCCTGCAACGGCACGATGCCTCCCGCCTGGGCAAACACAGGAATGCGATCGATGGCGCGCCATACTTCCAACCGTCGCCCGGACGGATTGGAGGAACCGTAGCGGCGGCCATCGAAGAAGTCATACCATTCGCCCTGCGGCAACCATGCTTCGGTGCGACCAAGTCGGGCGGAATCGTCATCATCCGAGACGATCGGCGCCACCAACAACTGTGTACCGAAACGGAATTCATCCGGGACTTCATATGCCTGCGGATTATTCGGGTCTGCCCAATACATCGGTTCGACGAGCGGCATACCTTCGAACGCCGCCCGGTAGTTCATGGTGTACAGGTATGGCAGCATCATGTGACGCAACCGCAGAGCCTCCACCATGGCATGCCGGACATCAGCGGAGAAATTCCAAGGCTCTTTGCCCATGAACTGCGAGTTGCTGGAATGCAGACGATTGATTGGGCTGAAAGCGCCGAGCTGGTACCAGCGCGCTTCCAAGTGCTCGTCCCGGTATCCGCACATATGCCCGCCGATATCGTGGCTCCACCATCCGTAACCGATATTCGATGCGGTCGCGGTGAAATACGGCTGGAATTGCAATGATTTCCAAGTCACGACGGTATCCCCGGAGAATCCGACCGGGTACCGGTGCGACCCCGGACCCGCATAACGCGAGAAAGTCAGCGGCCAACCATGGTCACGGCCCGAATCTAGATAGTGCAAGTGGTTCAGCACCCACAACGGGTCAAGCCCAGGCTGACGGGTCACACCGCCCTGCTGCCAGTCGAGCCACCAGAAATCAACGCCTTCGGCTTCCAGCCGATGATGCATGTCAAGGTACGCGCTCACGAAATCCGGATTTGTCAGGTCGAATTCCACTGCCTCTTCGGTCGTGGGATCAATGCCGACCCGCTTGGCCACTTGCCGGTAATCATCTTCAAACGCACGCACACCATCTCGAGGATGCACATTCAGCGTGACTTTGAGTCCTCGCCGGTGCAGATTATGCAGCAACGCCTTGTGGTCGGGGAACAGTTGTCTGTTCCACGAATATCCGGTCCAGCCCGAGCCGTATTTCGGATCGATGTCGTCAACACGATGCCAGTCCATATCAATCACCGATGTGGTGAACGGGATACCTTCGCGCTTGAAGCGGTCCATGAGCTCGAGATACTCGTCCTGGGTATACCGGTAATACCGGCTCCACCAGTTGCCGAGCGCAAAACGCGGCAGCAGCGGCGTCGGCCCGGCGAGCCGGTAGAAGTCCCGCACCGCCTCGCTGTAGCGTCGGCCATAGCCGAAGAAGTACAGGTCGGTTTCTTGGTGGTCTCGAGGCATGATCCAAGCACCGAGAGGGTTCGGCTTGCCGTTCACCTCATCCGTCAGCACAATCACATTCGCCGCGGAATCGTCGATCACCGCCCAGCCGTCCCGCGAGATCACCCCGTCTCCCAGCGCGATCTCGCCATCGGCCTCGTCAAGCGTACGCGCGGTGCCCTTGAGATTATGCTTCGGTTCGTCCCCGTAGTGCCAGGTGTTGAACTGGGTGTCCGCCATACCTTTGACAACCACGCTCAGCCCTTCTTTGCTGAACGGTTTGCCGTCATACGTGATGTACAGGGCCGGGGTGTCAATGATAAGCAATCCGTTGCGATGCGTCACCGTGAACCGCGGTTGAGTGCCGAAATCACGGCTGACGACCATCTGCGTGGGATTGTCCTCGAATTCACCGGAATCGGACCATTCGAAACGAATCAGCGATTCGGTCAGGATCCCGATACGCCAATGGTCTCCCTGCACAATCGACGACGCGCGCATTGTCGGATGCGTGGAACGCACGTATGCCACGAATACGTTGTCCTGATGACCGACGTTGACTGGTGTTTCTGCCATGTTGTCCCCTTCACTTACCGCTGCCTGTCGCAATGCCGGCGATGAACTGCTTCTGGAAAATCATATATACGATGATGACCGGGACAATCGCCAATGACGTTGCGGCGAACAGCCCGCCATAATCCGTGCCGTACTGACCGTTGAACGCTTTCAGACCGACGGCGAGCAGCTGCTTGCGCTCGTCGGTAATCATCAGGAACGGCCACAGATAATCTTCCCAATTCCACAGGAATGTGAAAATCGCGAGCGCAGCGATGGTGTTATGGCTCATCGGCAAAATGATGCTGTGGAAAATCCTCAGGTCCGACGCGCCATCCAATTTCGCGGCCTCGATCAATTCGTCGGAAATGCCGGAAATGGATTGGCGGAACAGGAAAATGCCGAAAGCGCTGATCATGCCGGGCAGTACCAGCGATGTGTAAGTATCCTGCAATCCCCACTTCGTGAACATCTCATATTGAGGGATGATGGTCACTGCCCAAGGAATCATCATCGTGCTCATGACGATGCCGAACAACAGATTGCGTCCGCGGAACCGCATTTTTGAAAACACGTATCCGAGCACCGCGCTGGTGTAGATGGCGATTGCGGTTTTCAGCACTGCCACCACCAGCGAATTGGCGAACAACCGCATGAAATTGAATTTTTCCTGAATGCTCACGTAATTGTCGATCGTGGACGGTCGGGGGAATAATCCGCCGGTCACTTTGACAATCTCACTGTTCGGAGCGAACGATGAGATGAACATCCAAATGAACGGAACAATGGTGATTATTGCGGCGACGAACAGCAAAGCTGTAAGAATGATGCCGCCGATTTTACGGGCTTTCATGCCAATCCCTCCGAATCTCCTGAGACCTTGAACATGATCAAGGTGAGCGCACCAGTGAACAGGAACAGAATGACCGCCTGCGCCGATGCAATGCCAAAGTTGTATTTCTGGAACGCCTGGTCAAAAATGAGATAGCTGATGGTGTAGGTGGACGTGCCCGGCCCGCCTTCGGTCATCACAAGGATCTGTACGTATGCCTGCAAATAGCTGATCAGCGACGTGATCACGATGAACAGCGTGGTCGATTTCAGCAGCGGCAACGTGATTCTGAAGAATGTCTGCACCGAGTTGGCGCCGTCAATGGCAGCCGCCTCATACACGTCCCGCGGAAGATTCATCAGGCCAGCCAAGTACAGCACCGTCGCGTATCCGAAATCCTTCCAGATGGTCATGATGATGATCGCCGGCATGGCCCACTTGGTATCGTGCAACCAGTTGATGTCGAGTCCGGTGATCTTGTCGACCATGCCGAACTGCGGGTCGAACATCCACATCCACACGAAGGACACCGCCACAAGCGGTGTAACGGTCGGCATGTAGAAGAGTCCGCGGAGCGTGTCCTTGCATTTGACGAGTTTGGCGCTCAGCAGCAGAGCCAGGCCGAGGCCGAGCACGATGCGGAAGAATGTGGAGACGCCAGCGAATACCGCGGTATTCCACATGGAACGCCAGAAGAGCCCGTCGGTCAGAATCTGCGTGAAATTATCAAGCCCCACCCAATCGTATGTTCCGACCAGGGGGTTCCAGTTATGCAGACTCCCCGCGAACGCTTTGACAATCGGATATGCCAGGAATACCGCAAAGTAGACTACGAGGAATGTTACCGCCATATTCCGTAAGGTGAATATTCTCGATAGTATCGATTCACCGTTGTTCTTGTTCATAGAAGCTCGCCTCTCTCCACTCAGGAGATGTGAATTGTTCGAAGCCGGTTCAGACCAGATCGAACGCGCGTATTAAGGAGGTGCGGCCGCAGCGCAGAGGAGAACCACGCTGCGGCCGCCGGATGGGGGTTGGGAAGAGAAAGAACCCAAGCTGTCACTTGTGTTCGTCAAAGAAAGCGTATTTGCTTTCCAGCGACACGAAATCAGAATTCTTCATATCTGCATCCATCTGGTTTTGCGCCTCTTTGAGCGCTTTATCGATGGACATGCCGTTTTGGAAGACGTTCTGGAAGGCAATCGTTCCGCTGGATTCAACCGTGGACGGCGCCGGGCCGGGCCAAATCAGCCGCTTGACACGTGGCTGGATGGCAGCCATGACCGGCTTTGCAAGGATTTCTTTGTCGTCCTGCAACGCGACCTTCGCCGGGAAGGAATTCAGTTCGGCGACCGCTTCGCGGATATAGTCGTCATTGGCGAGCAGGTACTTGATGAAGTCCTGAGCGACCGCCTGCTGCTCCTTGCTCTGGTTCTTGTTGATGCCAGGAGTCGATTCACCGTTATAGCGGTCATATGCGAATGGCGTGCCCTTGGTGAAGGTCGGCGTGGCGAACACCCCGTAGTCGATGTCGGGATACTTCTCCTTCATGGTGCCTTCCATATGGCCCCACGCATAGATCATCGCGGTTTGTCCGTTGCCGAAGCTTTGCGTGTAATCGTTGCCGAAGTCGACAGACCCGACCTTGTACTTGTCATACAGGTTCTTGAGGAACTGCATGTTCTCCTTGGTCACAGCATTGTCGTAATTGGCCTTCTTGCCGTCCTTGGTGAACAGCAGTTCACCTTTCTGATAGTTCAAGCCTTGATAGATTGCACTGTACGCATCGCCGTTGAAGTTAAAACCGGCTTGGGTGATCTTGCCGCCGTCGGTCTTTGTCAGCTTCTGGGCGATAGGGATGAACTCATCCCACGTGGTCGGGATATCGGCGTCGGTGAGACCGGCCTCCTTCCACATGGTCTTGTTGTAGTAGATGTTGCCGGTGTTGATCACCGAATCGATGTACTTGACTTTGCCGTTGTTGTCCTCATGTACCGCAGCTGTGGAATAGTCGGATTCCAGTGCTTTCGTGTCGATGTCATAATCTGCGGCGTATGGCCTGATCAACGCGTCGTAGGAATTGTGGATATTAAACAAGGCCGGGCCGTTCTTGCCTTTGAGCGCGAGCGGCAGCTTGGTCCAGTAATCGTCCCAGGAAACATTCACTGTTTTGATAGTGACGTTCGGATAGGTTTTCGTGTACGAGTCGATCATTTTGAAGACCGGGTCGGTGCCTTTGCTGCCCCAGCTCCAGTATTCAATCTGGATGGGTTTTCCGCCGTTGACGAGGTGGTTCGGGTCATAGGTGATGGCATCGCCCATGACCTTGAGGCCCTTATCCGCCTTGGTGTCCGTAGTTCCCGAAGCGGTGCCGCCGCATGCCGCCAAACCGGCGATACATACGGCAGCCACTGCCGCAACAATGCTTTTCCTGACGTTCATGTCACTCCTCACGTCGTTGTAATGGTTGAGTCTGTCTACGTCTTCGTGGACTTGTCATTGTCCCGCCGACAAGCAATAGCATACGATAAGGGTTTCATATTGGCAATACGCTGTTTTCAGTGATGTAACCGTTCTCATTTGAAAACCGTTTCATTGCAAGGCGTGAGCGCATTTTACCTGCAATAACAACGGCGTGTCGAATTGTAACCCGTTTCATTTCTTGTGTTCTTGACGTTGCCAGGTGAATATCGTGATAGGCTGATGCAAGCAGCAGATTGTTCGGAGGTGTCATGAAGGCAAGCATCGGCGATGTGGCGCTGAAAGCAGGGGTATCAAATGCTACGGTGTCGCGCACTTTCGCGCACCCGGAACAGGTATCGGAAACGACGCGATCGAAAGTGCTTGCGGCTGCCAACGCCTTGAATTTCAGCGTCTCCCGATCAGCCGGCATCCTGAAATCAGGTAGGACATATCGCATAGCCCTGTTGGTCGGCAGCCGAACAATTGAGTGGTTCACCGCCGAAATCATCGCCGGCCTCAACGATGTGCTTCGCGATGCCGGATACGATTTGGTGATCTACCCGATCGAAGGATTGGAAGCTCGCGACGCGTTCTTCGAAAAACTCCCCGTACGCAGCAATGCGGATGCGGTGTTCGTCTCTTCATTCGGCATCAGCCCTGATGAAGTCAAGCGTCTCGGCACCGCAAAAATCCCCATCATCGGCATCAATACCACCAGCGAGGGATTCGATGCGACGGTCGGCATCAATGACAAAGAGGGTATCAAACTGATCGTCCGGCACCTCGTCAAGTTGGGGCATCGTAATCTGCTGTATCTGTACGAGGATTTTTCGTCAACGCTGGGCTTCAGCTCGCATAATCGCATCGTCGGCTTTCAAGAAGCCTGCAATGCCATTGGCGGATTGACCGCCCGCACTCTGGGAGTGCAAGAAGGGGATAATATCCTGGACGTCGCCATTTCTGAGATGATGGCATCGGACAACCCGCCGACTGCATTGTGTTTCCACCAAGATTCGCAAGCAGTTCCTTTGTTCTTCCGACTGCAGCGCAGTGGCCTGTCCATACCTGAAGACATCTCCGTAACGGGGTTCGATGACAGCACGTTCGCAAAAGAGGCGGAGCTCACTACAGTTCGTCAACGCCCATACGATATGGCTGTCAAAGCGGCGCAAAAAGCCCTGGCATTGATTGAAGGACGGCCAGTGCCTGAACCCTTTGAGACCTTCCCCGTCCAGCTGCAAGTGCGTGGGTCCACAGCCAAGCCTCGCACTTCTCTACTGTTGTAAACCCGCCCGACGCAGCGGACGCCCGATCCGCCGTGCATACCAGAGTCGAAGCGGACGCCGCAGTGATACCACCGACGCGATGCCACCGAAGTGGCGCCACCGGCATAGTGATTGACGCTGTAATGCAAAAGCCGTAGTGATACCCGTAGACACTTCAGCGGCTTCGATCATCCGTCTGGATTCCAGTAATCGAGATATTCCAACAAACCATCGTGATATTCATGGTTGCTGCTGGCACAGCGTATACGATGAATACGCCTGACTCGACGGACACAGTACCGCCATCATGCGGGCATACGCCGGTCTCATATGCTGGTCTCATACGCTGATTTCATATGTCACGTGCGATTTCAAGTATAGCTGAATCCACGCTATCTAGAACGACAATGGTCTCAGCTATGTACGCAAGTTAGATGTGTCACAAAGCGAAGTGAGCAGCGGCGGCAGCTCAATAGCAGGTCAAGGATGCCGTTACTCGGGCCACCGATCCATCCATGCCATGAGCTTGGAGACACTGGTCTCATCCCATGCTGACATCCGTGGTCCATCCAAGTCTCTGTTGTATGGCTGATCAAATACGACGACGTGTTCACCGGCTTGCCGTAATGCGAGAATATTTGCCGGGGAGTCATCGATGTGAATGGACGCGTGCATTGTATCTTTCAAACCAGTGAAGCACAATGACATATATGGGATATGGTTGTCGTCAAGCCATTTGGCCGTATCTGAGACGACAATTTGATGCTGTCCGGAAACAAACAAGCGATGGGTAACGACTCTGATGTATACGTGAGCGTCTGCAAGGCGTTGCAAAGCCGCAGGAGCACCCTTGATGGCAGGCATAGTCGCATAGAGGTGATCAGCCTCTGCCTCTCGGTGAGCCTGCTTGTACTCCTCTACCGTGCTAAACGGCCAACCGGTCGCCAATGTCATTTCGTACCTGGCCATATCGGGGAAAGTATCGGGTGCCATGCGACCAGCACGTACAAGCCACTGACGCATGGCTTCGGTGTAATCCGCGCAGACACCGTCGAGATCCAAGTCAAGGACACGATGCACGTCCGTGTCTGTGGAATGGACACCCACATGAGGTGATTCATACTTCGCCGGAACCATAGAACCTCTCCTAAGCTAAGCCGTAACCGGAAGCAAGATATATTTCTCATCATATGAGGGCGACACGCCGGGGAAGAGAATCCGGAATCCCATGATTTAAGAATCTTGATGAAGAATACATTCCGTATGATTGCAAGGATTGAGAACACAGGTTCAACAAACAATCGGGGGTTACCGAAGAATAGACGCCGATGCTGGAAACCCAAAAGAATGCTCAGAGCAGGCATGTTGAGCAACAGAGCTACGCTGTCCGTTTGCGCAATGTGGGCGGCTGTTATTGATTCCTGGCCGTCGCTCGGTTGTGGTGTCCCCGGTTTGTGTTGGTGTGGGTGGGATAAAAAAGGGGGAGGGGACACGCTTGTGGT
>NZ_JBJEIH010000082.1:0-1851 GCF_051876855.1 Bifidobacterium sp.
AATGGGTCGATGGCAACACCGGATCCAAGGCCACTATGAAGTACCCGGCGTGCATCCTCGCTGAGCCGTATGCCAAGGCATCCACCATGTCTCTCGGTTTCGCCGGCAAGGGACAGTATCAGGATACGGGCGCGAAGATGATCCATCTCGCGCCGCATACCAGCTCTACGATCGTGGCGAAGTCTATTTCCCGTGGCGGCGGCCGTTCCGCTTATCGTGGACTCGTCAAAATCGTCGACGGCGCCGAAGGCTCGAGCTCGTCAGTCGTGTGCGACGCCCTGCTGGTTGATGATTTCTCCCGCTCCGACACGTATCCGCATGTCGATGTGCGCGAGGATGACGTATCCATGGCCCATGAGGCGACTGTTTCCAAGGTTTCCGAAGACCAGCTGTTCTATCTCATGAGCCGTGGTCTCGAAGAGAAGGAGGCCATGGGCATGATCGTCCGCGGCTTCGTCGAGCCGATCAGCCGCGAGCTACCGATGGAATACGCGCTTGAGCTCAACAGGCTCGTCGAATTGCAGATGGAAGGATCGGTAGGCTGATCCATGGCAGAACAAGAGCAGAACACAATGCAGAACGTACAGGACGTACAATCGCAAACCCAGCCGAAGAATACGGAGATCAAGGTCCCGCAAGCCGACCCGCATGACCCGTATGCGTTCCCCGCGGCCATGCCGTCGAGTGCGGACCGTGAACCACGTTCCTTTGAGGTGGACGACTTCAAACAGCCGACCCGAAAACAAGAGGATTGGCGATACACGCCGATTGAACGCATCGAGGAATTCTTCGACGTGTTCGAGCCGAGCGGCAAAACAAGCATCTCGGTCACCGACACCGAGGGACGTCCTGTCGATGCCGGGCATGTTGACGTGACGCAGGTCGCGATGGGGGAGCAGCCCTCAGGAACCGTGATGATGTCGAACGACCGGGTTTCCGCGGTCGAATGGGCCAGCGGCAAGACGGCTACCGTAATACGCTTGCGCGGCGAAATCGACACGCCTGTGCTCGTGCATATCCACGGCGGCGGCAATGATCTTGATGCGGTCCATCTGGTCATCGTCGCAGAGGATCGTGCGCATGGCGATGTTATCGTCGAACATGACGGTCTCGCCCGTATCGCTGAAGGCGTGGAAATCTCCACGGGCGCGGATTCTCATATCTCCACGACCTTCGTGCAAGAATGGGACAAGGGCTCCAAACACGTGGGCAACCACCGCATCCGTGTCGGGGCGGGAGCCTCGTTGCGGCATTCCGTGGTGACGCTCGGCGGTGACGTCGTGCGTATCCGCATGGACCAGGATTTCGGCGGCGCCCAAGGCGATCTCAACATGCTCGGCATCTATTTCGCCGACCCAGGTGAGCATATCGAGCATCGGACGATGGTCGTGCACAACTACCCTGAGTGCAAGTCCCGCGTCGTGTACAAGGGTGCGTTGAGCGGCAAAGGCGCGCATTCCACATGGGTGGGCAACGCGCTGATTGAGCCGACCGCCCCGGGAACGGACTCCTACGAGCTCAACAGGAATCTGGTGCTTACTCCGGGTGCCATCGCGGATTCCGAACCGAATCTGGAGATCGAGAACGGCAATATCATCGGGGCAGGCCATGCCAGCTCGGTGGGCCGTTTCGACGACGAGGAATTGTTCTACCTCGAATCCAGGGGTATCAGCGAAGCCGAGGCGCGCAAACTGGTGGTCCAGGGATTCTTCGCGGAACTCGTCGAGGAAATCGGCGTGCCCGCCATCGCGCAGCACCTGATGAATGTGATTGACCGTCGCCTGGCACGAGGCGAAAACGCGGCCATGCAAGCCGTATTGGAGGAAAAGTAATATGCAGCACACTCTCGAA
>NZ_JBJEIH010000082.1:1951-32219 GCF_051876855.1 Bifidobacterium sp.
AACGCGGCCATGCAAGCCGTATTGGAGGAAAAGTAATATGCAGCACACTCTCGAAATCAAGGACCTCTATGCCTCGGTGGAAACCAAGGAAGGCCGCAAGCAGATTCTCAAGGGCGTCAATCTGACTGTCCACTCGGGGGAGACCCACGCGATCATGGGCCCCAACGGTTCGGGCAAGTCCACGCTCGCCTACACGCTGGCAGGTCACCCGAAGTACGAGGTCGATTCCGGCCAGGCGTTGCTCGACGGCGTTGATATCCTCAAGCAGACGCCTGACGAACGCGCCAAGGAGGGCCTGTTCCTCGCCATGCAGTACCCGGTCGAGGTGCCCGGCGTATCCATGACCAACTTCCTGCGCACTGCGAAGACTGAGGTTGATGGCAAGGCTCCTTCGATCCGCACGTGGACCAAGGAGCTCAACGAGGCGATGAAGCGGCTGCGCATGGATCCGAAGTTCGCGATGCGCTCCGTCAACGAAGGATTCTCCGGCGGCGAGAAGAAGCGCGCTGAGGTGTTGCAGCTCGAACTGCTCAAGCCGAAGTTCGCCATCCTCGACGAAACCGATTCTGGCCTCGACGTCGACGCTCTGCGTATTGTGTCCGAAGGCGTCAACCGCGCCAAGGAGAACACCGATCTGGGCATCCTCATGGTCACCCACTACACGCGTATCCTCAAGTACATCAAGCCTGACATCGTCCATGTCTTCGCCGATGGTCATTTCGTCAAGACCGGAGGCCCGGAGCTTGCCGACGAGCTGGAGGAGAACGGCTACGACGAATATCTGCCGGAAGGCAGCACGGAATCGGCGTTGGCCTGAACAATCTGAAAGACAAGGATCACAATGGCAGATGTTGATTTCGTTGCAATCAGGCAGCAGTTCCCGATTCTTGACCAAGAGATTCACGGTCATCCTCTGGTCTATCTGGACTCCGCCGCGACCTCGCAGAAGCCGCAGTGCGTGATTGACGCCGAAAGCGAGTTCTACCGCACCATCAACGCAGGTGTCCACCGCGGTGCCCACGAGTTGGCTGCCCGCAGCACGATGGCATTCGAAGAGGCGCGTGCCAAGGTCGCACGCCTGGTCGGTGCCAACAGCGAGGAAGGCGAGGAGGAAATCGTCGTCACCGCAGGTGCGACCGCGGGATTGAACCTACTGGCGACCGCGTTCGGCAATGCGAGCCTCGGCCGCGGCGGCAAAGCGGCCCAACGATTCGCTTTGAAGCCCGGCGATGAGATTGTGGTCTCCAAAGCAGAACACCATTCGGTGCTGCTGCCGTTTCAAGAGCTCGCCTACCGTACCGGAGCGACCCTCAAATGGTTCGATCTGACCGAGGACGGACGCATCCGTTCTGACACCGCCGATCAGGTCATCACCGAACGCACGAAGGTCGTCGCAATCACTCATGTGGGCAACACCACGGGCGCCATTACGGATATCGCGCCGATTGTCCGCCGCGCCCATGAAGTGGGGGCGGTCTTCATCCTCGACGCCTGCCAGTCCGTGCCGCACCTCAAGGTTGATTTCCATGCGATGGATGTCGATTTCGCTGCGTGGAGCGCCCACAAGATGTACGGTCCGACCGGCGTAGGCTTCCTATATGGCAAGCGTGAGTTGCTGGAGGCCCTGCCGCCTGCCAATTTCGGTGGATCCATGGTCGAATTGGCGTGGATGGACAAGCCGGCAGAATATATGGCCCCGCCTGCACGTTTTGA
Source organism: Bifidobacterium sp. (assembly GCF_051876855.1). Lineage (GTDB taxonomy): Bacteria > Actinomycetota > Actinomycetes > Actinomycetales > Bifidobacteriaceae > Bifidobacterium. The sequence goes on from NZ_JBJEIH010000082.1 coordinate 3,665, forward strand.
AGCCGGGACCCAGCCCGTCGCCCAAGTGGTGGCAGCCGGCGTTGCCGCCGACTGGATGCGTGCTATTGGCATGGAGAACATCGAAGCGCATGAAAAGGCCATCGCCGGCGAACTGCTGAAACTCGGCGATATTGATGGGGTCCGGATTTTGGGACCGCGTGAGAATGTCGATCGTATCGGTACCGTGGCATTCGACGTCCAAGGCGTCCACCCGCATGATGTCGGCCAGTTCATCGATTCGCTGGGTATCGCGATTCGTGTCGGACATCATTGCGCCCAGCCGGTACACCGTCACTTCGGGCTGTACGCCTCCAACCGTGCATCCACCGGCGTGTACAACAGTGTTGAGGATGCACAGGCCCTGGTCGAAGCGGTTTCCAAAGTCAGGCCGTTCTTCAAGGTCTGATGCCAAGGCTGGCGGGCATTTGAAGTATGTTGTATGCTTGCCCGACCGGTCTGACGGATACGCCCAATCTGCATGTCGTTTAGTGTGCTTTGGGCGTATCCGTTATCAGGTATGGTGGTAACGCGTCTGCGGGGGTATGATATGCCCCCGCAAGCATGTAAGTGAGAGTAGGGAACAGGCATGAGTGATGATTTCGGCATGAGCGGCGATGACCTGGAGCAGATGTATCAGGAGGTCATTCTCGAGGCGGCTCGCGATCCGCACGGGAAAGCGCATTTCGCGCCGGATCTGGCCAAAGAGAACGACACCACGACCGGCCAGCCCTCGCTTGACCAAGGTGAGGCGAGCGTCCGCCAGAACCACGAATACTGCGAAACCGGGCAATCCCACCAATTCAACCCGACGTGTGGGGACGAGGCGACCATCCGTGTCGAAGTCTCGCAAGACGAGCCGCATCGCATCGAACAGCTTGAGTGGGATGGCCATGGCTGTTCGATTTCCCAGGCGAGCCTATCGGTGATGACCGATTTGGTCGAAGGCAAAACCGTCGATGAGGCCATGAATCTGGGCGCCACATTCCACAAACTCATGGAATCTCGAGGCAAGGGGCTTTCCGATGACGCCGAGAACGAACAGCTTGAAGATGCTGTGGTGTTCCAAGGCGTTTCGAAGTATCCTATGCGTATCAAATGTGCGTTGCTCGGCTGGGAAGGCATGAAAGATGCCGTTGCCAAGGCCTTGGCCTCGCAAGACAAGACACCTGCCGGCGAAGCCGACTGAGCCGATAAGGAGCAAGATGACAAATCAGGGCAATCTGGTTCCCGAACCAAAATCCACGATTTTCGATACCGTTTCCCAAGCTTTGGGCAACGACAACGCCGCGCGCAAGGTCATGGCCAATCCGCAGCTGCTGGGTACGTTGGGTGCCCAGACTGAGGACACGCCCGGCACCAAGCGAGGGGAGGCGGACACTGCATCCGAAAGCGACCGCTGCGCGTGCGGCAAGCACAGCAAGCAGGAATGCAAGCACGATGATGCGACGAACAGCGAGGATGATATCCCTCTGGTCGCTGTGGACGATATCGGTCGTGCAACCGCCGCGGACGTGAAAGAGGCACTGCACCAAGTCATTGACCCCGAACTCGGCATCGATGTCATCGACCTCGGCTTGGTGTACGGCATCGAAATCGATAATCTTGGACGCGCGATCATCACGATGACCCTTACCACGCCGGCGTGCCCGTTGACGGAGCTCATCGAGGACGAATGCGCGAGCACACTCGCCGGGCTTGTTGAGGAATTCCGCATCGACTGGACTTGGCAGCCGCGCTGGACCGTGGACAAAATCACCCCTGAGGGGCGTGAACAGCTTGCGGCAATAGGGTTCAATCTCGACGCCATGCCGCAATACTGATTGTCACAAGGCACACGCCGTTAAAAAGCCCGGATTGATATGCTTCCTTGCCGCCTTTTCAGGCAGCGGGAAGCATCACTGTTTGCAGCACTGTATCTGTATCGCGTGCGTCAGTGCTTGACCCGTGTCGCATAGAACGCGACCGCGCTGGAAGCTGCCACATTGAGGCTGTCTACGCCGTGGCTCATCGGGATTTTCACGGTGAGATCCGCATGAGAAATCGTGCGATGGGACAAGCCGTCGCCTTCCGTGCCGAAAATCAAGGCGAGCTTGTCGATATGGTCAGGGGACGCTGAATCATTGTCGAGCCGACGGACAAGCTCGTCAAGACTGATGGAATCGTCATCCAAAGCCATGGCCGCCGTGGTGAACCCCAGCTCATGGAGCTGTGCGAGGCCGCGAACCGGCCAGAAATGCGTGTCATCGCCGCCGATGCGCGTCCACGGTACCTGAAACACCGTACCCATGGACACGCGGGCAGCCCTGCGGTAGAGCGGATCGCCGCACGAGGGCGTCACAAGCACCGCATCCACGTCAAGTGCGGCGGCTGAACGCATCAGAGCCCCGACATTGGTGTGGTCGACTATGTTTTCCATGACGGCAATGCGGCGGGCACCACGGCAGACCTCTTCGACGCTCGGCAGCGGCCAACGTTTCATCGCCGACAGCGCACCGCGGTGCAGGCGGTATCCGGTCAGCCGCTTGAGTTGCTCGGGGCTGGCTACATACACGGGTATATCCGGTCCCCAATGCTGGTCGATGTACTCGAACTCGTCGCTCATGCCAGCGATCCACGGCTCTTCCACCAGCAGGGAGATCGGTTCACGGCCTGCGGCGAGCGCACGGTCGATGACTTTGGGGGATTCGGCGATGAACAACCCCTTTGCGGGTTCAAGGCGGTTGCGGAGCTGGAGTTCGGTGAGATTGGTGTAGGCGGCGATGCGCTCGTCGTCGATATTGTCCACATGGATCAGCCGCATGAAAACAGGATCTCCCTTGTCTCGATAGTGATGTCGTGCCGGGTGCCGTGGTGTCAGGATGTTTCCGAAGGCGTGGCGCGTCAGTTCCTCTATTGCATCATAGTATGCGGGCGCCTTGCCAGGCGATGTCAGGCGTATCGTCCCATGGCACGTGACAGCAGCGACAAGGCGACCGGCCCTGCGGTGGAAGCGCGCAGGATATTATGCCCGAGCAGCGTGCACATGGCCCCCGCATCGGCGAATTGACGTGCTTCCTGCTCACTGATTCCGCCTTCTGGCCCCACGACGACATTGACCGTACGGGTGCGACCGTCTTCGAGGCAGCGCTGTTCCATATGTGCGACCGCCTGTTCAATCTGTTCCCAGTTGGCGGTCGCATCCTGGTGCAGGACGATGACGATATCGCCGAATACCATCGCCCGGCGGCAGATTGCCACGAGTTGCTTACTAGAGATGCAATCGTCAAGCTGCGGCCGCCATGCCCGGCGTGACTGTTCTGTTGCGGCATCGATGGTCTGCGACCATTTGCGGTCGCTGCGGCCGTGTTTCCATTTGGCGATGGAGCGGTCCGCCTGCCAGGGGATGACTGTATCGACCCCGATTTGGGTGGCCATGTCGATGGCCTGCTCGTCGTGGCCGGTTTTTGCGAGCGCCTGGATGAGCACGAGTCGGGTGACAGGTGGCTCCTCTTTGCTGAACGCGCTGACTTGCGCCTGTCCCTGTTCGGCATCGACCAGTGTGGTGTGGATGCGCAGGCCATTGCCGTCAGACAGCTGGAGCGTGTCGCCGTCGTGCAGGCGCATGGCTTGGATGGCGTGGCGTCTGATGGATTTGGGCAGCGTGATGTTCCATCCTTCACGCAGCGAGTCGGTGTTCACCGGCGCGTCGTCGGATTCGGGGTGCAGCAGAAACAGCGGATCAGTCATGGTTGCAAGGCTATCACTGGGTCAGGTTCCTGGCTTGCGTGCGGTGTGGCAGCGGTGGTCATGCTGTCGGATTGCGCACGTAGCACAGGATGTATCGTCGCCGCTCAGGAAAACGACACGCCCAAGAGGGGTCTGATTTGCGTCAGGCTTGAGCCGTGCTATAGTTTTTTTCTGTTGCTTCAAGGCACATGTCCGGGTGGCGGAATGGTAGACGCGCTAGCTTGAGGTGCTAGTGCCTATTTTAAACGGGCGTGCGGGTTCAAGTCCCGCTCCGGACACAAGCAAGGCTTCCGAAAGGAAGCCTTTTTTGTTATCGGCGTGAAAGTCCTCGCTTATCCGAACGGTTCAATAGTATGGGAGTTGACGGTGTACAGCATGTACAACGACCCATTCGGTAAGGAGTGTGTATGAGCCAGTCCGATGATTGCCTGTTCTGCAAAATCATTGCGGGGGAAATTCCGAGCACCAAGGTGTACGAGGACGACACGGTGTACGCGTTCAAGGACATCGCACCGAAAGCCAAGGTGCATGTTCTGATCGTGCCGCGCAAGCATTACGCAAATGCCGCCGAACTCGCCAAGGCTGACCCCAAGACACTCGCCCATATCGTCGAAGTCGCCCAGCATATCGCCGATGACGCCTTCCATGGCGCCTATCGCTTGGTATTCAATACCGGCGAGGACGCAGGCCAAACGGTCTTCCACGTCCATGCCCATGTCCTGACCGGCCAGAAGTTCGAGGAGTAGGTTTCGGCAAGTGGCTACCACTACCCGCGTTGTTACGGTTCCCCCCGAGCTTGATCCCGTCGCCGTGTTCGGGCCGATTGACGAGGTCATTCGCGTAGTAGAGCAGGCGTTTCCGGAGCTGACCATTCTTGTGCGAGGCAATCGGGTCGCAATCGTGTCCAGATCGAAGCAGACCGAAGCACAGGCCGCACAGGCAGAAGAGGTCATGCACACACTGATTGACGAGGCGTATACCGCGCCGATGGATGCTGACACGGTTCGCCGTCTGCTTGACCGCCGCGTGCTACGCAATGGCGTACGATCGCAGCGTAAGGATGATGTCCGTAAATTCGGAGCCGCTGCCGCGGTGCCTCGGAACGCCGTGGTCGAGTCAGCTGGCCGGACCGACCAGGATCGCCGCCGGGCTCATGTGCCGGGTGTCATCACTTTCGCCGCCGGTGTTCCGGTCCGCCCGAAAACCCCGGGGCAGATCGCTTACGTCAACACGATTGAATCAAATACAATCACTTTCGCCATCGGCCCTGCCGGCACAGGAAAGACCTATCTTGCCGTGGCGAAGGCGGTTCGCGCCTTCCAGGACGGTGAGGTCCGTCGGATCATCCTCACGCGTCCTGCGGTGGAGGCGGGGGAGAATCTCGGCTTCCTGCCCGGCACGTTGAGCGAGAAGGTCGATCCTTACCTGCGGCCCTTGTATGATGCGCTCTCCGATATGCTCGGCGCAGAACAGTTGCACCGGCTTTTGGATGACGGCACAATCGAGGTGGCCCCGCTTGCGTATATGCGCGGCCGTACGCTCAACGACGCATTCGTCATCCTCGACGAGGCTCAGAACACGACCGAACAGCAGATGAAGATGTTCCTGACACGCCTGGGATTCAACACCAAGATGATCATCACGGGCGATATCACGCAGGTCGATTTGACCGTGCCGCGTTCCGGCCTCGCAACAATCGAAGACATTCTGCACGGTATCAAAGGCATTGCCTTCGCGCACTTGGCTTCCGAAGACGTGGTGCGTCACGCGCTCGTCGGCAAAATCGTCCAAGCGTATGATCGACATGCCGCCATCGCCGGGGACCATGGCAGACGCGGGCATCGCAGGAACGATACGCCGCATAACCCGGCTGGGCGTATGGAAGAGCACAACGACGATGAGAGCCGCGGCACAGTCGAGAGCAAGGCCCACAACCTTTCCGATCATGAGGAGCATAACAACGTATGAGCGTTGATGTAACCAATGAAACCGTATGGAACATCGACCCGGAGGTCTTCTCCCAGCTCGGCGTGTGGGTGATGAGCCAGATGCGCGTGAGCATCCAATCGGATCTGACAATCCTGTTCGTCGATCCCGACCCCATCGCACAGTTGCATGAACGCTGGATGAATCTGCAAGGTCCGACCGATGTGATGAGCTTCCCGATGGACGAATTGCGTCCGGGCGACGGGTCAACCGAAATGGAGGGAGTGCTCGGCGACATCGTCATATGCCCGTGGGTGGCGAGACAACAGGCCCTTGCCGCCGGGCATAGCACCATGCAGGAAATGATGTTGCTGACCATCCACGGCATCCTCCACCTGCTTGGATACGACCATGTGACCCCTGAACAGGAACGTCAGATGTTCGGTTTGCAGCGCCAGTTGCTTCTCACCTATATGGCTGTGCGCCAAGTGGATGTCCCGCCGGCGACCCTGCCTTCCGGGGCGCGCGACATGCTGGCAGAATATGACGCCGGACATGCCCGGTCTGGGGCTGCGGGCGGAGCGGATGATGCGCATAATCAGTGACTGTATAGCTGATAAGTATTACAGTAAGACTGTTGGCGTGACGCCGATGGCCAGCATGGTTCAGGGGGAATGAAATGCCTGATATGACTACGATTGTCTTGATTGCGTTGCTCGCCGTGGTCGCGGCTCTTCTGGTATGGCTGTCCTTGTCGATGGCGGCGGCAGAAGGCGCAGTGTCACGCGTTACCCGGGCCAGTTTGAACAATCGGATTTTGGAAGTCCAGACCGACCTGGAACTCACGCAGTTCTCGCGCATGAAGAAAATCGACAAGATCCACAAGGTGCAGAGGCTTATCGCCGACAGATTCGCGACATCTGGATCATGTGCCTTCTTCCGTATCGTGTGCAACGTGTTCGACGGCGTGCTGGTGGCGAGCATCGTGTCCCTGTGCGGCGGTGTGCTGTGGGTACAGCTGGTCAGCGGCATCGTGGCGGGCGTGCTTATCGGCGTGGTCTCCATCCTTGTCCGTCCTCGTTCCGCGGGTGCCGTCAAACCGGTCGATATCATGCTCAGGCACGTGCGTGTCGTGGGGCTGGCTGTGGCGTTGACCCCGTTCGCCAAGGTCGGCGGCGACAAAGTCAACAAACGGCATCATCATGAGCAATCCGAACTGTCTGACGACGAGGAACTGGAGAAGTTGCAGCTCGAACAGGGCCGCGCAACCATCGATCGGCTGGTCGAAGCCAATGATTTCGACCCGGAGGTCTCCGAAATGCTGCGCAATGTGCTGACCTTGTCTGAGACGCTTACCCGCGAAATCATGGTGCCGCGCACCGATATGATTTGCATCGAACGCGGTCATAACCTTCAGGATTTCCTGCAATTGTGCTCCAGATCCGGGTTCTCCCGGGTTCCGGTCATCGGCGACGACGTCGACGATCTGGTCGGCATGGCCTACCTCAAGGACGCCGTACGCGCCACGGCTTTCAATCCCGATGCGATGACCCGCGATGTGGAAAGCATCATCCGCAATCCCATGCTCGTCCCGGAATCCAAGCCGGTAGATGACCTGTTCCACGAAATGCAACGTACACGGCAGCATGTCGCGATTGTGGTGGACGAATACGGCGGCATCGCCGGCATGGTCACCATCGAGGACACCATCGAGCAGATCGTCGGCGAACTTGAAGATGAGCACGACCGCACACAGCACAGCGAACCTGAGCAAATCGGCGAACTTACCTGGCGTATGCCCGCGAGGACGCCAATCGCCGATCTCGAGGATATTTTCGAGGTCGATATCGACGAGGACGATGTCGATACGGTTTACGGCTTGCTCACCAAACTGCTAGGCCGCGTCCCGATCGTCGGCGCCTCGGCCGTCACCCGTGGGCTGCGCCTGACCGCTGTTGATTCGGCTGGCAGACGCAAAAAGGTCTCGACAATCGTCGTCGAACCGGCACACGTCGAGCCCGGCGAGGACACTGGTGAACAACAGCAAACCGGCGGTCCTCACGTCAATGACCGTCATGATACGGCGCAGGACGGCTATCCGTCCCATGACGGGCAGGACAGCACCGTCAAGGACCGCCACGAGCAAGGAGCAGCATGAGCGAAAGCGATACCAGCACCGGACACGAACCGGCCCAACACGAGCCCGTCAAGGGGCACGACGTCTACCGGTCGGGATTCGTCGCGGTCGTAGGACGGCCGAATGTCGGCAAATCCACGTTGATGAATGCTTTGGTCGGTACACAGATTGCCATTGCCTCATCGAGGCCGGAAACGACCCGAAAAGCGATTCGCGGCATCGTCACGACCGATAACGCCCAGCTGGTGTTGGTCGATACGCCTGGTATTCACCGCCCGCGGACCTTGCTTGGCCAACGGCTCAATGATGTCGTCGAGGAGTCCCTCGCCGATGTCGACGAAATCGCGTTCCTGCTGCCCGCCGACCAGGAAATCGGCCCAGGCGACAAACGCATCCTCAGCCGGTTGCGCTCCCAATTCGCCAAGAAACGTGATGACGGCAGCTTCGCATGGAAGATTCCGCTGATTGCAATCGTCACGAAAATCGATGAGCTCAATCGTCAGGAGCTGATCGAGAAACTCATTCAGGTCAATGAATTCGCCGATTTCACGGATATCGTCCCCGTCAGCGCCCTTGAGCACGACAACGTGTCTGAAGTGCGGGACGTCCTGATTGAGAACATGCCCGAAGGTCCGCAAATGTACCCGGCGGAACAGCTGACCGAGGAAAAGCCCGAATCAACCATCGCCGAACTTGTGCGCTGGGCCTTCCTTGAGGAGCTTGACGACGAACTGCCCCATTCGCTTGCGGTCGTCGTGGACGGCATCGAGTACCCAGACCCCGATGACCCCGAGAGTGACGGCAAGGCCCATGTTCTGGTTTCGATTTATGTTGAGCGCGACTCGCAGAAGCCAATCATTATAGGGCACAAGGCCGAGCATTTGGTCAAGGTGCGTAAGAAACTGCGTACGCCGGTCAATCGTATCGTCGGGCAGAAAGCGAAACTTGACTTGCATGTCAAGGTCGCCAAGGACTGGCAGTCTGACCCGAAGAAGCTCGAACGACTTGGATTCTGACCTGAGTCACAGTTGAATCCCGGATCCGTCAGCACGCGCTCACGGCATGAGGCCTTAATAAGGTCTGCCGTGAGCGCGAAGTCAAACGCCGAACGCGTACAACAACGATGATGGCCCGGCTCCCTAAGTGGGGACCGGGCCATCATCATAACTGTCGCGAGGTTGCTGTTACTTACTGCTGCTTGCGCTTGGTGTACATCTGCGTGTTGAGCAGGGTCGCATACCGCTTGATGACCTTCGGGCGAATCACCTTCATCGAAGCGGTAAGCAGGCCGTTCTCCTGCGTGAATTCCTCAGGCAGGATAATGAACTTGCGCACGGATTCAGCGCGGGAGACACCTTCGTTGGCCAGATCGACATATTTCTGGACTTCGGCGCGGACTACGGCGTTTCCGGCCGCCTCCTGCATCGACATGTCGGCATTGAGCCCCTTGGATTTGAGCCAAGGACGCAGGGAATCCTCGTCAAGCGTGATGAGCGCCGAAATGAACGGACGCTTGTCGCCGAGCACCAGAGCCTGCGAAACGAATTCGCACCGCTGGATGGTCTCCTCAATCGGGCCGGGGGAGACGTTCTTGCCGCCGGCGGTGATGATCAGGTCCTTCTTGCGGCCAATGATGTACAGGAAGCCATTGTCGTCGAGATGACCCAAATCGCCGGTCGCATACCAACCGTCTTGGGTGAAGGACGTTTCCGTCGCCTCCTCGTTCTTGTGATAGGCGTGGAACACCGAGGCTCCCTTGACTTGGATCTCGTTGTCATCGGCGAGACGAATTGAGAAGCCCGGGAACGGGATGCCAACGGAACCTTCATGGAAGGGGACACCCAACGGATTGAATGCACAGGGGGCGGTGGTTTCGGTCAGGCCGTAGCCTTCATACACCGGGATGCCAGCGCCGCGGAAGAAGGCGAGCAAATCCGGGTCCAGCGGGGCGCCGCCGGTGACAATCCACTTGGCACGGCCGCCGAGCACCTCACGCAAGGACTTGTACACCAGCGGATCGTAGGCCGCACGCTCCACGCGCGTGAGCGTCGAAGCCTTGCCTTGGTCGCTGATTTCCTTCATGAACTTTTGCGCGGTGACCACCGAAGCGGCGAACATGACACCCTTGGCGCCATGACCAGCCTTCTGCGAAGCGGCGTTGTAGATCTTTTCGAGGACACGCGGCACCACGATCATCACCGACGGACGGGAAACCTGCAGATCACCGATCATGGTCTTGATGCCTTCGGCGATGTAGATATGCAGCTGGCTCGCCACACAGATGTAGTTTATTGCACGGGCGAAGGAATGCGCCTGCGGAAGGAACAACAGAATCGTGTTCTTCTCGTCGTGCAACAGGTCGGGCATGTAGTCCGGCAGGTTGAGCGCGGTCGCACAATAATCCTCATGCGTCATTTCCACGCCCTTCGGCGCGGCGGTCGAACCGGACGTATACACGATTGAGCACAAATCGGTCTTCTTCACCGAATCGATACGGGCGTCCAGCTCGTCGTCGCTAACCGCGTCCGCATACGCCTGAAGCTCGTAGAGGCCGCCGGTTTCGAAGCAGAAGATCTGCTCGAGCGTGGGGCATTCCTCCATCGCGCCGTCAGCCTTGTCACGCATGTCGGTGGTCTGCACGACCAAAAAGCGCGCATCGGAATTATCCACGATATTGCGAATCTGCTCGGCAGAATCGGTGTCATAGATGGTGGCCAACACGCCTCCGCACGCCATCACTGCCGCGTCGAACACATCCCATTCATAAGAGGTGCGGCACATGAACGCGACGCCGTCGCCCTTCTTCAACCCATAATGCATGAGGCCTTTGGCCGTCACACGCACCTCGTGAAGGAATTCGTTCGCGGTTTTCGTCGTCCATTCGCCGTTGACCTTGAACGTGTACAGCGGCTTGTCGCCCATGCGCTTGGCGCGGTCGGCGTAGATGTCGTAGATGCTCCAACCGTCGTCCAGCGGGGGATTGCCGGCGGTAGAAGCTGTCAGGCAACCCGTCTTCTGGTCGATGAACGTGGTCGTGGGATACCCCGGTCCCCATTCTGCGCTATTGGGCAGATTGACCGGCATATCCGCGACTTCGATATCCTGCGGATCGACATAGTCAGGATCACCCGGCTGGTCGTCGCTGACCGGATGGGTGAAATCCCCGCCAAGGCGCAGCGCCTTACGGGTGACTCTCATCGTTTGGTCCTTGATGGAATTGAGTAGGGACACGTCTCGCTCCTTGGCATTCACTTCAGCTATCAACCTTGTCATAATAGTCGAAAAAATCCCCTCCGTCACCTTACGGTTGCGTAGCTGAGGCGGTAGCGGGACCGGTAGACGGAAGGCCCGGCATCGCCACTTGAGAAATAGGGTAGACTGTGCCCGTACCCCACGTACGCAATAGTAATGAAGCTAGAAAGGGCTGCTATGGCTGAACAACCAGAAGCCGGCGTGCAGTTCGGTGTCTTCAACGAGACGACCGAGCATGAACGGCGTGTGGCACTGACGCCTGACATTGTCGTAAGGCTGCGCAAGAAAGGCGTCGGATGTCTGATCGAACAAGGAGCGGGACTTGCCGCGCAATATACGGACGCCGATTACGAGCGTGCCGGCGCTCGCGTGTGCGACCGGCAGACGGTGCTTGCCACGTGCGACGCCTTCGGATTCGTCTCACGCCCTGATGCCACGCTGATTGCCGCGATGCGTCCGGGGCAATGGGTTATCGGCATGCTCGGATCCTTCACCGATGACGCGTATATCGCCTCTTTGGCGCAGGCCGGACTGACCGCCGTCGCCATCGAGCGCCTGCCCAGGCAGCTGAGTGCGGCGCAATCCATGGATGAGATGACCTCGCAGAATTCCGTCATGGGCTACAAGGCGGCACTCGTCGCGGCGAACGCCTACCAGTCCTTCCTTCCCATGATGACCACTGCAGCGGGCACCATCCGCCCTGCGAAAGTGCTGGTGCTGGGCGCCGGCATCGCCGGACTTCAGGCAATCGGCACCGCCCGTCGACTCGGCGCGGTCGTCACTGCGTATGATGTCCGTCCGGCGTCCAAAGGCGAAGTCGAGTCCCTGGGCGCGAAATTCCTCGATCTCGGTCTTGATTTCTCGGCCGGCCAAGGGCAAGGCGGCTACGCTCGCCAGCTCACCAAGGAGGAACAGGCGGCGCAGCAGGCTGCGGTTGATGAGAAGGCTGCCCAGTTCGACATTGTGATCACCACAGCTAAGGTTCCCGGCCGCAAGCCGCCGATGCTGCTCACAGCGGCTGGCGTCAAGGCGTTGCATCGTGGAGCGGTCATCGTCGATTGCGCGGCGAGCGACCTCGGCGGCAATGTCGAAGGCTCTGTGGTCGGCACACAAGTCACCGAAGGCGGTGTCACCATCATCGGAGCACCGTATCTGGCGTCTGATGTCTCGAACACAGCTTCGAACCTGCTGTCGCGCAATGTGGCTGACGTACTGTCCCACTTCGTGCGCGACGGGCGTCTGAGGACCGCCGCCGGGGACGAGCTGGACGATGCACTTGTGGTCGCCGGGCTTGAAACGCCCGAAACCGAAGAATCCGGAAAGAAAGGGGAGTGACCCATGGATCCGCTTGTTGTATCCATCACGTTGTTCGTCCTGGCGTTGCTCATCGGCGTCGAAGTCATCGGCAAAGTGCCGGCGACATTGCACACGCCGTTAATGTCGGGCGCCAATTCGATTCATGGCATCGTGATTGTAGGCGTAGTCATCGTCGCGGCGCAGGCGAATTCGCCGCTTGCATACGTGTTCGTGTTCCTCGCCGCGGTGCTGGGCACGATGAACGTCGTCGGCGGATATGTGGTCACCGATCGCATGCTTGAGATGTTCAAGAGCTCCAAACCCGCGAAATCCGCGGATGATTCCGACGCTGACGAGGAGGCCGGCAAGTGAACGCCATCGATACCGTAGCCTGGTTCGTATATCTGCTCTCGGCCGTGATGTTCGTCATCGGTCTGCACTTCATGAATTCACCGAAAACCGCCCGTCGCGGCAACCAGATCTCCGCCGTCGGCATGGTGATCGCCGTGATCATGGCTTTCGTACACTTGTTCGCCACCGGATACCGTTCGAATATCGCGATCATCCTGTTGCTGCTGGGCATTGCGATCGGCGCGGTCGCCGGTGTCGTCAGCGCGAAAAAGGTGAAAATGACCGACATGCCGCAGCTGGTGTCGATTTTCAACACCGTCGGCGGCGGAGCTGCCGCACTTGTCGCGCTCAACGACATCCTCACCCCCGCCAAGGCGCCTGGGCTGGTAGTGCTGATCACCGCCGGTCTCGGCGTGGTCATCGGCTCGGTCACCTTCACCGGTTCGTTGGTCGCGGCAGGCAAGCTGCAAGGCGTGAAGTTCCTGCGCAAGCTGACATTGCCCGGCAAGGGCTTCCTCAACGTGTTGTTCATCGTGCTGACCATCGCGTCCTTCGTGATGCTGTGCGTGCAGCCTGGGCAACGCCTGCTGTGGGCGGTGCTCACTACGGTGTTCGCACTGGTGTACGGTCTGGTCTTCGTCATCCCGATTGGCGGCGCCGACATGCCGGTGGTCATCTCCGTACTCAACGCGTGCACGGGTACCGCAGTCGCGATGAGCGGCTTGGCCATTGACAATGTCGCACTCATCGTCGCCGGCGCTCTCGTGGGTGCCGCTGGCGTGACCCTGTCAATCCTCATGGCCCAGGCGATGAACAGGCCGCTGCACAGCGTGCTCGCCGGCGGATTCGGTGGCGCATCGAACGCCTCTGCCAACAACGATGGCCCCGAGGGCACCATGAAGGAGACCACGGCGGACGACGTCGCTGTCCAGCTTGTTTATGCGCAGAAGGTCATCTTCGTCCCCGGTTTCGGCCTCGCGCAGGCGCAGGCGCAACGCGAGCTTGCCGACCTCGGGGAGCTGCTCAAGGAGCATGGCGTTGAGGTGTCCTACGCGATCCACCCGGTCGCCGGTCGTATGCCGGGACATATGAATGTGCTGCTCGCCGAGGCGAATGTCCCGTATGACGAACTGGTGGACCTTGATGATATCAATCCGCAGTTCCCATCCGCCAATGTGGCGCTGGTCGTCGGCGCGAACGACGTGACCAATCCTGCGGCCCGACGCCCCGGCACACCGGTTTCGGGCATGCCGATCCTCGACGTAGATCAGGCGCAGCATGTGGTGGTCATGAAGCGCGGACGAGGACGCGGCTACGCTGGCATCGAGAACGAGCTGTATTTCGAAGACAACACGCAGATGCTGTTCGGCGATGCGAAGGCCGGGCTGCAAGCCGTGATTGCTGCCGTCAAGGAGCTGTTGGCTTGATGCACGTCCGTACATCGGAAAGCTGACGGAGAAAACTCCGGGAAACCGGGTTGCGCGTATACCGCGACTCGGGGAAACGGGCCTGAATCGCCTGCTTGTATAGGCGTATTCAGGCCCGTTTGCTTTCCGCATCCAACAAGTGTCCGAAAACGCGACCATGATGTGGACATTGCGGATAGTCGTATGTCGCCGGTTGGTAGCATCGCAACTACAACGTCAAGGTTTATCGTCCGCACTGTGGGGAGGTTCCCCTGTCCATAGCTCCCGAACGGGTTTCAACCCGATTCAGTTCAACAGCGTGATGGCACACCAGGGTAATGCTGGCCAAAAGCCGGTTCGTGTGTGTGATTTGGCGGCGTCGGCAGGTCCGTTCAAACGGCGGACATGACGCGCCGCCTTTTCCTTTAACGGCTCAGCTCAACACCGCAGACGGTCAGGCGATCCGCAATCCCTCTTCGACTATGGACTGCACCATCCGCCAGTAGGTGTCTGGGTCTTTCACCGACGACAACGTGTGTCCGGCGCCCGTGACGCTGAGCGTGAGACAATGCCGCCCGTGGTAGGCGCTGACGATCCTGTCCATGAATTCATGTGGCACCAATTGGTCGGAGGTCCCGTGCACGCACAACATCGGCACGTGGATATTCGACACCGCACGCACGCAATCGCCGTCAACCAGCCCAAATCCCGCGTGCATACGGCAGATGACGCTCATAGCGCCGAGCATGGGCAGTCCGACGATTCGCGGCAACCCGAGCATCGACTTGGTCACATACCGCATCTGAGAGCTGACGCTTGAATACCCGCTGTCCTCGATCACCGCCTTCACCTGCGCCGGAAGATCAGGCTCTCCAGCGGCGAGCATCACCGCCGCGGCGCCCATAGAGTTGCCATGCAGGATGATCTGCGCGTCCGGATCGCCTCTGACCACGAGATTGATCCAACGCATCACATCACGCCGGTCAAGATACCCCATGCCGATATATCTGCCTTGGCTGCGCTCATGCGCCCGCAAAGCGGGCAGCAGCACCGTGCACCCCATACGCGCGTACCGCAACGCGTATCTCGCCATTTCCTGCGGCTCTCCGCAAAAGCCATGGCAGCATATCGCGTACAGATGCGGTCTCGGAGCAAGCCTGTCGGGATCCAACACCCATGCGTGCAGACGCAATCCGTCTTCGCTGTATGTGGTCAGTGACTGGCGGGTCGCCTGGAACCACTGAACCGCGTCACGCTGTTCATCGTTGTCCTGCTGCTTGAGCTGCTCGCCAATTTCTTCAATCGCGCGCTTGTTGCTTTTGATGAACAAAGGCGAACGCACATCGCAAGCAGTGCGGAACGCCGCGTCACCAAGCGCGAACATCCCTGCGCCTATGGCCGCCGACGTGGCAGCGGCACCGATGCCGATATGCTTGATCGCTGACTTGTGAGTCTTCTCAGTCGCGGACATGCCCACTCCGTTCCTTGCCGATATACTGCCTTCTATTCTAATGATGGTGACTGCCTGGAACCGATATGCGCGAACCGCGGGTCCTTCATCCATGCGCGTCGAATCGGTAGCGTACCTCGTCCATGCCTATGTGTATACAAGAAGAGTTGCTTTGGCGGACTTGTTCGCCACGCTTTGGCGAGGGAGGCGCACGCCTCCGTTATCGACTCGGCTGATGGCACGGCATCTTTCGGTGTCCGGGAATCGGCGCGTCGGCGCGCCGAAACAACACCGGACCGGGAACAATCCAGGCTCCGGAACCAGATCACTATGAAGGAGAGCCATATGGCAACCAACACCATTACCCTCGAAGGTGAAGTCCGCGACCAGTTCGGCAAGGGCGTCGCCCGCCGTCTGCGTGTGGCCAACAAGATCCCGGCCACCATCTATGCCGGTGGCAACCAGCCGGTGTTCGTCACCCTCCCGATGAAGGAGACCACCCTGGCGCTGCGCCACACCAACGCACTGTTCACCATCAACTACGGCGGCGACTCCAAGATCGCAGTCGTCAAGGACGTGCAGCGCAACCCCGTCAAGCGCATCGTCGAGCATGTCGATTTCTACGAGGTCAAGGCCGGCGAGAAGATCGACGTCGAGGTCCCGGTCTTCGTCGAAGGCACCCCGAAGGGCGCTGCCGTCGCATTCGTCGACATCCAGGAGCTCAAGGTTCGCGCCGATGTGTCCAACCTGCCTGAGCGTATCGTCATCAACGTTGACGGCATGACCGACGGCACCAAGGTCTTCGCCAAGGACGTCAAGCTGCCGGAGGGCGCCGAGCTCGACATCGACGATCTGGAAGAGTCCGTGGTCACTGTCGAGGTGCCTGAGGACGCCACCGAGTCCACCGCCGAGACCGCCGACACCACCGCGGCCGCTCCTGCCGCTGACGCCGCAGCCCCTGCAGCTGACGCCGCAGCAGACAACAAGTGATTGAACCCGTCGGGGCTTTCGGTTCATATGCCTGGCCCGCGACGGTACCGTCCAAGGACCCCGCCTTCGTGGCGGGGTTCCGCATTTTCCGGCTCTTTCATAATGTGAACCTCTTCACACATTCGTCCCAGACCTGTGCGAGAGTAATCTCAGAGCCGGTGCCACAAGTACCAGCGCAACATACGCAATACCGTGATAACGGTTGATTCAAGAAGAAGTTATTATGACTGAACAATCACATCATGATCCCGCGCAACTCAACAAGCTCGCCGACGAATTCACCGTCCTGCCGAACGATCACCCGGCTTCGGACGCCAAGCGCCAGGAGCTGATCGACAAGCCGGCTTTCGGTCAGATTTTCTCTGACAACATGGCTCACATGACGTGGACCGACGGCGAAGGCTGGTCCGATCGCCGTATCGAACCGTACGGCCCGCTCAAGATGGATCCGGGCGCTTCTGTGCTGCATTACGCCCAGGAATGCTTCGAAGGCCTCAAGGCGTATCATCACGCCGACGGCTCGATTTGGCTGTTCCGTCCGGATGCGAACGCCGAGCGTTTCCAGAACTCCGCCAAGCGTCTGTACCTGCCTGAGCTGCCGATTGACGATTTCCTCGGCTCCGTTGCCGCGCTGGTCCGGCGTGACGCCAACTGGGTGCCTACTCGCCGCGAGTACACCCTGTACATGCGTCCGTTCATGTTCGCTTCCGAGCCGTTCCTCGGCGTGCGTGCCCCGAAGGAAGTCGATTATTGCGTGATTGCCTCCCCGTCCGGCCCGTACTTCCCGGGCGGTGTGAAGCCGGTCAGCATCTGGATCGAAGACAAGTGGTTCCGCGTTGGCCCCGGCGGCACCGGTTTCGCCAAGTGCGGCGGCAACTACGCCGCTTCGCTGCTCGGCGAATACACGGGTATCAAGAACGGCTGCGAGCAGGTGTGCTTCGTGGATGCCGCGACCAAGACCTACCTTGAGGAGCTCGGTGGCATGAACATGTTCATCGTGCACAAGGACGGACATCTGGAGACCCCGTCGCTCACCGGCAACATTCTGCCGGGAGTGACCCGTCGTTCGATTATCCAGCTCGCGCAGGATGACGGCCACGATGTGGTCGAGGGCATGATCAAGTTCGATCAGCTGGTCGAGGACATCAAGTCCGGCGAAGTCACCGAGGTATTCGCATGCGGTACCGCGGCGATCATCACGCCAATCGGGCGCTTCAAGTCCAACGACATCGACGTGACCGTCGCCGACGGCGGTTCCGGCGAGCTGACCATGAAGCTGCGCAACCAGCTGCTGGGCATTCAGCTTGGCGAGATCGAAGATCCGCACAACTGGATGTGGAAGGTCTGCTGAGACCGAGCGTATTAGCCGAAACCCATACCGATTCGGCAGTCTTGTGACAGGGCGATTCTCCTTCGGGGGAGTCGCCCTGTTGCGGTATATAGAAAGAAACCTGTGCGTGTTAGCACCCGCGAATCGCCCAGTGTCCCACCGCTGCGACCACACCGAGCAACCAGGAGGCATGACCATGACCGTCACCGTCACGCTTGAAAGCAACGGCTTCTTCCTCGGCATCGAGTATGTCGCTGTGTTCTGTTGTGGGCTGCTGGGCGGGCTGGCCGCGGTGCGCAAACATTACGATCTGTTCGCCATTGTGCTGACGACATGGTTGACGGCGTTGGGCGGGGGACTGGTGCGCGATGTTGTGCTGGGAGCGCTTCCTCCGGTCGGCATCTCGGATAAGGGCATGGTGCTCACCACGCTTGCCGCAGGGCTGATTGTCGCCGTCATACATCCGGAGGTGGATCGGCTCAAGTGGCCGATGCTTGTCCTTGACGCCTTGGCCTTGGGGCTCTTCGCCGTCAACGGTACGCAAAAGGCTCTGATGTACGGCACAAGCGGGATGACAGCGGTATTCCTCGGCATGTTCACTGCTTTGGCTGGCGGATTGATTCGTGACACGCTGCTCAACGAAGTGCCGATGGTCGTTCGCGACCGCCACTGGTATGCCTTCCCCTCGTTGGTCGGATGTCTGTTGACGGTGCTGTCATATCGTCTTGAAATGCATGCGATCATCACCTACCGCGGTGAGATTGCGTTCGATGTGGCCATTGTGGTGCTGGTCGTGCTCATGCGTGTCTTGTCAGTGAAGTTTGATATCAAGCTGCCGGGTGCCGTACCCAGGGAACACCCGGTCGCCCTACCCGAAGCAATGCGTCATCCCTATCATCATCACGCGGATGACGGGCAGCAACCGTGACTTTGGACTCAATCCGGTGAACACGAGCCGCACGTCAACGAACATTTCTGCCCAATCTTTCCAACCCATGCCATTGCCGTGACTTGCTCCCAGACGTTTGGGTCATCGGCTGAACGTTGCGGCGTGATAAAGAAAAGTTGAGGGGTGCCCCGCGATCGATGCGGGACACCCCTCAGTTAGGAATCCGTGTTTCGGAAACCTCATCAGCGCTTACATGATGCAAGCGCGCGAAGGTCACAGTGCATTGATGGCGCGAGCGAGGCCGGACTTGCGGTTCGCGGCCTGGTTCTTGTGAATTACGCCTGCGCCGGCAGCCTTGTCGAGCTTCTGAGCTGCGAGCTTGTACGCTTCTTCAGCCTGAGCCTTGTCGCCAGCGGCGATGGCTTCACGGGTGCGACGGACGACGGTCTTCAGGCCGGACTTCACCGACACGTTGCGCTTGTGCGCCTTTTCGTTAGTCAGGACGCGCTTCTTCTGCGACTTGATGTTTGCCAATGTAACTCCAAACGACGGTTGCTATAAGGACATACAGGCGTTTATGATACCACGGGACCGGGATAACGCGCCGACAATGACGCGCGACGGCGCGACGCGGCGAAATCTTTTGCCGTGTGGAGCCGGTAGACTAGAACAATTGGAATGTCCCCCGACATACGGAGACGGGCGGCAACCGCCCACCAATCGACCAACATCCGGCGCAAAACGTACGGGAAAAGGAGAACGCTCAGTGATTGAACCGAAAAACAAACCCGGCTATACCGATCAGTCGCTGATCCGCAACTTCTGCATCATCGCGCACATCGACCACGGCAAATCCACCGTCGCCGACCGTATCCTTCAACTGTCCGGCATCGTCCCGCAACGTGAAATGCACGACCGTTTCCTTGATCGCATGGATATCGAGCAGGAGCGCGGCATCACCATCAAGTCGCAGGCCGTCCGCGTGCCGTGGACCGTTGACGGCACGGAATACACACTCGGCATGATCGACACGCCCGGACACGTGGATTTCACCTATGAGGTTTCGCGCGCTCTGGCGGCCTGCGAGGGCGCGGTTCTGCTGGTGGACGCCACGCAGGGCATCGAAGCGCAGACCTTGTCCAATCTCTATATGGCGATCGATCACGACTTGACCATCATCCCCGTGCTCAACAAAATCGACTTGCCCAGTGCAGAACCTGACAAACACGCTGAGGAGATCGCGGGCCTCATCGGGTGCAAACCCCAGGATGTGCTCAGGGTGTCCGGCAAGACCGGTGAGGGAGTCGCCGACCTGCTTGACACTATCGTCATGGACGTGCCGGCGCCGCATGGTGACCCCAAGGCGCCTGCCCGCGCGCTCATCTTCGATTCCGTCTACGACTCCTACCGCGGTATCGTCACATACATCCGTATGGTGGACGGTGAGCTGAAATCGCGCGAGAAACTTCACATGATGGGCATCGGCATGACGCACGACCCCATCGAAATCGGTGTTATCAGCCCGGATATGATGCCCACCAAGGCGCTGGGTGCAGGCGAGGTCGGATACGTCATCACCGGAGCAAAGGACGTCAGCCAGTCGAAGGTCGGAGACACGATCACGTCCGCCATCAAGCCGGCGAGCGAACCGTTGCCGGGCTACCGTGACCCGAAGCCGATGGTGTACGCAGGCCTGTTCCCGATCGACAACGCGCAGTTCCCGGAATTGCGTGACGCACTCGACAAACTGAAACTCAACGACGCCGCGCTCGTTTACGAGCCCGAGACCTCGGTCGCGCTTGGATTCGGCTTCCGTTGCGGGTTCCTCGGCCTGCTGCATATGGAAATCGTCTGCGAGCGCCTGGAACGTGAATTCGGGCTCGATCTCATCTCCACCGCGCCGAGCGTGCCGTACGAGGTCACGGCGGAGGACGGCACCGTACACCATGTCACCAATCCGAGCGAATTCCCCGAAGGCAAGATCAAGAAAATCGTCGAGCCGATGGTCGCCGCGGATATCATCACGCCGAAGGAGTTCATCGGTTCGGTGATGGACCTGTGCCAAGAGCATCGCGGTGAGATGGGTGATATGGAATATCTGAGCCCTGAGCGGGTTGAAATGCATTATCGTATTCCGCTCGCGGAGATTGTGTTCGATTTCTTCGACCAGCTCAAGAGCCGGACCAAAGGGTACGCTTCGCTCGATTACCATGAGGATGGCGAGCAGGCCGCCGATCTGGTGAAGGTCGATATCCTGATTCAGGGTGAAAAGGTGGATGCATTCAGCGCCATCGTGCACCGCGACAAGGCGTATTCCTATGGGGTAATGATGACCAAGAAACTGCGCGAGCTGATACCTCGGCAGCAGTTCGAAATCCCGATTCAGGCGGCGATTGGATCCAGAATCATCGCACGCGAGAATATCCGAGCCCTGCGCAAGGATGTGCTTGCCAAATGCTATGGCGGCGATATCACACGCAAGCGCAAGTTGCTTGAGAAGCAGAAGGCCGGCAAGAAGCGCATGAAGATGCTCGGCCATGTCGAAGTGCCGCAGGAGGCGTTCATCGCGGCGCTTTCGACGGGCGAAGCCGGAACGGACCGGGACACGAAGGACAAGATCCGCGCGGCTCAGAAGGCGGACAGCTGAGTGGAGATTCGCCGGGGACGGAAGGTATCCCAATGACGTTCGAGGTGTATATCCATGTCCCGTTTTGTTTGAGACGGTGCGGGTATTGCGATTTCAACACGTACACCGCGCAGGATCTGGGCGGTGGAGCTTCACGGGACGGGTACGCGCGGATGGCGATCCAGGAAATGGAGCATGTCGCCGCGTGGCAGCGAGCCCACGGCATCGATGAGCCCGCCGCGGGTTCGGTCTTCTTCGGAGGCGGGACCCCCACCGTGCTGCCGGCACGCGATCTGGTGTCCATGCTTCACGCCGTACAACGCATCTGGGGGCTGGCTGCCGATGCCGAAATCACTACTGAGGCGAACCCGGACACCGTCGACGCCGACTACGTAGCCGAGCTTGCACAAGGCGGGTTCAACCGCATCTCCTTCGGCATGCAATCCGCGGTCGAGCATGTGCTGCGCACTTTGGACCGCCGTCACACCCCGGCGAATGTGGAGGCTGGAGTGCGTGCCGCGGACGATAACGGCATGCGCTCCAGCGTCGACCTGATTTACGGAGCGCCGGGGGAGAGCCTTGCCGATTGGAAGACATCGCTTGACACGGCGATATCGCTCGGCGTCAATCATGTCTCCGCATACGCGTTGACCATCGCGCCACGCACGAAAATGGGACGTCTCATCGCTTCAGGACGGCTTCGTCGCCCCGATGACGACGATGAGGCCGCCAAATACGAGATGGCTCAGGAACGGCTGTCAGCGGCGGGTTTGCAATGGTATGAGATCAGCAACTGGGCACGTCCGGGATATGAATCCAGACATAATCTCGGGTACTGGCATAACGTGGATTGGGCGGGGATCGGTCCCGGCGCGCATTCCCACTATTCGTTGCATATGGCTGGCGCAGGCGGAGGCGATTGTTTCGGACCGTCTGACAGCGACAGCACCCATGGCGGATTCCGCAGCACCGTTGTACCGGAGGACGTTGAATCGAACCCGGCACCCGGCCAGGTAACGGCAGAAAGGCTGCTGGGCGCCGCATGGTCGTCTTCCGACGATGCTTGTGCTGCACACAGCGGCATCGTGGGTCTGCGTTCATGGGATATCGCGCACCCCAAGGCGTGGGCGCGTTGTGTGGGCGCCGGTTTCGTTCCATGGCAGGGGGCAGAGGGGATTTCCCCGCGCGAGAACCTCGAGGAAACGCTGATGCTGGGATTGAGGCTCAAGGAAGGGCTTGACATTTCACGCTTCAACGGGTTGATTGCGGATGATGTCTGGGATGGGCTGCGCGATGAGGGCCTGATCACCCTGCAACGCTCACAGACGCAGGACCACCGTGCCGCAACGGTGCGTGCCGTTCCCACCTTGCGTGGGCGATTGCTCAACGACATCATCATCGAACGTCTGTTCGACTATCTGCCGTGATTTTTCCGCCTGTAAGCCGGTCATGACCTGCCGACGCCCCGGCGTGTCGCGCTGTTAGTATGGCAATACTTACAGATGCGGCGGCGAGTGCCGCCAGTGGAATGGAGACGATATGGACCAGAAGCAACGAATGCTCGCCGGTTTGCCGTACAAAGCGTGGCTTGACGGGTTGCCTGAGGAACATCAGGCATGCAAGCGCAAACTGTTCGAACTCAACACCATGGAACCGGACGAGCAGCCGGCGGGCATCCCGAAGCTGTTGGGAGAGCTGTTCGGCGGCGTCGGGGAGCGGCCGTGGCTGGAGCCGCCGTTCCACTGCGATTATGGCAGCAATATCACGGTCGGCGACGATTTCTACGCCAATTTCAATCTCACCATCCTCGATGTGGGCAAGGTGACCATCGGATCACACGCCTTCATCGCCCCGAATGTCTCGATCTACACGGCAGGCCACCCGGTGCACCCCGAAAGCCGGAATTCCGGGTACGAATACGGCATCCCCGTGACCATCGGAAACAATGTCTGGCTTGGCGGAAACACCGTTGTGTTGCCGGGCGTGACCATCGGGGACAACGTGGTGATCGGCGCGGGCAGCGTCGTGACCAAGGACATCCCGTCGAATATGATCGCTGCCGGCAACCCCTGCCGCGTCATCAGGCAGATCACCCCCGAAGATCGCGACTATTACTTCAAACACCGCAAGTTCGACGTGACCGATTTCTGATCCATCAGGTCGCTTGTCATTTGACAATATATCGTGCCGGTGCGCGAACCGGTCTTGACAATTTCCAGTACTCGTTATATGGACATCGGGCCTCCTTCGGGCCGTCCCGGCTGTACCCTATGAGAGCACTGTATTGGGCCGCAGGCATTGGCCTGCCTTAAGAGAGGTGATTTCGGTGACGTTCAAAGCCCCGCTAGATTTGACGGTTCATCGCCCGGAAGGCATGTATGATCCTTCCCAAGAGCATGATGCCTGCGGTGTCGGCATGGTCACCACGTTGAACAAACAACCCGAGCGCAAGATCGTCGACGACGCCATTGAGGTGCTAGTCAACCTCAATCACCGTGGAGCCGTCGGCGCCGAGGAGAACACCGGTGACGGCGCTGGTATCCTCATGGCGATGCCGGATGAGTTCATGCGTGCGACCGTCGGCGTGGAATTGCCCGAAGCCGGGCATTATGCCGCCGGCATCGCATTCCTCGACCGTGACATCGCGACCTCGGGTCAGCAGGAGCAAGCCATCGCCAAGATTGTCAACGAAGAAGGCCTCGAAGTCCTCGCATGGCGAATCGTTCCGACCAACCCGGACGGTCTTGGGTTGCAGGCCCTCGCCTCGATGCCTTCCTTCAAGACCATGGTCGTGGCCGACCCGGAAGGCAAGCTTGGGGGAATCGATCTCGATCGCAAGACCTTCCGCATCCGCAAACGCGTCGAGCATGAAGTCGGCATTTATTTCGCTTCACTGTCGGCACGCACCATCACCTACAAGGGCATGCTCACCACCATGCAGCTGACAGGGTTCTTCCCGGATCTGCTTGACGAGCGCATGAAGACGACCATCGCGATTGTGCATTCGCGCTTCTCGACGAACACCTTCCCGAGCTGGCCGTTGGCCCAGCCGTTCCGTCTCATTGCACACAACGGCGAAATCAACACCATCCAGGGCAACCGCAACTGGCTGTCCGCCCGCGAAGGCAGACTGAGCTCAGAGCTGCTCGGAGAATTCAAGCCGCTGCTGCCGATCGCCACCCCCGGATACTCGGATTCAGGCACCTTCGACGAGTGCCTGGAACTGCTGCATCTCGCCGGGCGCAGCCTCCCGCACGCCCTGCTCATGATGCTCCCGCCGGCTTGGGAGAACGACGACACGCTCGATCCTGACGTCAAGGCGTTCTATGAGTACAACAACACGCTGATCGAACCTTGGGATGGCCCGGCGGATATCGTCTTCACGGACGGTACGCTGGTCGGCGCCCAGCTCGACCGCAACGGGTTCCGTCCCGGCCGCTGGCAGGTCACTGACGACGGCTATCTGGTTCTCGCCTCCGAGGCCGGTGTGCTCCCGGAGATCAGCCAGGACCATATCGTTGCCAAGGGCCGTCTCGAGCCTGGAAAGATGTTCCTCGTCGACACCAAGGCCGGTCGCATAATCCCTGATGACGAAATCAAACATGAGCTCGCCTCGCAGCATCCGTACCGCAAGTGGATCGAAGGCAACTCCGTCGAGATGAGCCAGCTGCCGGTGCGCGAGCACGTCAGTCACTTCGGCCAGTCCGTCCAGCGTCGTCAGCGTGCCTTCGGGTATACCGAAGAGGATTTGAAGCTGCTGCTCGCTCCGATGGCAAACACCGGCAAGGAACCGCTCGGATCCATGGGTTCGGACACACCGCCGGCTTTCTTGTCCAAGCGCAGCCGCATGCTGTTCGACTACTTCACCCAGAAATTCGCCCAGGTGACCAACCCGCCTCTGGACTGGGAGCGCGAGCGTATCGTCACCAGCCTCGAATCGGCAATCGGTCCTGAAGCGAATCTTCTGCAGGACACTGAGCTGCATGCCAAGAAGATCCTCATCCCGCTACCGGTCATCGATTCGGACCAGATGGCCCAGCTCAAGCGCCTTGACAAAGCCAAGATCCTCGGCGGGTTCTACAAGCCCTTTGTCGTCCGTGGCCTGTATCAGGTCGCAGGCGGCGGCAAGGCTCTGAAGGAGCGTCTCGACGAAATCTTCCAAGAAGTCGATGACGCCATCGAACAGGGCAAGAACTTCATCGTGCTGTCCGACCGCGAATCCGACCACACGTGGGGTCCTATCCCGTCACTTCTGCTGACAAGCGCCGTGCAACACCACCTGCTGCGCAAGCATACCCGCACCCAGGTCTCGCTTGCCGTGGAAGCCGGCGATGTCCGTGAAATCCACCATGTCGCGCTACTTATCGCATACGGCGCCGCATGCGTGAACCCGTACCTCGCCTTCGAATCGGTCGAGGAGCTGGCGCGCAACGGCTATCTCAAGGTCGATGCCCAGACGGCCGTCAAGAACCTTATGCATGCGCTGTCTACCGGCGTGCTCAAGATCATGAGCAAGATGGGCGTCTCAACGATCATGAGCTACCGAGGCGCGCAACTGTTCGAAGCCGTAGGCCTGAACAAGGAAGTCATCGACGAATACTTCACCGGCACTACATCGCGTGTCGGGGGAGCGGGACTTGACGAAATCGCCGAAGAAGTGGCCATCAGGCACCGTGTGGCGTACCCGAACCAGTGGACGAGCCGTCCCCACCGCAATCTGCGCACCGGCGGCGATTACAAGTGGCGTCGCACCGGTGAGGACCACCTCAACGACCCCGAAGCGATCTTCCTACTTCAGCAGTCCACCCAGCGCGGTGATTACAACCTGTTCAAGAAGTACTCCGCGCATATCAACGACACTTCGAACCGTCTCATGACACTGCGTGGGCTCATGAAGTTCAAGCAGACCCGCAAACCGATTGACATCTCCGAGGTCGAACCCGCAAGCGAAATCGTCAAACGCTTCTCCACAGGCGCAATGAGCTACGGCTCCATCTCGCAGGAGGCACATGAGACGCTTGCCATCGCGATGAACACCATCGGGGCAAGGTCGAACTCAGGTGAGGGCGGCGAATCCGATGACCGTATCAACGATCCACTGCGGTACAGCCGCATCAAGCAGATCGCTTCCGCACGCTTCGGTGTGACCAGCGATTATCTGGTGCACGCCACTGATCTGCAGATCAAGCTCGCGCAAGGCGCCAAGCCGGGCGAGGGTGGCCATCTGCCGGGCGCCAAGGTGCCGCCGTGGATTGCGAAGGTCCGTCATGCGACACCAGGTGTCGAGCTGATCTCTCCGCCGCCACATCACGACATCTACTCCATCGAGGATCTGAAGCAGCTGATCAACGATGCGAAGATGGCAAATCCGAAGGCGCGTATCCATGTCAAGCTCGTCTCCGAATTCGGTGTCGGCACCATTGCCGCTGGTGTGGCCAAGTGCCATGCCGATGTGGTGCTCATCTCCGGCAGCGACGGCGGCACGGGCGCAGCTCCGCTCAACGCCATCAAGCACGCTGGTACGCCGTGGGAGATCGGTCTGGCCGAAACCCAGCAAACGCTGGTACTCAACGGTTTGCGCTCCCGCATCGTCGTCCAGTGCGACGGCGAGCTCAAGACCGGCCGTGACGTGGTGATCGCAGCTCTGCTTGGCGCCGAGGAATTCGGCTTCGCGACGGCCGCCCTCATCACGGAAGGCTGCGTGATGATGCGAGCATGCCAGAAGAACACCTGCCCGCAAGGCATCGCAACCCAGGATCCGGAATTGCGTGCACGGTTCCGTGGCAAGCCTGAATACGTGATCAACTTCTTCATGTACATCGCCCAGGAGGTCCGCGAAATCCTGGCACAGCTTGGTTTCCGGACGCTTGAGGAGGCCGTCGGCCATGTCGAGTGCCTGGACCAGAACGAAGCTGTCGCGCGCTGGAAGTCCGACGGCATCGATCTGAGCAATGTGCTCATGCAGCCCGGCCCTGTTCCCGGGACGATCCTGCATCAGACCATCGAGCAGAACCACGAATTGGAAAAGGCGCTGGACAACAAGCTCATCGAGCTTGCGCAACCTGCCCTTGAACACAAGGAACCGGTTCGCATCGACATGCCCATCCGCAACGTGAACCGTACGCTCGGCACCATGGTCGGCTACGAGATCACCCGCCGTTACGGTGCAGAGGGTCTGCCCGACGACACAATCGACATGACCTTCCACGGTTCGGGCGGCCAATCCATCGGCGCGTTCATCCCGCGCGGTGAGACTATCCGCGTCTACGGTGAAGTCAACGATTATGCGGGCAAGGGCCTGTCTGGCGGTCGCATGATCATCCGTCCGGAGCAAGACATCACCTTCGATCCGCACACCAACGTAATTGCCGGAAACGTGACCGGTTTCGGCGCCACCTCAGGCGAGATGTTCGTCGCCGGACGTGCAGGCGAACGATTCGCCGTACGTAACGGCGGTGCCACCTTCGTGGTCGAAGGTGTCGGAGACCATGGCTGCGAGTATATGACCGGCGGTGTCGTCGTGGTGCTCGGTTCCACGGGCCGCAACTTCGGCGCCGGCTTCTCCGGCGGTAACGCATACGTGCTCGATCTTGACATGGAGCAGATCAACCCGGATGCGCGCAAGAACGGCGCATTGCTGTTTGAGCCGTTGGAAGGCGCCGACGAGGAGCTCGTCCACAGTCTGGTCAAGCGGCATGCCGAGGAAACCGGCTCCGCATTCGCCCAGAGCCTGCTGGACGACTGGGAACACACCCGCACACGCATCACACATGTGACGCCCAAGCACTACGTCGCCATGACCAAGGCGATGGAACAAGCCGAAAAGAACCACGTCGACTTCAACGCCCCCGGCGCGTGGGAGCACGTGTACGAGCAGGTCATGGAAGGAGCACACTGACATGGGAGATCCAAGAGGATTCCTGAAGGTCCGCACCCGTCGCGAGCTTGCTGAGCGCCCGGTCGAGGAACGCATCAAGGATTGGCTTGACGTTCATGCGGAAAGCGGTTTGCAGCCTTGGACTACACAGCAGGCCGCACGGTGCATGGATTGCGGCACGCCGTTCTGCATGAGTGGATGCCCGCTGGGCAACCTCATCCCGGAGTTCAACGATCTGGTTCGTCAGGAGAAGTGGGAGGACGCCTACAACCGGTTGTCTATGACCAACAACTTCCCCG
>NZ_JBJEIH010000083.1:0-31420 GCF_051876855.1 Bifidobacterium sp.
AAGAGTGTTATCACGGGCATGTCACGCGCCGGCGGTCGTGTCTTGCGGCCGCTGTCCCGGCTATGCTGGAAACGGATAGGAGCCCAGTGCGATGGGTGTGAACAGGACCCGAGTGAGGTGGATATGAAAGGCTGGCCGGGAGAACCACAGATGGCGTATGACGAGCTGATGGCGCGGGATGCCGCCGCAGCCGCAGAAGGGGCGCCAATCACCCAGGTGATTTTCGATTTCGGTAACGTGTTGCTGTATTGGGATCCCGAAGCAGTGATGATTCCACGCTACAGCCAGCGGCTTGTGGATGGGTTCCTCGACAACGACATCTCCTCCTTCTACGACGCGAACGATCTGATGGACGCCGGCGCCTCGCTCGAAGAGGGCATCGCATATGTCCGCGAGCGCAAAGGCGAGCCGTGGGCGTCGATGATGCGCTATTACGTGGATAATTTCCGCGATTCGCTGACTGGCGTGGTCACGGGTGCGCGTGTTCTGATTAATGATCTCCATGCCGCGGGTATCGGGGTGTGGGGACTGTCAAACTGGCAGCAGGATCTGTATCAAATCGCCGACCGTGATTGCGATTTGCTTGGCATGCTCGACGGCAAGGTCGTTTCGGGCCAGGTGCGGATGCGCAAGCCGAACCGCGATATCTACGAGTACGCGTTGCACAGTTTCGGTATTCGTGCGCAGGACAGCGTGTTCATTGACGACAAGGCGATGAACATCGTCGGGGCGAATCAGGCGGGGATTCGCGGCATCCGGTTCCGCGATCCGAGGAAGCTTCGCGCCTGTCTGATTGCTGCGGGCGTACCGATTCCGCCGGTGCGGGACTGATCGGTCGAATTCGGCGAACCGTGACGATGCCGGCACTCTGGTAAGGTGCTGTTGCAGTCGTTTGTTGCCGTTCGGAGCGCCGGTCGCCGATGCGCGAGTGGAATACGGCATCGATGTACAGAATCGAGGATTATGCTCAAGGTCTTGTTCGCAGGCACGCCTGATGTGGCGGTGCCGTCGCTGAAACTGCTGGCTGCCGATACGGAGCATTTCGAAGTGGTGGCGGTGCTGACCCGTCCCGACGCGCCGCAGGGCAGGGGACGCAAATTGACACCGAGTCCGGTCAAGCAGGCCGCATTGGAATTGGGCTTGCCGGTGATTGAATCCGATCCGTCAGAGGAATGCTTCGTCGCCGAACTCGCCGCCACCGGCGCTGAGGCCGCGGCGGTCGTCGCCTACGGCAAAATCCTCAAACAGCGGGTGTTGGACGCGCTGCCGCTTGGCTGGTACAACCTTCATTTCTCGCTGCTGCCGCAATGGCGTGGTGCCGCTCCGGTGCAACGCGCGATTTGGGCGGGGGATACGATCACTGGCGCAACGGTGTTCCGCATCACCCGCGGTATGGATGAGGGGCCTGTCCTGGCTCAGTCCACGGTTGAGATTGGCGCGCATGAGACCGCAGGGGAGCTGCTCGGGCGTCTAGCTGAAGACGGCTCGCATCTGCTTGCCGCCTCGCTCGAGGCGATGGCTGAGGGCCGTATCAGTCCGGTTGACCAACCGCAGGGAGCCTATGAGGTCGCAGACAAGATCCGCACCGAGGACGCGCATATCCGGTTCGATGTACCGGTGTTCGCCGCCGATCGGCAGATTCGCGCCTGCACCCCGCATCCCGGCGCATGGTGTACGCTCCATGCCGAAGGCGCAGACGGCGAATCCCAGACCCTGCACGTGCTGGAAGCGGCGCCCGCCGATATGGCCGACCCGAACCTGCCTGGGGCGCTTGGGGCTGGGAAACTCGCGTTGAGCAAGAAACACGTGTGGATTGGCACGAAAAGCCAGCCTTTGGAACTGATTCAGGTCAAGGCGCAAGGCAAGAAAGCGATGCGCGCGGCGGATTGGGCGCGAGGCGCCAGGCTCGCCGACGAGGCCTACTGCGATTAACTGAACAGGGCGGTGCCCCGCTGTGGCTGTTTGTTCCGACGCTGACAGCGTATTCAACGTCGGAACAAACAGGCCAAGTCAGTTACGCGACAGCAGTCCGAGCACCCGGCGCAGGTCGCGTTCGTTGATTGCGACATCGGCGGCGAGCTGCACCTTCGGCTTGGCACAGAACGCCACGCCGAGGCCGGCCGCCTTGATCATTGGGATGTCGTTGGCGCCGTCGCCGACCGCGACCGTCTGGTCCACGGCAATGCCGTCGAGTCGAGCCCACGCCTGCAACGCATGCAGTTTCGTGGTCTTGCATACGATTTCGCCGAGCACTCTGCCGGTCAGTCGCCCGTCGACGACCTCCAGTCGGTTCGCCAGCGCATGGTCGATATGCGCATCTTGCACCAGGCGGTCCACCACCTCGTGGAACCCGCCGCTGACCACGCCAACCGTCCAGCCATGCTGGTGCAGGGCGTCAATCAGATCAAGCGCGCCATTGGTGAACGTGATCTGGTGATACACCTCGTCGAACACGCTCACCGGCAGTCCGGCAAGCAGCTTGACCCGTTCGCGCAACGCCTCGCAGAACTCCAGTTCACCGGCCATCGCACGTGCGGTCACGGCGGCGATCTGCTCGCCGACCCCTGCGGCGACGCCCAGCTCGTCAATCACTTCCTGGTCGATGAGCGTGGAATCCACGTCCATCACCAGGATGCCCGGGCGAGCTAGGGTAGGGGCGGATTCGTTGGAAGCTTGCAAAGGTTCATCGGTCATGCCTTCGATTGTCTGAAAATACTGGGACAATGCCGACATGCGTGTTTATGCTCTTGCGACCACTGCCCCCATGTGCGACACATCAGACGGCGGCCTCATCGGCACCATCACCACATGGCTGGTGAGCCTGATGGATTCCATCGGCGGCATCGGCGTGATGCTCGCCATCGCACTCGAATCCATATTTCCTCCCATTCCCAGTGAAATCATCCTTCCTTTGGCGGGATTCACCGCCTCGCGAGGCACCATGTCCCTGCCTGCGGCCATCGCGTGGGCCACCGTCGGTTCGCTTGTCGGCGCGCTGACCTTATACGGCGTGTCGAGGCTTGTCGGGCTGCACCGCATCCACCGTGCCGCCGACGTCATTCCGGGCGTGAGTCGCGATGACGTCAATCGTGCCAGCGATTGGTTCAGCCGCTACGGCACATGGTCCGTGCTGATCGGCCGGGTCATTCCGGTGGTGCGTTCGCTGATTTCCATCCCCGCCGGTTTCAACCGTATGAACCTGATGCAGTTCAGCGGCTGGACCCTGCTCGGTTCGGCAGTCTGGAACACGGTGTTGGTCACCGCAGGCTACCTGCTGGGCGACAATTGGTGCTCGATTTTGGGCGTGCTCAACGTATTCGAGGACGTTGTCATCGCCGTGGTCATCGTGGTCGTGCTCGCGTTCATCGTGCTGCGGACGCGTAAGCTGATTGAGGACAGGCGTGCGCGTGCGGAGAAGACCGACGGGTCTGACTACGCGACGAGGAACGACCTGCAGGAGCGGTGACGGCCACCGCAGGAAGCGAGACGACGATGAACGACGACGAGACGAGAACGGCACAGGGGTCCGGTCCGGCGGACTGCCAAACCGATGCGCTTCAAGCGCGGGATCGCGCCCTCGATGAGCTCGCACAAGCCAATGATCAGCTGATGGCGAAGAACCATGCGCTGGCAGCTGCTCTCACCCGCGCAAGCCAGGAGCTGACGAAGGCAAAATCCCAACTTGGCCAGTTCGCTCAGCCACCGCTGAATTTCGCGACGATGGTCGCGGTCGAATCCTGCACCACTGATGACCTTGGTGTCCAGCACGCGAGCGCGGAAATCCTTTCCGGTACCCGCCGCATGATTGTCCCCGTCTCGACGACTTTGCAGGCATCGCGCCTGAAGCCGGGGGATACGGTACTGCTCAACGAGAATATGGTGATCGTCGGCCGCAGGGACGCAGACCGTCTCGGTGCCGTGCTGCACGTCAAGCAGGTGTTCGCGGACGGCCGCGTACTGGTCGCCGATGCGGGCGGAGCCTTGCAAGTCGTCCGTCCGGCTGCGGTGCCGCTCGAATCGACGCTGGAACCCGGGGACCGTGTGCTGACTGATGCCGCCCGACGTTTCGTGCTCGACGTACTTCCGCCGCAGGAGGATGCCGATTTAGTTCTGGAAGAGACCCCGGATGTCACCTTCGACGACATCGGCGGGCTTGACGAGCAGATCGGGCGTATCCGGGACGCCGTCCAGCTGCCGTTCCAACACCGGGAGCTGTACCGCAGGTATCATCTCAACGCGCCGAAGGGCATTCTCCTATATGGCCCTCCCGGCAACGGCAAGACGATGATCGCCAAGGCCGTAGCCCATGCGCTCGCCCAAGGGACGGATGCCGGTTCCGGGGTGTTCCTGTCAGTCAAGGGCCCGGAACTGCTTAACAAATACGTGGGGGAGTCGGAACGCTTGATTCGCCTGATTTTCCGCCGTGCCAGGGAGCGTGCGGCTGACGGGCGTCCGGTCATCGTATTCATCGACGAGATGGATTCGCTGCTTCGTACGCGCGGTTCCGGCGTGTCCAGCGACGTGGAGACGACGATTGTCCCGCAGTTCCTGGCCGAGTTGGACGGTGTGGAGCGGCTGGACAATGTGATGGTCATCGGCGCCTCGAACCGTGTGGACATGATCGATCCAGCGGTGTTGAGGCCTGGGCGGCTCGATGTGAAAATCCGCATCGACCGGCCGCGCGAGTCGCAGGCTTGTCAGATTGTGCGGCATTATCTGACCGATGACCTGCCGTTGGAACCCGGAGTCGATGTCGATGCGCTGGTTGGGGTGCTGGTGCATGACTTGTTCGCGCATGGCGAACACCGGCATGTGGCGGATGTGCTTGACGATTCCGGCGTGTGGTCCCCGCTGTATCTGGGCGATGTCGTCTCGGGCGCGATGCTCAAGAACATCGTCGACCGTGCCAAAACCCGGGCGGTCAAGGCGTCGATTGAGACCGGCTCGGACGTCGCGTTGAGCGTAGCGATGCTTGCCGGCGCCGTGGACGGCGAATTCCAAGAGACCCGTGATGCCGTGCTCGACGCCGATCCGGTGCAATGGTCCCGTATCAACGGCATTGCCGGCGGCCGTGTCGTGCGCATCCGGCCGGCGGCAGGGTACCGGGCAGGGTATGCGACCGGTTATGATGCCGGTACTGATGAGGCCCACGCTCGCGGCGAGTGATGCGTCTTACGGGCCGGAATGCGGCGGATAAGGAGGCCGAATGAGTGTTCGCAGGGTGATGGGGACGGAAACCGAATATGCGGTGAGCCGGCCGGGCGATGCGCGCGCGAATCCGGTGCGGCTGAGCTTCGATGTGGTCGCCGCCGCCGACGACGACACCCGTGGGGATATCCGCTGGGATTACCGGCAGGAGGACCCGGTCAATGACGCACGCGGACACCGGTTGGAGCGTGCGGCCGCCCGTCCCGACATGCTCACGGACGCCCCCCAGCTGCATATCACCAATATCATCGCGCCCAACGGCGGCAGGGTGTACGTCGACCATGCGCATCCCGAATATTCCGCGCCGGAGACGACCGACCCATTCGAAGCGGTCCGCTACGACCATGCCGGCGACTTGATCATGCATCGTGCGGCACAGGAGGCGTCGCGGCGCACCGGCAATCCGGTGGCGTTGTACCGCAATAATGTCGATGGCAAAGGCGCCAGCTGGGGCACGCATGAGAACTACATGATGTTGCGTTCCGTGCCCTTCGACCAGGTTGCGGCGCTCATGACCGCGCATCTGGTCACCCGCCAGCTGTACGCAGGGTCAGGGCGCGTTGGGCTGGGGGAGCGGTGTGAGCATGCGGGCTTCCAACTCAGCCAGCGCGCCGACTATATCCATATGCGCGTCGGATTGCAGACCACCTTTGACCGCCCGATCGTCAATACACGCGACGAATCGCACAGTACCGATGCGTATCGGCGTTTGCATGTGATTGTCGGGGACGCCAATCGCATGGACGTGCCGCAGGCGTTGAAACTCGGCACGACAAGCCTGCTGTTGTGGCTGTTGGAGACAGCGCCGTCGGTATCCTACGATGTGGACGCGTTGCTTTCGCAAGTGGCGTTGGATGATCCGGTCGCGGCGATGCACGAGGTTTCGCATGACTTGACGTTGGGTGTCCCGCTGCAGCTCGCCGATGGCGGGACAATGACCGCATGGCAGATTCAGACGCGGCTGCTTACCGCCGTGTTCGAGGTCGCGGCGATGCGCTACGGCACCGACAGCCAAGGCACCCCGGTGTGGCCGGATGTACAAACACGTCGGATGATCGGATTGTGGCGTCGGGCGCTTGCCGATGTCGCCGCGGTCAGACATGCGGATGACGACACGCGCTTGACGATGGCCGACGAGGGGTCGCGCCTGGAATGGCTGCTCAAATGGCAGCTGCTGGAGCGGATGCGCCGCCGGTTGGGCGCCCGATCAGGGCGCGAGGCGTCTTGGTCGGACCCGAGCATCGCCGCGCTTGACCTGCGCTGGGCGGCCTTGGACCCGAAGATTTCGCTGTTCGAGGCGGTGAAGGCGCGCACTGAGCGTCTTGAAGATTCTGACGCCGACGCTTTGGTAGCCGAGGCCGCCGTGCAGGCGCCGGAGACGACCCGCGCATGGTTGCGGGCGAATATCGTCGAGGAGTTCACTCCTCAAGTCGTGGCGGCATCGTGGTCGCGGCTGACAGTGCGTGAACTGGACGGCTCGTTGTTCGGCTTCGATATGTCCGATCCGCTGGCATGGACGCGGGCGCGTTGCGAACACGCCGTGCGTGATGGCTTGGCTCAGGGCAAATCCGCGGCGGATGTGCTGCGTGACATCATCGCCGACAGGTAAGATACCCCAAGAAGGTGTTTGTGATGTGTGGCGTGGCAATAGCTGGCCTGAACGGCGTTGCGCCGCCCGAGCCGGACAGGCCGGCGAACGACAGGTGAGGTGAAACATGGATCTGCAGCAGCTGGCGCTTGAAGCCGCCCGTGTGGCGCAGGACGTGGGCAAGCATGCGTTCCAGGCGCAGGCGAACCCGTCCAGTATGGTCGAGGCGCATATCCCGGATGTCCCCGGCGAACCTCCGGTGTTGCCGGTGAATGAACGTCTCGTGCCGTTCATCGAGAACCGCTTGACCTATCTTGACCGGTTCAACGGGTTCTGGCATGACCGCCCGGAGCATTGCCAGCCGGGAGAACGCTATTGGTGTGTCGGCAGGATCGACGGTGCCATTAATTTCGTGCGTGACATGTCCGAATGGGCGGTCACAATCTCCCTGTTCGAAATTGACGAGCACGGGGGAGCGAACCCGATTCTCGGCATCGTCCATGCCCCGGCGCTCGAGCTGACGTATCTTGCCGCGCGGGGCAAAGGGGCGATTCGCATCTGGCGTACGCCGTTCGGCGACAAACGTCAGAAAATCATCCCCACCACTCGCGCAACCCTGGAAGGTTCCGTCATCAGCTATGGCATGTCCTACGTGCCGTCGGAATCGGAACGCGCGCTGCACGTGGTGGCCGCGCTCGCTGGCAAGCCTGCCGACATCAAGCGGGTTGGACCGGTGTCGCTCGACATGTGCCGGGTGGCTGATGGCACGTATGATGCGTATTTCGAACCGCATCTGCACTCATGGGATATTCCCGCCGTATCCGCTGGCACGGTGGTGGTGCGCGAGGCGCAAGGCCAGGTGTCCCGCTGGGACGGGAACGACATCCGTTGGCGTGAGGAAAACGACGTCGTGGCCAGCAACGGTCTGTTGATTGACCAGTTGCGTCCGTATCTGCACTGATCGCCGGACGGCTTCAATTTGATCGTGTGTGCCGGTACAGCCATGTACAGGCTGTGAACCCCGGTTCGGTCATCTGCTGGTGGATGCCCATCCCGGCGCGGTACGCTGGAATTCGGGACCAAATCGGTCGAATCGAAAGGAGTGGGCTATGCCACAGGAATTCGCCCAAGGTCAGGCGCGACAGGAACAACGTGCCGATAACAGCCAACAGCCGCTGGAACGTGCGCAAGCCGAAACCCAAACCGACGCGCTCGACCAGGTGCTTGACGATATCGCCTCCACCTTGGAAACCAACGCGCAGGATTATGTGAACAGCTTCGTGCAGCAAGGCGGCCAGTGATGCCGCAGCTGCGCGACAGCGGTACCCATGCGCTCACAGGCTCCGACGGGGCACACGCGGCGCATTCGCCGCAATACGGGACAGGCGAGCGAATTTTCGGCATCGAAACCGAATACGGAGTCTCCATGACCGGCGGCGAACGCCGTATCGATGCCAGACAAGTAGCGGCGACGATGTTCCTGCCCGTGGTCGGACAGGCGCGTTCAACGAACACTTATCTGCGCAATGGCGCCAGACTCTACCTCGATGTGGGCTCGCATCCGGAGTATGCGACCGCTGAAACGCGCGACCCCTTCGACGCGCTCGAACAGGACCTTGCCGGCGAATCGGTGATCCGCAAGCTCGCCCTTCAAGCGCAGGAACGCATTCGCGCCAAAGTCGGTGAGCATGCCATGGTCCACGTGTTTAAGAACAACGTCGATTCCGCGGGGCACGCCTTCGGATGCCATGAGAATTATCTGGTTCGCCGCTACGTGCCGCTTCCGGTCATCGAACGCGAGCTGTTGCCGTTCCTGATCACCAGGCAGCTGTTTTCCGGTGCGGGCAGGGTCACTGATCATGGATTCGAACTGTCCCAGCGCGCCGATTACCTCGATGAGGCGGTGTCCTCAGCGACTACGAGGGCTCGTCCGATGGTCAACACCCGGGACGAACCGCACGCAGACCCCGACCAATTCCGTCGGCTGCATGTGATTATCGGCGATTCCAACCGTTCACAGTTCGTCACGTTCATGAAACTCGCCACCACGCATCTGGTCCTCGGGGTTATCGAATCCAGCGTGCGTTCCGGACGCGCCTCGGGATTCCAGGCGTGCACGCTTGCCGACCCCAATCTTGCGAATCGGGCGATCAGTCGCGATATCACCGGCAGAACGGCTGTGCGGCTCGCCGCCGACCGAGGCGAGCCGAATGCGGTATGGCATCCGGAAGGTTCGGCCAGCGCACTGGACATCCAACAGCATTATCTCGATATCGTCAGGCAGGCGGTCACCGCAGATCCGGACACTGTCTGTGGAACACTACCCAGAACCGATGTGTCTCGCGTACTGGACGATTGGCAGGAGCTGCTTGACCTCATCGCCGCGAATGATGTGGCCGCGCTCGCCGACAGACTCGATTGGGCTGCGAAATACCGGCTGCTGTCCGCGCTCGGCGGGCATGGGCGGCACATTGACCCGTGGCGCGCCCAACAGCTTGATATGGATTATCACGATATCGTCAACGGCAGTGTGTACCCGGCTTTGGTACGTCGCGGCATGATGCGCGTGCTCGTCTCTGAACAGGATGTCGGGCGTTCAGTTGACCGACCGCCCGCCGATACGCGTGCGGCCATGCGTGGACAGTTCGTCCGGGAGGCGATGCGGTGTGGGGCGCGCTATACATGCGATTGGACCCGATTGACGCTGACCGAACCGGTGCATGGCGAGGTGGTCATGCTCGACCCCTTCGACGCTGGCCCGTCCCCAGCCTTCGACGAGGTGCTAGCCAAGCTCGAGGAATCCACGCCACAGGCCTGACTGTGTGCGCAGCCTGCAATCGCAAGCGTCGCAGGAGTGTCGCCGCACGTTAGGACCGTACGTTACGGACCGCACGTCATGCTCTGGGCGGCTACAGATTGCATAGAAACAGGAAACCCCGGCCGCCAATGGCCGGGGTTTCCTTGTCCTGAGTCACAGGGTGAAACTGGAATCAGCTCACTCGGCGACGGCCTTCTTCAGCAGGGAGCCTGCGGAGATGCGCACGCCGTAGGAAGCCGGGATCTTGATGGTCTCGCCGGTGCGCGGGTTGCGGCCGGTGCGCGCAGCGCGCTTGACACGCTCAGCGGAGAACAGACCGGTGAGCTTCAGGCCCTCGCCGGACTTCATTGCCTCGACGAACACATCCTGGAACGCGTTCACGGCGGCTTCGGCCTGAGCCTTGGTCAGGTTGGACTTCTGAGCGATCTTCGAGACGAGATCAGACTTGTTGTATGCCATAAAGCATCCTTCTTGTCAGGGGCCTTCACATTACGAAGGCCGTGTCAACAGTCGATAATAGCGCAGATTCTAGAGAAACACGGCTATTTTCTTGGGTTTTCCGCCACTTTTTGGGAAATCGGCACATTCAGATGAGATTGTGGTGGTCCAACCAATGCATGGCAAGCGCGCCGAGCGGGATACGCAGCCAGTAGAAGCAGATGCGGTATAGCAGGGTCGCCGACAACGCCACCGCCGCAGGCACACCGACTGAGCTGAATGCGAAGGTCAGGGCCGCTTCGATGGCGCCCAGGCCGCCCGGGGTCGGCACCGCCGAACCCAAGGTGTTCGCGAGGATGAAGATGAACATCGTTTCGATGGGATTCGTCCGGTATCCGAAGGCGAGGAGCGCGGCCCAGAACCCCATGCCGATGGCGAGATTCAGGATGATCGCTCCCGCGATGGCGATGCCGAACTCCTTAGGCTTGGTGAGCATCTCGACCAGCTGGCGCGCATACGAGCGGACGATCGGCAGGTAGGTGGTGATGATTTTCTTGCGCACCGGCGGAATGATCATCGCCAGCGAAATCACCAAGGCAACGATGGCAATGGCGATAATCAAAGTGTTGGTGGGCACCATGCCCGAGAGGGTGTTGCGGCCGGAGAAAATGCCGATGCCGAGCAGCAGTGCGACCGTGGTGAGCGCCTGCGAGACGACGACGGCGCTCATGATTGCGGTCGCCGAGGTGTTCTTGTAGCCGCTTTTGCGCAAGAATTGCAGGTTCACGAACGCCGGGCCGACGCCTGCCGGCATGGACACCGCCGTGAAGCCGGATGCCGCCTGCGAGCAGAAGATGCCGAAGATGTGGCGTTTGTCCTTGTCCATGAACGCGGCGAGGGTCAGGCCTGTGCCCATCCACGCGACTATGCTGAACAGCATGCACAACAGCGCCCACCACGGGTTCGCGTTGCGGATCGCCTCAATCATCGCGTCAGGACGCAATTGTGTGAAGATCACCGCGATGGCGACGATGGTCAGGGTTAGGGCGATGAACGATCGCAGGCTGAAGCGTGAGAGCGTGACGGTTTCCAGCTGTTCGTCGGCGTCTTCGGGCAGCAGGGTTTTCAGCCCGTCGCGCAAGGTGCCGAGCAAGTGTTTGTCCCAACCTGGCATCGCACGTGTCGCAGCAGGCACCGCGGCTTTCTGCACGAACGGGGCGATGTCAATCAACGTGGCGTCCCCCCAGATTTCCCGCGCTGCGGCAATGGAGCGTTCCACACCAATCGAGGCGCACAGCAGGGCGAGTAGCTGGACCTTGTCGAGGGCCATGTTCGCGGCGTTGCTTGCGCAGTCGCCGTTCTGCCATCCGGCGATGATCGGAGTGGCACCATCCAGCAGCGCGATGGTGGACGGGGTGATTCTGCGGTGGGTATATCCACGCATATTGGCGTGGTTGAGGTATGTGAGCAGGTCCCGCGCCTGGGCGTCGCTCAAATGCTGCAAATCACACGGTGCGAGCCGGGTGTTCGAATCGAATATCAGAATCGAGGATTCCGCGGCATCCGCCACTCCGTATGCCGAAGGGGTTTGCAAGCCGATATTGCGCAAGCCGAGGAGCATGGCGAGATGATGGTGCATTGCGTCTTGTGCGGAACGGTCGCGGCGTACGACGACGCCGTTGAGCCGGATCCACTGCCACAGCTGGCTGAAATAGCCGGCGCTGTGTTTCTGGTCGTCGAGCACGGAAACCACGTAGTCGTGGCCATTGGTGTCCGTAACGTCGTAGATACGCGAATTCTCGATCAGATCGTCATCCACGCAGGTTTGGATGACCGCGTTGTCGTTATTCGCGTCGATGCGTCGTGCCACAGATGCGGCATCAATGCCGACCCCGCGCAGGGCTTCGACCAGGTGTTTGCCCCAGATGCCTTTGTTTTCACTACCGGCAGCGAATCGGATAAGCATGCCGATGACACGGGCCAATGCGAATGAGACCAGCACGCCGGGCACCGAATGCCAAGAGACGATGACCAGGATTGCTGCGACGATATATAGCGTGTTCCAACCCCACCGGACGGTGGAATGGATGCGCCTAGGCCCGGCGACGGTGAGGAATGCTCCAAGACCGGCATAGATATCCGGCAGCAGGGACAGTGGGGAGGCGCCCGTCCCGTTTGATGCGAGCGCGGAGATGAGGTTGATATTGCCGGTGGCGTGGAGTCCGGCGCTCAGCAGCGCACAACAGGCATAACCGCTGAGCAGCGCGAGGATCGAGACGACGGAGTGCAGCCATTCGCGGTTCATCAGGATTTGAATGAGCACACTGATTACGATGCATACAGCGGTCAGCTGCTGCAGCATGGTGGTGGGAACGTCCATCAGCCAGTTGAGTGCTTGACCGGCGTTGCGTGCATCGGTTTCCACGCCTTTGGTCATGCCGTTGAGATAGGCGGCGATCAGGAGGACGGCCACCATGGCGAGCAACGCGGCGACCGCGTGGGTCAGGTCTGTGAAATCACGGGTTCTGCGGGGCGGGACGTCATGGATCGTGGCTGTTTGCGCATCCTCGTGCCCAGACGGCGAGGCTTGTCCGGGACGCTTGGATGCGTCTGCGTCCTTGGGGGCGATATCATCTGTCGGTGATGCTGGGGTGTGATGCACGGCTTGTCTTTCCGGGGTAGACATGACGCAGCCCCCGATGGGTCTGCGGTTATGAACGTGGCAAAGGCGCGTCACGGCCTTGCCCGGCTGTGACGCGCCTTCGTTGGCGGACTGTCAGACGCGCGAATGCGAGCTCGCTAGGGCACACGCCCTGCGCCTGATGTCTGGTGGTTACTGGCGGTCGAAATCGACCAGCTTCGACGCGGCGCCGGTATAGGTGGCCGGTGTCAGCGCCTTGAGCCGTGCCGCGGTGGCCGAATCGAAGGACTGCTCGTCGATGAACCGTTCGACGTCTGCCTTGCCGATGCTGTGGCCGCGCATGAGCTCCTTGACTTTCTCGTACGGATGATCCATACCGGGTTCGCCTGCCAGCTCGCCGGCGCGCATCGCCGTCTGGATGGGCTCGCCGAGCACCTCCCAGTTCTCATCCAGCTCGCGGCTGATGACGATCTCGTTGGGATGGATGGACTTGAGGCCGCCGAGCAGGTTCGTCAGCGCGAGGACGGAATAGCCGAGCGCGGAGCCGATATTGCGCTGCGTGGTGGAATCGGTCAGGTCGCGCTGCCAACGGCTTTCCACCAGCGTGGCGGACAGGGTGTCCAGCAAGGAGCAGGAGATCTCGAGATTGGCTTCAGCGTTTTCGAAGCGAATCGGATTGACCTTGTGCGGCATAGTGGAGGAGCCGGTGGCGCCCTTGACCGGTTCCTGGGCGAACACGCCGCGTGAGATGTACATCCACACGTCAACCGCGAGATTATGCAGGATGCGGTTGGTATGGCTGATGGTGCCGTACAGCTCAGCCTGCCAGTCGTGGCTTTCGATCTGCGTGGTCAGCGGATTCCAGGTCAGTCCCATACGGTTGGTGACGA
This sequence comes from Bifidobacterium sp., assembly GCF_051876855.1. Lineage (GTDB taxonomy): Bacteria > Actinomycetota > Actinomycetes > Actinomycetales > Bifidobacteriaceae > Bifidobacterium. Next base: position 13,584 of record NZ_JBJEIH010000083.1, read on the forward strand.
ACTCTTGGGAGACGGCGATCCAGTCGACGTCCGGCAGAGCTGCCAGATGCGCACCGAAGGTGCCGGTGGCGCCGTTGATCTTGCCGAGGTATTCCTGTTCGCGCACATGCTTGAGCTGGCGGTTGAGGCGGTGGACGAACACGGCGAGTTCCTTGCCCAGCGTGGTCGGCGTGGCAGGCTGGCCGTGGGTCAGGGCGAGCAGGGACATATCGCGATACTGTTCGGCCTTTTCGGTCAGCAGGTCGACAATCGCCTGCGCGTCAGGCAGCCACACCTGTTCAATCGCGTTCTTCACACACCGGGCGATGGACAGATTGTTGATGTCCTCGCTCGTGCAGGCGAAATGCACCAGGGTTTTCAGATGGGTCAGCTGGGTGTCTTCACCGAGCGCGTCGGCGGCTTTGTCCAGTTCGTCGTCGATATAGTATTCGACCGCCTTCACGTCATGATGCGTAATCGCCTCATGCGCCGCATGACGGGCGATGCCCTCCGCGCCGAACTGTTCGGGGATGGCGCGCAGATACTCCTGCTCAGCCTCGGTCAGCGGCTTGACACCGGGAACGATCGGCTGGTTGCCATTGCCGGAGAACCCGTTGGCGAGCAGGATCATCCATTCGACTTCCACGCGCATGCGCTCGCGGTTGAGCGCCGGTTCGCTCATGTATTCCACCAAGGGGGCCGTCTGCTTGTGGTAGCGCCCGTCGAGCGGGGTCAGTGCGATTGCTGGGGTGATGTCAGTAAGCTTCATACTGCTCAGGATACTTCCTACCGTGAACCGGCGGCGGTCATGCTCCCGCCGCCGCTCTCATCGCGTCATGCGGCCCTGCCAGTAGCTGGTTTCCTCTAGCGTGCCGCCGACGACTTGGCTGAAGTGCCGGTCATGCGAGGACACCGCCCCGGACCCAAGCGCGAGCGCATTGGCATACGCCGTTTGATGGAATTTCAGATGATGTGACATTTCACGACGTTTGACGCTTTGCGGCACCGGCGAAGCCATATCCGCAGTATTGCTGTCATGGTGTTCGGATTGTCGGCTGACCGAGCCGCGGATGGTGAGCCATGATTCGCCGGCCGGATTAGGCGTGCCATCCAGCGCCGCAACCAGTTCGTCGTCCATTTCGATGCTTGTCGTCCATACGCCTTCGCGGATTGGATGGTTCGCCACGGGCGAGCCTGCGGTGACGATATGCCTGATGTTGTACCCGCTGTCGGCGGCGAGTGTGGCGGCCACGATACCACCTTGGGAATGCCCGATGACGGCGACGGGGTCGTCGCGCCCGACGCCGGCGCGATCCATGGCTTCCATAACCATCCGCGCACTGTCGGCCCCGATTCTGGTATTCGCGTCGCTGCTCATCAGCTCGATATTCTGCGGCCAGCCGAACGGGGAATCCGCGTGGCCGTCGGTGCCGGGCACGATGACGAGCCATCCCACGCTCCCGTCCTCACGCCGGTAGCGTTGGATTGCAATCGTCGCATACGACAGGCCGTTGTCTGCTCCGGTGCCGTATTGGCTTTCGGCAAGGGAACGCAGTTGCGCGATGGCGCCGGCGATGTCGTCGACCGGTTGCACGACCTGCCGGGGAGGGTGCTGCCGGGTCAGATCGAGACGGTTGCCTTGCCGGTTATCGTTGAGTGAGGTGGTGAGTGCGGCGAGTTGCCCGGCGGCGATGTTGACGCGTTGCTTGGTGAGCATGCCTTGGAACAGATCGTCTGCTCTCCGGGCGCTGCCCGTGCCGCTGCCCGTCCCGTCGTCGCTGCCGGGGGCGTTGCCGCCTGCGATCCGTGTCACTGCGATGCCGCCGAGCACCATGGCGCTGAACCCTGCCATGATGGCCTCATGATAGGGGGCGGTGGAATGCAGCGCTTCGAGCGCCGCCTGCCGCGCGTCGCCGCCTGCTCGTATGGATCCGATGGATTCGAGAATCGAAGCGGCCAGCCCTTTCAGACTCGGTGCGGATGTGGCCAGCGGATCTGTGGGGATTGAACCGCCGTACGACGAAGCGCGGTGTTCGGCATCCATATACAGGCCGTGGGCACGAGCCACGAGCCGGGAGAGCGTATCTAGCCGTGCGGCTATGGCCTGGCAGTCGCGGGTCTGTTCATCGCACCAGTGCGACAGTTCGCGGTGCCGCAGGGGAATATGCCGGAACGCGTTGCCGGCGTTGCCGGGACTGCTGGGACTGATTTGTCGATTGGCCGGGCAGTATCCGGATTGAAGCTGGGAGGAGACAATGCGTTCGCGCGCCTCGGACCATAGCCTTGCCTGAAGCGACATCCTGTGCGAAGCCTGCTCAAGCGAAGCGATCAGTGCTTGGAACTGCTGTGCATCGGGGACGCTCAACGTCGGGCCGCCTGAGATGCTGGATGTGACCTGCCATGTCATTGCGCGTCCTCCCGGCGGTTGGCGAGCATGATGCGTGCGCGTTGGCCGATGGTGTCGGCTTGGACGATCAGCGTGTTGAGTGATTGTCTCATCAGTGTCGCGGCCTGGCCCTGCCAGTGTGCGGCGTTGGCGAGTGCCGTGCATTCGTCGAGTGCCGTTGCGCCCGCGCGGGTGTGGAAATACGCGGTGTCGAGTGCGTCGATTGCTGCTGCGGCGGCACGCCGGCATGTGCATGCCCCCGGTCCGCCTATGGACGGTGATGGTTGGAATAGTGTGAATGATGTCATGCTTCCATCGAAGCGTATGACGCGTCCTGATGCACGCTTGACGCTTTGATGTGGTCAAAAGTTGATCAGGCTTGTGCTGTCGCCGTTTTGTCGTCTCAAGCGCAAGCCTGACCGGCACTCACCATGGTTTGACGCTCCCGCTGGGCGTGGGGGTTGTCGTTCCCGTGGTGGAGCTTGTCGATGGTGAGGGTGAGGGGGACTGGTTGGATTTGAGCAGATCCTGGACCTGTTGACGTTGTTCGTCGTTCAACCCGTCCTGGGAAGACGATGGGGACGAAGAAGCCGACGGCTGTTGCGCCGAACCGTCCCCGGAATCGGCTGAAGAGGACGAAGCCGCGCCCTGCTGCTGTTTGAGTTCCGCCGCGATGCGCTTGGTCAGGGTGTGCGATGTGGCGCTGTTGGCGGCGATGAGCTGTTTGAGCTCAGGCAGCAGGACGGCGTTCCATGTCGCTGCCTCGGCGAACTGGTCGTCGGTCTGCTCTTGACGGGCCGCGAGCGTCGACCAGTCTGCAGTGGCCTTCGCCGACGCCGCCAAATCGGCTTTGAGACTTGCGGTGGCCTGGTTATAGGCGCTTTGGGCTTGCAGATTAGCCGCCGCGACTATGGCCAGAGCCAGCGCGAGGCATGCGAGCACAACCAGCGCGATGCGAACCGCGAGCGCGGCGCGTTTCGCGCCGGTGGTAGGCGGTTCCGGCAGCGAGTTCGATGTGCCGTTCGTAGCGGTCATAGCAGTCTCCTTGACATTCCTACCCATGCACCGAACTCCCATGCCAGCAGCGCGGCGATGGCGATGGCGATCGGCCAGACCACGGGTGTGGTACGTTGCCGTGTCTTTGCGGTGGAGGTGGTCCGCCACGTCTTGGACGCCTTCGGCAGCGAATCGGTCGCGGTGTGGGTGGCGTCCAGCATGACAGCGGTGCCGCTGAGCTCGTCGGCGATGGTGCTCAGCGTATCCGGGCTGAGTTTTGAAATACCGGGCTGGCCGGTGGTCGGGTCGGTCACCCAGGTTTCCTGGCCGTCAGGACTGTCATCTGAACCGTCGGCGGGGATTTGTCCGCCTGTGGCCGATCCGGTGCCCAGCACGAGTGCATCATCGAGATACCGGCGTAACGACGAGTAGGTTCTGCGCGTGGTGGTCGAGGTCTGCTCGCCGTCGCTGATCAGGAACAGCACAATGGTGTCGTCCTGATGGCGTTGGCGGATGTCTTTGAGCGTGAGCAGCAATTTGTCCAGCGGGGTGTCCAGCGACGATCCTGACGATGCCGCCGTGGGCTCGACGCTCAGTGAATCCGCCCAATTGTCGATGGCAAGCGTGTCGGGCGTCAGCGGGACATCCAGCGAGGCGCTCGCCCCGAAGCTTATCGCGGAGAAACTGGCTGCGGGATAGGCTTTGGTCAGGTCGTGGACGGCGTGTTTCGCGGCGTCGAGACGGCTGATTGTCGTCGCGTCGCCGTAGGTCGCGTCTTTGACCGCCATGGAGCTCGTGGTGTCGATGGCGATGACGATGTCGGTCGCGTTGACCGCTTTGCTGGTGGTTTCTGCGACGGTGCTTGGTGTCAACACTGCGACGGCAGTCAGCAGGCAGATCAGCGTCCGTCGCACGCATGAGGCCACGGTTTCGTCGCTTGCGGCGCGCTGCCGGATGTGGATGACAATCTCAGCGATCGCACATGCCGTCATGATCACGGCGAGCGCGACGCCTGCCGGCCAGCCGAGTGCGGGGGATAGTGTCCATCCGTTCATCGTCTCAGCCTCCAAGCGAATGCGAGCCATACGATGATGCACACCGCGAGGGCGAGTGTCCACCAGCCCGGGGCGTCATCGACGGCTGATTGCGCGTCGCGTTTGCTGTGCGCGCTTTGGCGCTCTTCGATGGTCCGGACCATGGATTCGATTGATGAGCCGTCGGCTTGGGACATGAACGTGCCGCCGTGCGATTCAATCTGCTTTTTGAGGCTGGTGGTCGTTGTGTCGCTCAGGCTCTCCTTGGCACCGGCATACACCGCGTCCACGCTGATGGAGGCCGTGCGGGTCAAGTCGAGTGCCTGCTTGAGCGTGTAGGTCTCCTGCCCGGACACGACATTGTCAGTAGCCAGCACGATGGATGACGAACGCCGGCGCGCGGCGCCTTTGGCGGAGGACGCCGGCTGCGCAGCATTGCCGTACGCGAAACCGGGCAGCATCGCCGCGCAGCTGACGAGCCCGTCGCCGATCAGGGATGTCGCGTTGGTCTTGTTCTGTGTGCCGTCCAGCCAATCGGAGACCTTCTGATAGTCTTCATCGCTCATCTTGTCGATGTCATCCTGCGTCTGCACGCCTTTGAGAATCGATGCGGCGGATTTGAGCTGGCTGGTCACCAGCGCATAGTCGTCGGTCAGCGGGAACACTGTGCGTGAAGTCGAGTTGAAGATGCTCATGCCGATGCGCTCGCCTTGGAAATTCGACACGAGTTTGAGATACGTGTCGATGATTTGCCGGTCGTAGGGGAGTGTGGAGCCGGACACGTCGAGGCATAGGACGATATCGCGGCTCGCCGAGCGTTCCTGTTCCTCGTTGATGGTCGAGGGCCGGGCGACCAGTGAGACGGATAGGATCAGTGCCGCGACGAGTGCGCCCGCCGCAATCCGGTTGAAGGTCCTCCATTGGCGGAACAGCTCGGAGGCATGCTCGGTGTTCAGGTCTTCGTCAAGGCTGTACGATTTGAGGTCGGGATTGCGCCCGGACGCCTTGCGTTCCCGCCATGCGGCGAACACTGAGGCGCCTGCCGCGATTACGCAGGCGGCGCCCAAGGCGATTAGCGCGGCCCAAGGCCATTGCCATCTCATCGGCGCCACCTTTCAACGAGTGTGGATACCCATTCGGCTCCCTGTTCGACGCTGGTCGACCGGGCTGCGTCATTGTACCGTTCATCAGCGAATTCCGGTGGATACAAGGCCGCGATGGTCTGACGCAGCAGCATGAATCCGGCTTTCTCGTTGCCTGTGGACGTCGGTATCGTGCGGTTGAGATCTGACAGGGTCCGGGTTTCCATGGTGTCGTCCGCCATACCGGATGCGTATGCGCGTGCCAGCGAGGCGAGTTGGGCGAAGGCTTGGTCTCGGCTGATGTCGCCCGCATGGAATCGGTCTACCACTTCGTCGATGCGCCGGTGCCACACCCGGGTGCCGCTGGTCTGGTGATGCACCCCGCGATGCGCTCGCTTGGCCTGTGGGCGGGATCGACGCGGTTTGGACAGCACGACAGCCAAGACGACAAACAGGCATGCCAAGGCGAGCGAGGCCGCAAGGACAGCAGCGATGGCGCCGGCGCCGGTGTACGGCTGCTCGGGTTTGAGATCGTCGAGCTTGATGGCCGCAACGATAGGGACGATGGCGGTGATAGCAGTGCTCATAAGCGTTCTCCTGCCTTGCCGGTCGCGCCAACGGCCTGCGGGGGAGCCACCGGGTGGGTCGAGAAGCCGGTGCGTGCAAGTGTCACGGATACCGTGCGCACGAAAGAGCGGAACATGGCTTCGCTTGATGGAGCGCGCATAAGCGTCGAACCCCCGGCATGCAACTGGGCTTCGAGCTGGGCGGCGAGATAGCTGCGGTGAGTGTCCACTTCGCGTTTGCTCACGGCGTCGATGAGGAACGCCGGCAACCTTCTGCCGGTATCGGCGTCGGCGACCGCACGCTGACGGACAGTGAACGGATTGATGGTCTCCACATCGACAATCACCATCGGGTGGGTCCGAGCGATGGCATGGATCGCGCCGAGCTGGCGCTCGCCAAGCGCGTGCTCGTCGGTCGCCAGCACGATTAAGGCGTTACGGTCGCTGATCCGCCGCGCATAATCCAACAGGGCATCCATATTGCGCGGATGGTCCCAAGGGCGTTCCAGCGCGCGGTCGAGCGTGTGCTCGAACTGGGCGAAACCGCCATGGAACGGCACTCTGGTGATACTCGCCGAATCAGCGCAGACCAAGGAGATGTCGTCGGACCTGCGCAAGCTCAACGCGGCAAACATCCGCAGGCCGTTCGCCGCAACCTGCCACGCCATTTCCCCCGACTCGCACGAGCCGGTCATCTCCCGGCCTGTGTCCATTAGCATCCATACGCGAGACGTGACCCGCCGCTGCCTGTGGACGACCATTGGCCTGCCACTGCGCGCGCTTGTATGCCAATCGATGCGACGCGCCTCGTCTCCGGGCTCGTACGGGCGGATGTCCATGATGTCGTCGCTGCCGAACCGCCGGTGGGAAGGGTGTTCGCCTTCAAGGGTGCCCAACGCCCGCCGGACGGTCGGCAAACTGAGCGTGGTGGCGAGCGCTTCGATTTTCCTGCGGATTGCGTCGCCGCCGGTCATGTCTCCGGCAATGCTGCCGTTTGCGGTGCCTGTCATGCCGTCGATCATGGCACCGGCACCGTCGCCACGACGGAGTCGACCACCTGGTCGCTGGTCACCCCGTCGGCGAGCGCTTCGAAGGTCAGCAGGATGCGGTGGCGCAGGATTTCATGCGCGAACATCCTGACGTCTTCAGGAATCACATAGTCGCGTCCGGCGAGCAGGGCGGCTGCCTGTCCGACGCGGATGAGCGCAATGGAAGCGCGCGGGCTGGCACCGAGACGGACCTTTGCCGACAAATCCGCGATTGGGTGGGTTCCGGCGCCTCGGGAGGTCGCCACGATATCGACCGCATAGCCCATGATCGCTTCGGAGACGTGAACCCGTCGGGCGGCGGCGCGCAGGAACTCGACGTCGGCAAGCGAGAGAACGTCGCCTTCGAGCATTTTGGCGTCGACGGTGTCGGAACCGCGTTTGGTGAGCATGGCAAGCATGCGCTGCTCCTCGTCAGCGCTGGGATAGCCCATGACCGCCTTCATTGTGAATCGGTCCATCTGCGCTTCAGGCAGATTGAACGTGCCTTCTTCCTCAATCGGGTTCTCGGTGGCGATCACCATGAACGGCTGCGGCAGCGCGATACGTTCCCCGCCGATGGTCGTGGCGCCTTCGGCCATCGCTTCGAGCATCGCGGACTGGGTTTTCGCGTTGGAACGGTTGATTTCGTCAAGCAGCACGAAATTCGCGTGAATCGGGCCGATTTGTGTGCTGAACCGCTGCGTGGAGAAGTCGAAGACCTGGGTGCCTACCAGGTCGGACGGCATGAGGTCGGGGGTGCATTGCACGCGTTTGAAACTGCCCGACACTGATGTCGCCAGCGTCTGCGCTGCGGTCGTTTTGGCCAAGCCGGGGACAGATTCGATGAGGATATGCCCTCCGGAGACCATGGTGACAATCAGCGCTTCACGCAGGTTGTCCTGGCCCACGAGGGTTTGCGCGAACCGTGCGCGGATGCGGTCGGCCAGCTGCCGTGCGTGGTTGAGATCGTCGGGCGACAGGCCCGCGGATGTCGGGGTTGTCGGTTGTTGCGGCATCGGCGGCATCGGTTGCGGGATGTTCGGTTGTGGTGGGAAAAGTGCCATGGTGTGCTCCAACGATTGGTGGCTGGTCGGGTTGCGGTCGGTTGGCCGCAGACCGGTATCCCAGCATAGTAGCGGATTAGGATGCCTCGCTTACAGCAGAGGTGTCATGGTGGGCGCTTGCGGTGCGGGGGTTGCCGGGGTGTCGGCTCGGGGCACCAGCGGCGGTATCGGCTTGGAGGCCGTAGGTTGCAGCTGCCCGTAGGCGGGGGATGTGGCGGGCGGAAGCGCCCAGTCCACGGGTTGCGCACCCATGGCGACCAGCGCCTGGTTGGCCCGAGAGAACGGGCGCGACCCGAAGAAACCGCGCGAGGCCGACAAGGGGCTCGGATGCGGGGATTCGATGATCGCGGCGTTCGTCAGCAGCGGTTTGAGTGTCTGCGCATTGCGTCCCCACAGGATCGCGACCAAAGGCTTCGGCTTGCCCTCTTGGTCGGTACGGGCGTTGAGAGCGCGGATCGCCTCGTCGGTGATATGTTCCCATCCTTTGCCCTGATGGCTGTTGGGACGGCCGACTTGAACGGTCAGGCATCTGTTGAGCAGTATGACCCCGCGTTGTGTCCATGGGGTCAGATCGCCGTTGGACGGCGTGGGAACGCCCAAATCGTCGCTGAGCTCCTTATAGATATTGATCAGGCTTTTCGGCAACGGCTTCACGTCAGGGGCGACGCAGAAGCTCAGTCCCACCGGGTGACCGGGCGTCGGATACGGGTCCTGCCCGACAATCAGCACTTTGATGCTGTCGAAGGGGATGGTGAACGCGCGCAGGACATTGCGCCCCGCGGGAAGATAATGGCGTCCCGCCGCGATTTCGGCCCGCAGGAAATCCCCCATCCGGTGGATATCCGGTTCCACGTCGGCCAGCGCTGCGGCCCACCCGGGGTCAATGATCTCGGACAGCGGTTTGACATGAGCATGTTCCATGCCTACTACTCTAGGGCGTTGATGGACGTATGGCGCTAATCGGCGCATCCGCTGATCAGCGTACGGTGTGGAGACGGGCAAAGCGCGGCAGGACGTGACAAAGCTGTGGATATCCGACACATAGGCCGCAGTTTGTGCCGGCGCTGCCCGGCCGTGCATGTACACTCGATGATGGATCTATTCGAAAGGGACGGCATATGGCACGCAAAGACCGGAACACTGATGAGTCGTACGCGCAGGACGTGTTCGACAACCCGCCGCAGGGGCCCATTGGCGTGCACCGCGGCAATCGGTCGGTCGCCTCGCGTCTGGTGCCGTTCCTGATCGTGATTATCGTCGCCGCCGCCGCAGGCGTCGGCACGTGGGCCGTCATGTCGGGTGAAGGTGCCAAGTTGTTCTCCGGCGGCAGTAGCGCTTCGTCATCATCGAGCACCTCGGCCAAATCAACTGCGTCCGCTTCGGCATCCGCCAGTGCGAGCGATACGGCTTCGGCTTCGGCGTCCGCCTCCGAGTCGGCGTCCGAGTCGGCGTCTGCGTCGCCGTCGGAATCCACCTCGTCGCCGGCGTCTTCGTCTTCGGCGAACCTGTCCGCCCAAGTGCGTGTGGTCAATGGCACGCGCAAGACCGGATATGCCGCGAAACAGGCGGCGGTACTCACCGGTGCAGGGTATACCAACGTCGTGGCCGCCAATCCTTCGGGCAGCCTGCCGAGCGCGTCCGTGGTGTGGTATCAGAACGAGTCCGATCTAGCCACGGCGCAGGATGTCGCCGCCAAGCTGGGCATTTCCAATGTAAGCAAGGTCACCAATCTGTCCGCGCCGGTCGTCGTTGTGCTGATGAACTGACCTCTCGGCGTTTCGTTGCCGTGCCTCACTACAATGGGGCACCAAGTGGGCGGTAGCCGGCGTGAATGGTTGCGTCGGGCCGGCCCATGTGAGGGATGATCGAAATGGCACAAGGCACGGTGAAGTTCTTCAACGCAGGCAAAGGATATGGATTTATTGCCCCAGATGAGGGCGGGGATGATGTATTCGTGCATTACTCCGTTATCCAACAGGATGGGTTCAAGAAACTCGATGAGGGCGATCGCGTCGAATATGAGGCGGAGCGTGGCCCGAAGGGGTTCCAAGCGACCACCGTCACCAAGCTGTGACCCGGCAATCCTCTTGGACTTTATGGTGCGTGTGTCATCCTGACCGGTTCCGTCGATCAGCTTGACAGGCGCTCCATCTCATTTCAGGCGTCCCCGACGGGGCGCCTGTTGTTGTTTCGGCATATCGAGTGCCGCGGCTGTGGCCGCTGTAAGCGTAACTGGTTTGTGTGGTTTCGCAAACTGTTTACGTCGGGGCGGTTCTGGGCGTAACCCGTTTGTGAATGATCGGTCGGGTGCGCACTGCGAACTGTTCGTATTGTTCAACCTTCTGCCGACGCTGCGGTGGTGCTGAGCGTCGGCAGAAACAGAGGAACAACCTTCTGCCGACGCTGACGGGTGACTCAGCGTCGGTAGAAGCAGGGATGAGAAATTGTGGCTGCTTGTCGTGGCGTCGGGTCCTCATTCCTACGGAGTTGCTTTGCGGCACGCCATGATTGGCAGCCCGCGCCACGCAGGATTCCTGCGTGAACGGCGGCATGCGGCGCAGCATCGGGGCGGCGAGAGATCGGCGCGCCGGGATTATTCCCGTTCGACACTCGTGACACGCATTTCATGCCAACAGCGCAATACATGCGGCGATGTTGGCACTCGACGCTCGAGAGTGCTAATCTCCCAATTAGCACTCGGAAGCCGAGAGTGATAACCGGCAGCTGACGGTCGGCTTGCTCAAGGTCTCGGGTGGAAGTTCATACCGTGTAGCCATATGTGGAGGAACGATGGCAAAGATCATTGCATACGACGAGGAAGCTCGCCAGGGAATGCTCGCGGGTCTCGACAAGCTCGCCAACACCGTCAAGCTCACCCTGGGTCCGAAGGGCCGCAACGTTGTGCTCGACAAGACCTACGGCGCACCGACCATCACCAACGATGGCGTCTCCATCGCCAAGGAAATCGACCTTGAAGAACCGTACGAGCGCATCGGCGCCGAGCTGGTCAAGGAAGTCGCGAAGAAGACCGACGACGTCGCAGGCGATGGCACCACGACCGCTACCGTGCTCGCTCAGTCCCTGGTCCATGAGGGCCTGAAGAACGTGGTCGCCGGGTCCAACCCGATTGCCCTGCGTCGCGGCATCGAGAAGGCCACCGACGAAATCGTCAAGGAACTGGTCGCTTCCGCCAAGGATGTGGAGACCAAGGACCAGATCGCAGCCACCGCAACGATTTCCGCTGCTGATCCTGAGGTCGGCGAGAAGATCGCCGAAGCGCTCGACAAGGTCGGCCAGGATGGCGTTGTGACCGTCGAGGACAACAACCGCTTCGGCCTGGACCTCGAGTTCACCGAGGGCATGCGTTTCGACAAGGGCTATATCGCCCCGTACTTCGTCACCAACGCTGACGACCAGACCGCAGTGCTGGAGAACCCGTACATCCTGCTCACCTCGGGCAAGGTGTCCAGCCAGCAGGACATCGTCCATCTGGCTGACCTGGTCATGAAGAGCGGCCGTCCGCTGCTGATTGTGGCCGAGGACGTCGACGGCGAAGCGCTGCCGACCCTGATTCTCAACAAGATTCGCGGCACCTTCAACACCTGCGCGGTCAAGGCCCCTGGCTTCGGCGATCGTCGTAAGGCCATGCTGCAGGATATGGCCATCCTCACCGGTGGCCAGGTCGTCTCCGATGAGCTGGGTCTGAAGCTCGACTCCATCGACATGGATGTGTTCGGCACCGCCCAGAAGGTCATCGTCTCCAAGGACGAGACCACCATCGTCTCCGGCGGCGGCTCCAAGGAAGACGTGGCTGCCCGCGTCGCCCAGATCCGTTCCGAAATCGACAACACCGATTCCGATTACGATCGTGAGAAGCTGCAGGAGCGTCTCGCCAAGCTCGCCGGCGGCGTGGCCGTCATCAAGGTGGGCGCCGCGACCGAAGTCGAGGCCAAGGAACGCAAGCATCGCATCGAGGACGCTGTGCGCAACGCCAAGGCAGCCGTCGAAGAGGGCCTGGTGCCCGGTGGCGGTGTGGCGCTCGTGCAGGCCGCCAAGAAGGCCGAGAAGAGCGACGCTCTGGCTTCGCTGACCGGCGAAGAAGCGACCGGTGCGGCCATCGTGTTCCGTGCCGTTGAGGCTCCGATCAAGCAGATCGCCGAGAACTCCGGTGTCTCCGGTGACGTGGTCTTCAACAAGGTGCGTGAGCTGCCGGAAGGCCAGGGCTTCAACGCCGCCACGAACACCTTCGAGGATTTGATGGCCGCCGGCGTCACCGACCCGGTCAAGGTCACCCGTTCCGCGCTGCAGAACGCCGCTTCCATTGCCGGCCTGTTCCTGACCACCGAGGCTGTGGTGGCCAACAAGCCGGAGCCGAAGACTGCGGCTCCGGCCCAGGGCGCTGACATGGGCTACTGATCCAAGCGGTCACAAGCGTCCCGCATTCGCGTGAAACGACGCAAGTGACATATATGGATGCTTCAGGGGCGTCGACGGGAAACCGCCGGCGCCCCTGAAGCATTATGGGGCGTCTGTCTAAGGCGTACCGGCGATGAGCGTACGCTGCCGGTGATACGCCCTCGACAACCGCCGTAGCCATGCGTTTGACAGCAGTGTCGGCGATACTGCGCGGCAGACGACGACACCGGGCGCCGTCGCGCACGCAATCACGACATCTACCCCCGTAGCGCAGCCTCACGCGATGCGAGTCGCCGCTACAGTCCTACGCCGTCACGATATCGTGAACAATCGCGAAGCCTGCGCTTCGGCATCGGCGTATACGTTCGACGCTTGCGTCAGCGACATGCCGATTGCCTCCAGCGACGCGTCCATCTGCTGCTGCGCCGCCCGCCATTGCCTGATGACCCCGGCGAACTGCGCGGACGCCGAGCCGCTCCACACGCCGTTGAGCCCCTCAAGGTTCGCGTACATGCCTTGGACGGCCTGTCTGATCTGTTCGATGGACGAGCGCACCGCGGCGCTTGAGGACTGAATCTGTTCCGAATCGACTTGGTACTGTGCCATGAATGTTCCTTTCTTGCCTTTCTTGCTTGTTGACATGGTTTTCGCCTTACAGCGTTTGCGGTCGGCCGACCGTACGTCCCCCGTTTGGTGCAGCCGACCGCTACAGTGGACAATATGCGGTTTTTGAACATGTCTCACGTCCGTACGGCAAATGTGGTCAAAAGACGACAGCCGCAGCAGACGGCCATCTGGTGGCAGCGTGCGATCGCGACGCTTGTCGTGGTGTTCTGTGTTTTCGCGGTGTCGGCGTTGCCGATGCGAGCCGAGGCGGATGACGCGTCGAGCCCCAGTCCTTCCGCATCGTCGTCTTCCTCTTCCTCATCCTCGTCGGATACTTCGTCGGGCGCGACCTTGAGCACCGACATCACCGACCCGAACAACCTGCTTGGCGAGAACGTCACCAGCGTGACCGACATGATTACGAAAACGAAGAACGAATACGGCGTTTCGGTGCGTTTGCTGTATCTTGACAGTTTCGGGACGAAAACCAAGCCTTCGACATGGGCGAGCACCCTGCTGCAGTCAACCAGTCCGGAGCCGAACACCGTGTTGCTGGCGGTCGCCAGCGCGGACGGCAACCTCGTCGTCGCGGTGTCGAACAATTCGGACAAGTGGCTCAAAGACCAGAAATCCGTTGATGCGCTGTCGGAAGCCGCCTTGGAGCCGCTGACCGCCAAGAAAGGTGCCCCTGACTGGTCGGGCTCGGCCATTGCGATGATGAACGAAATCGGCAAGCTCAAGGAGACATCGACATCGGGGGACACGAAGAATTTCTCCATCGGGTTATTCATAGGTGTGGCGCTGCTGCTGGTCGCCCTGGTCGTGGTGATTATCGTGCTGGCACGAAACGCGAAAGGCGCCCACAGCAAGGGAGGCAAGCAAGACCGGTCTCGCAAGGCGATGCGCCGTCGTGGTGCGAAGCAATCGAAGCAGGGGAAGCCATCGAACCGTCACGGAGATTCGTCGAAACGTGCGCGCACCGCCCACCGCCGCAAGAGCCCCGTGATCGACAGCGAATTGCAAGAAGATTCGCAGGCGTCCCAACCGCAGGCGCCGGGGGAGGGCCGTACGGAAAACCCCTCCGAACACCAATCCGACCGTGCCGCCGGTGCCGAGGGCCATGCGTCAGCCACATCGGAGTCGGGCTCCTCGGCAGTGGATGAATATCTGAAGCGATTTTCTCAGCAAGTTGCAGAACATTCTCAGGAAACACGAAGACAAAAGAGGAATGCTAGGAAGCATGAGTAAACCAATTGAAGCATCCATCGTAGTTGTTGACGACGAGCCCTCCATCCGCGACTTGCTCGTCGCCTCGTTGCATTTCGCAGGATTCGAAGTGAACACCGCGGCTTCGGGCTCCGAGGCGATCGAGGTCATCGAGAAAGTACATCCCGACCTGATCGTGCTCGACGTCATGCTCCCTGACATCGACGGATTCACCGTGACGCGCCGCATCCGGCAGGAGGGCATCGATTCGCCGGTGCTGTTCCTCACCGCGCGCGACGACACCCAGGACAAGGTCATGGGTCTGACCGTCGGCGGCGACGATTACGTCACCAAGCCGTTCAGCCTAGAGGAGGTTGTGGCGCGCATCCGTGCGATTCTGCGCCGCACCAGCCATCAGGAGGCAGACGACCCGATCATCCGCGTCGGCGACCTCGAAATCAACGAGGATTCCCATGACGTGACCCGCGCGGGAGTGCAGGTGGACCTGAGCCCGACCGAATACAAGCTGCTGCGCTACCTCATGGACAACGAGGGGCGCGTGCTGTCGAAAACCCAGATTCTTGACCATGTGTGGCAGTACGACTGGGGTGGGGACGCCGCAATCGTCGAATCGTACATCTCCTACCTGCGCAAGAAGGTCGACGGCGTGGTCGTCGAGGATGAGAATGGTGAGAAGCACAAGGTCGCCCCGCTGATTGAAACCAAGCGAGGCATCGGATACATGATTCGCGCGCCCAAGACGGCGAAGAAAGACGCCTGATGCCGCTCCATCCAGGAAACGCACCGAAGGAATCCCCGCAATGCGCTGCAGTCGCAGGCGGGGATTCCGCGTCAACGACAACACGGAAGGCACCTGCTATGCCCGCAAGTTCTGCACAAACCAGCGCGCCCGGCGGCGCGTCCGGCATGCCCCGGGACGAAAGCGGGCAGTCTGCCAGCCAGGCCAGGTACAGCAGGCTCCCCAAGCCGATTGCGGCCATCGCACGCGGCATGGATGCCGTGCGTGACATGCTGGTCCATCGCTTCGACGCCATCCCGCTGAGCACCAAACTGCTGGCGTGCATGATGGTGTTGCTGACCGTATGCGCCGCAGGCATCACCTTCTCGATCAAGGAGCTCGTCGGCAACTATCTGCTGCAGAAAACCGACAATCAGCTCGCGGAACAGGCGCAGTTGGTCTACGACAACATCGACGTGTTGCGCAACAAGGACAGCAGCGAACAAGGCAGCGTAGGCCCGAACGACTACTTCATGCAGATTCGCGACACGAACTACCACATTCTCAACACGCCGCTCGTTCCGGTGATGCGGGAGAACGTCATCTCGGTGCCTGATCTGCCGCCGGACGGGTCGATGGGCGATGTGAAAATCGGCCAGCCGTTCACCACATCGGCGATTGTGCGCACGGACACCAGCACGGTGAACCGCTCCACATTGCAAGCCGCCAACGCCCCATGGAGGGTGCTCGCCCTGTCGTGGGGCAAGAAAGCTGAGGACGGCAGCGCGCAGATCAAGGGCGTGATCTATATCGGCCTGTCGCTGAGCGACCAAATCGACACCGTGAACACCCTGACGAAATACTGCACGCTGGTGAGCATCGCCATCGTGCTAATCGGCGCGGTCATCGCGACCATCCTGATCCAAAGTACGCTCGCACCGCTCAAACGCATCGAGAAAACCGCAGCGAAAATCGCCGCCGGTGATTTGAGCCAGCGTGTCCCTAGCGCCCCGGAGAACACGGAAGTCGGCTCCCTTGCCGCATCGCTGAACACCATGCTCGCGCGTATCGAGCAAAGCTTCAACGAGCAGCAGGAAACGACCGAAAAGATGAAGCGTTTCGTATCCGATGCCAGCCACGAGCTGCGCACCCCGCTTGCCGCAATCCACGGGTACGCCGAGTTGTACACGCTGCAGCGCGACATGCCGGGCGCATTGGAGCGTGCCGACGAATCAATCAGCCATATCGAGGCATCAAGCGCCCGCATGACCGTTCTGGTCGAGGATCTGCTCTCGCTCGCGCGGCTTGACGAAGGCCGAGGCATCGACGTCACCCAGCAGGTGAACATCACGTCCCAGCTGACCGACGCGTGCGACGACTTGCATGCGCTCGACCCCCAGCGCGGCATCACCAAAGGTGTACTTGCGCTGCGGCATGGCGGCGACATACAGGGTACGTGGCTCGCGTTCAGTCCCGGCGAGCTGCCATCAATCACCCTTACGGGCGACGGCTCGCGGTTGCGGCAGGTCATCACCAATATCGTAGGCAACATCCATCGGTACACGCCGTCCGATTCGCCTGTTGAAGTCGCGTTGAGCATGCTGCACGCGTCCATCACCCCGCAGCAGCTGGCACATCTGTCGTCGAATGCCAAGGGGCTTACATCCTTCCTTGAGGCGGCGGAAGTTGGACAAAGCCTGCAATCGGGCATGCCCTATGTGGTCATTCGTTTCTCCGATCACGGACCCGGCGTGCCGGAAGCTTCGCAATCGCAGATCTTCGAACGCTTCTACACCGCCGATCCGTCCCGCGCGCGGCAGAAAGGCGGCACCGGGCTGGGCATGGCGATTGCGCAATCCGTGGTCAAAGCGCACCATGGTCTGATCAGCGCGACCACGACACCCGGAGGCGGTCTGACGCTGACGGTTGTCCTGCCGATTGACCCCAATCAGACTAGAACGCCGATGCAACGCCCACAGCCACAGGCGCAGACCCGCGAACGCGGCAAGGAACGCAAGCCGTCCAAGGGCAGGAAAGACAAATCGTCGCCGTCCGACAAGAAGTGACATTGCCCACAGCCGATACGGAAGGCTATGCGGTAAACTGATATGTTGGTTCAATGACGGCAGGCGCGGCTTGCCTTGGTATGGAGTAGGAGAGGTGTGCTTATGCCCACGGGACGGGTGCGTTGGTTCGATGCGAACAAAGGTTACGGCTTCATCGCCACGGATCAGGGCAAGGACGTGTTCCTGCCCGCTGCGGCGTTGCCTCAAGGCACGACGACGCTGCGCAAGGGCGTGAAGGTTGAATTCTCCGTGATCGACGGACACAAGGGACCACAGGCGATGGGCGTCAAGCCGATCGCCGCGGGTCCGTCGCTGGTCAAGGCCACCCGGCCGAAGCCCGACGACATGGCCGCCATTGTGGAGGATCTGATCAAGCTGCTTGACAAGGCGGGCAACGATTTGCGGCGTCACCACTATCCTTCGCCGGCGGACAGCAAGAAGCTCGCGACGGTGATGCGCGCGGTTGCAGACGACTTCGACGTACAGGAATGATGAGCATGCAGACAATTGAGAATCCGCAGGACGAGCCTGAGACGCCACGGATCGACCCCAAGTCGCTCGCCCGGTCGGTGGCCATGACCGTGGCCGACGAGCCGGACCAGGTCGGGCGATTGACCCGTTCGATTGACGAGGACGACCATGTCACGGATTTCCGTTTCGAATCAAAGA
>NZ_JBJEIH010000084.1:0-31016 GCF_051876855.1 Bifidobacterium sp.
CATAGCCGTACGAGCCGCGGGAACCATACGAGGAGCCCGAACGCGACCCATAGCTGCCCGAAGAGGACGAGCCGGACCGCGATCCGTAGGATGAACCGCCGTACGAGGACCCGTATGTCGAGCCGCCGGAACGCCTGGACGATGACGAGGAACGCCCCCCATACGAACCATACGAGCTGCGTGAGCCATATGATCCGAAGGTCGAGCCGCCGAAGCTGGTCGAGCCGAAATCGTCGTCATCGCCCCAGCCGCCGAATTCATCGTCATCGAGACCCCCAGACTTCCAGCCGCCGCCCATGCGTTCGGTGCTCGCCTCACGCCGCTTCCAATCAATCAGCTGGTCAGGGATTTCGTCGAGGAACTGGCTGGGCATCATGTCGTCGGCACGCCCCCACTGCGAGCGGACCGCGGCACGCGTCAGGTACAGGCGCTGCTTGGCGCGGGTGATGCCCACATAGGCGAGCCGGCGTTCCTCTGCCAGTTCGCTGGTGTCTTCGAGCGAGCGGGAATGCGGGAACGTGCCCTGTTCCATGCCGGTGAGGAACACGACCGGGTATTCGAGGCCCTTGGCGGTGTGCAGGGTCATGAGCGTGACCTTGCCACTGTCCTCGTTCTCACCGGGCAGCTGGTCGGAATCCGCAACGAGCGCGGTCGTTTCGAGGAAGCTTTCGAGGGTCGCGTCAGGCGTATTCTGTTCGAATTCGGCTGCAACCGATTGCAACTGCGAGAGGTTCTCCACACGGGAGGCGTCCTGCGGGTCTTCGGAGCGTTGCAGTTCCTCGAGCAGACCGGACTTGTCAAGCACTTCAGCGACGATGTCCGACGGCTGGTTCGCATGGTCGCGTGCGAAGGCGGCAAGATGCTGCATGGTGTCGCGGAATGCGCCCAGCAATTTCGCCGTGCGTGTGGGCAGGCCCTCGATCTGCTCCATATTGGCTATACCTTGCCAGAACGGTACAGCATGCGCGTCGGCATACGAAGCGACAAGCGCTTCGGCACGCGCCCCGAGACCACGCTTGGGCACGTTGAGAATACGTCGCATATTCACGCTGTCGGCCGGGTTGACAATCGCCTGAAGATAAGCGATGGCATCCTTGATTTCCTTGCGCTCATAGAACTTGGTACCGCCGATGAGCTGGTATGGGATACCCGCGTTGATCAAGGCCTCTTCAAGGGAACGCGATTGGGCGTTCGCCCGGTACATGATGGAAACATCGGAGTACTTGTAGCCGTCTTCGGCGACCAGACGGGCGATTTCGGTGGCAATCCACAAGGCTTCCTGCTGCGCGTTGTCCGCCGCGTAGCCTGTGATCGGTGCGCCCTTGCCGGCTGCGGTCCACAGCTTCTTTGGTTTGCGCCCTTCGTTGTGGGAGATGACCGCGTTGGCCGCGTCGAGAATCGTCTGCGTCGAACGGTAGTTCTGCTCGAGCATGATGGTCTTCGCGTCCGGGAAATCCTTCTCGAAATCCTGGATATTGCTGATATCCGCGCCACGGAACGCATAAATCGACTGGTCGGAATCGCCGACGACCGTCACCCACGCCGGGCCTACCCTGCCGGCGCCGATCACCGAGGAGTCCGGCTGCTCATGGGCATCGATGCCCGCAAGCTCGCGGATCAACACGTATTGCGCGTGGTTGGTGTCCTGGTACTCGTCGACGAGAATATACCGGAACTTATGCCGGTAGTAATCGGCGACATCCGGCTGGGTGCGCAGCAGTTCGACGGTACGCATGATCAGGTCATCAAAATCGACGGCATTCGCCGCGGCGAGACGATGCTGGTATTCCGCGTAGACCACGGCATACATCTGCTCCTCATTGCCGTATCGGCCCAACTGGTAGCCGCGCTGGCCGGGACGGTAATCCGGGGCGAACTGCTTGAGCTGACCCTGCCACGTTTGCAGATTGTTCTTGTAATCCGAAATCCTGGCGAGCATCGCACGCGGGGTATAGCGCTTGATATCGATGTTCAGGTCGGTTGCGATGAGTTTGACCAGCCGCTGGCAGTCCTGGGTGTCGTAGATGGAGAAACCGGAGTTCAAGCCGATGGCCTGTCCGTCACGGCGAAGGATACGCACGCATGCCGAGTGGAAAGTGGACACCCACATACGCTGGGCGACCGGGCCTATGAGCGTGGTCAGACGCTCGCGCATTTCTGCGGCAGCCTTGTTGGTGAAGGTGATGGCGAGAATCTGGCTCGGCCAGGCGTTGAACTGGGTGAGAATCCACGCGATGCGACGGGTGAGCACACGCGTCTTGCCAGAACCGGCGCCCGCGCCAATCAGCAGTGCCGGACCCTGGTATTGGACCGCCTGAGCCTGCTGCGGATTGAGGCCGCCGATCAGCTCCTGCGCGCTGCGAGCGAGAACTGGGGAATCATTGTCGAACACTGTCACCCTCCGAATCATGCCATCGCCGACTATACGGCGCCCATAATTTCTACCACAGCCACAGGTCAGCGCGACGCATGCCTACTGCCGGGCGGATGTGCGGCGCTCGCGGTATGCTCGCACCATTACACCCGTCCCGGCCAGGCTCGTCGCGCATGTCGTCATGCGCCCACGAACCGTATGAAACAAAGTGCCGCGAGGGTGGCCAGACAAGCCGGGGCCAAGGCTCCACAAGAGAACACGAGGCAGGTCAATGAAAGAACTCGAAGAGCGCATCCGTCGTGACGGCATCGTCAAGCCGGGGAACGTCCTCAAAGTGGACGCGTTTCTGAACCATCAATGCGATGTCAAGCTGTTCGACCAGATGGGCCGGGAATGGGCGCGGCTGTTCGCCGGCAAGCAGGTCGACAAAATCCTGACCATTGAGGCTTCCGGTATCGGCATCGCGTGTGTCGCGGCCCGGCATTTCGGCGACGTGCCGGTCGTGTTTGCCAAGAAAGCGCAGTCCATCAATCTTGACGGCGACCAGTATGTCACGAAGGTGTATTCGTTCACCAAGCAGCGTGAGTTCCCGGTCATCGTGTCCAAGCGTTTCCTGAATCCCGGCGAGCATGTGTTGCTCCTCGATGATTTCCTCGCCAATGGCAAGGCGATGGAGGGCCTGATCGAGCTGTGCCACGAAGCCGGCGTCGTGGTCGAAGGCATCGGCATCGCCATCGAAAAAGGCTTCCAAGACGGCGGCGCGAAGCTGCGCGAGGCAGGCTATGACCTGCAATCGTTGGCGATCGTGGACTCCATGAATCCGGACACCGGTGAAATCACATTCCGCGAAGCCTGACGGGCTGCGCACAGCAAATACACGAACAGCACTGAAGAAACCAGGAAAGACAGGCAGGATACATATGGGCAACGCCACCGAAACGCCGTCAGAAAACGACAAGACGGCAGCCAAGGAGAACGCGGCGACAACGGCTACGACGTCAACAACTCAGGACAACGCGACGCAAGGCAAACCTGTACAAGGCAACACCGTGCAAGACACCGCCACGAAGGAGAACACACCGGCAACCACGGCCGCCGCCACATCAATCGACACGGCGAAAGCGGCAACATCCAATCCGCTGACCGAATTGGATGGCAAGATTTCCTTCTGGAAAGGCATCCCCTTCGGCCTGCAGCACGTGATGGCGATGTTCGTAGCGAACCTCGCCCCGATTTTCCTTGTGACCGCGGCCGCGAAGATGAGCCCGGAACAGTCCGCGATGATCATCCAGAACGGCCTTCTGGTCGCCGGCCTGGGCACTTGCCTCCAGCTGTACCCACTATGGCGTATCGGCAGCCGCCTGCCCATGGTCACAGGTATTTCCTTCACTTACGTGGCGGCCGCCATCGCCGTGGTCAGCGACAAAGGGTATGGCGCGGTTGTCGGCGCGGTGATGGTCGGCGGTCTGCTTGAACTTGTACTCGGCCTGACCGCACGGTTCTGGCGCCGTTTCGTCCCACCGATCGTCTCGGCGATCGTGGTCACCTCGATCGGTTTCTCGCTGCTCAGCGTCGGCGCGACATCATTCGGCGGCGGCTCAGGAGCCAAGGATTTCGGTAGCTGGCAGAATCTGACCCTCGGTCTGGTCTCTCTGGTCGCCTGCCTGGCGTTCCAGCTGCTGATGAAAGGCACCGCCAAGCAGCTGTCGGTGCTCTTCGGCCTTGTGGTGGGCTACGTGGTGGCCTTGTTCATGGGCAAGGTCGATTTCTCGGGGTTCCAGAACCTGGCGGTGCTCAGCGCGCCGCATGTCATGCCGTTCAAAGTACAGTTCGACGCGGGTGCGATCATCTCCTTCGCCCTGTTGTACGTGGTTTCCTCGGTTGAAGTGCTCGGCGACACCGCCGCGTTGGCGAAGGTCGGTCTCAACCGTGCGCCTTCTGAGCGTGAAACCGCCGGCGCAATCGCCGGTGACGGCCTGATTTCCAGCGTTTCCGGCCTGTTCGGCTGCCTGCCGTTGACATCGTTCGCGCAGAATATCGGGCTCGTGGCGATGACCAAGGTCGTCAACCGCAAGGTGATTCTCTCCGGCGGCCTGATCCTGGTGCTCGCAAGCTTCGTTCCCGGCATCGCTGCAGTGTTCAACTCGCTGCCGCAAGCAGTGCTGGGCGGCTGCACCATCATGATGTTCGGCACAATCGTGCTCTCCGGTTTCCAGATGATCGCCGAAGCAGGTTTCACACAGCGCAATATCGCCATCGCGGCACTCAGCTTGACCATCGGTATCGGCTTCACGCAGGTGCAGGGCATCTTCTCCCAGTTCCCCGCACTGTTCCAGTCGATTTTCGCGAGCAACTGCATCGCGCTGTCCTTCGTGGTCGCGGTTATTCTCAACGCGGTACTGCCGAGCGAAGAGCATTTCCTCACGTCGAACGGCAATACCGAGAAGTGACACAGCGCGGCTCATGTGGCCGATAGCTCAGCGATGACTCAGAAAACACCCAGATGAGGGCAGGTGGACGATGGAACTGCTGATTACCACGTTGCTGCTGATCGCCGCAGTGCTGGTGAGTGCCGTGCTGGACCAGATCATGACGCGCCTGTCACTGCCGCTCGTGCAGATGATCATGGGCGTGGTCATTATGCTGGTGGCTCCGACCGCGCTCGACACGCACCTGGATGCCGAACTGTTCCTGGTGTTGTTCATCGCACCCCTGCTGTTCGATGAATCCCGGCATATCGACCGCAGAGCCTTAATGCGCAATCTCGGCGGTATCCTGTCGCTGGCAATCGGTCTGGTCATCGCGATCACGCTCGGCGTGGGGTTCGCCTTGCATCTGGTGGAGCCGAGCATTCCTCTAGCCGCCGCATTCGCTTTGGGCGCGACCTTGGGGCCGACCGATGCCGCAGCGGTCGCTTCGCTCTCCGGGAGCGTGGCGCTGGATGAACGGCAGCGGGCGACACTTTCCGGGGAGGCGCTGTTCAATGATGCGTCCGGCGTGGTGTCGTTCCAGTTTGCGGTCGCCGCGGCGACAACGGGTGCGTTCTCGCTGTCGCAGGCGACCGGCACCTTCGCCATCTCCTTCGCCGGTGGTCTTGCATTGGGTGCCGTCGCCGGTCTGCTTGCCGCGCTTATCGGCGACGGTGTGCGCGCCATCGGTCTTGACGGTACCACGTTCCATGTGGTCTACGAGCTGATCATCCCCTTCGCGGTGTTTCTCGGCGCCGAAGCGCTGCATGTCAGCGGCATTCTCGCGGTGGTCGCGGCGGGCCTGGTGTTCACGCTGCTCCCCCACCGCCGTTCCACCGCCCGCGCCAAACTCGAAGTGGTGTCCTCCGGTATCTGGCAAACGCTGTCATTCATCCTCAACGGCGTGGTATTCCTCATTCTGGGCATGCAGCTGCCCGCAGCGTTGCTGCCGTCGTGGAACGGATCGGTCGCCACCGGGCGGCTGTTGTTGCTGACCGCTGTGGCGACCATCGTCACCTTGGGCATTCGATGGGTCTGGCTCATGGCGATGGATCTGCTGCGCAATCGGCATACCGCGCACCATGACTGGCGCTGCATGGCCCAAGACGCCACGATTATGACATTGGGCGGCCCGAAAGGCGCAGTAACTTTGTCCATCGCGTTGACCATTCCGGCCACGCTCTCCAACGGTTCAGCGTTCCCGCATCGCGATGACCTGCTGTTCATCGCATCCGGTGTCATCGTAATCACCCTGCTGTTGGCGAACTTCGTCATGCCGCTGCTCGCTCCGCAGACCGAGCATAAGGATGATCGCGCACTCTTGGAAGCGCGGCGTGCAATCGCCGAACATGTGGTGGAAGGGCTTACCGGCCGGCTGTCAAGCGAGCATACCAGGGAGGGAGCGTTCGCCACCGCGTTCGTGCTGCGCGGATACCAGGCGCAGGTGTGCGAGCTTGATGACGAGCTTGACCCCGTCACCTCATACGCTGTACGGGTGCTCATTGACGAGATCGGCACGCTGCAGGAACAGTATCTTGACGATATCGCCGCACAAGGCGGATACGATGAAGCCACCATCGACCTGTGCCGTCAGGCGTTGCAACGGGCGGCACAGATGATGCATGGGGCCCGCCGTGACGGCAAGCCGGTCAGGCATATCCTGTCCGCCATCGGGCACCGATTCGCCGTTCGCGGCATGCACCGTCCGTCCGACCGGCATCTTGGCAGCCCAGCGGACCAGCGGCAGTTCATCGCGCTGGTCACCGCGATCCAGCAGCGTACCGACACGTATCTTCGTGATATCGCCGAGTCGCCGGAACCATTGACCGACGACCAGCGTGTGCGGGCAAAAGCAGCTCGACGGCTGACGCAACGAGGCACTCCCCTCGCCCATGCCAACCGCGCGCTCAACCCCGTCCCAGACGGCCATATGACAGATGGCACGGCTATACGCCCGGGTAAACCCGCACCGCGCATGACCGCCGGATGCCGTGAACTCATCCAGGACGCCCAGGCACAGGCGCACACGCTGGAGTTGGAAGCGATCGCCGCGCTACGCGACAACGGTTCACTCACCCACGACCAGGCATCCCGCTTGCGCCACGACGTGGTCATCATGCAAATGGCCGATTCCGCAGGCGAAGGCGACTGAGCGGCTTTCGGTCTCGTATCCTCACTGCCGTGTTGCATACCGGTCACCTTGCATTCTTCTTTCTGTGAGATAATGTGCGGTGACGGGGTACACCCGGCGGCGAAGGGAAGCCTTATGGACCGTTACACGAGCACGATGACCGAGCTCATCGGTCTGATGCGCATCATCGGCAATGACACCCAGCAGTGCGAGGTCAAGGAATGCAAGCGCAAGATGTCCTCGACCATCACCGAGACGCTGTCTGCGTTCTCCAACGGCTCCGGCGGGTGGATTATTCTCGGCTTGTCGGAGAAGAACGGGTTCACACCGGTCGAGGGGTTCAACGCGCGCGCCATGCAGGAGGCGCTCAGCCAGGCGTGCGAGCGGCTTACTCCGGTGGTGCGCCCGGTGATTGTCACTTGCCCGTTCGAGGGAACCAATCTGGTGTTCGCGCGGGTAGACGAGATGCAGCCGCGACTCAAACCGTGTTTCATCACCGCGCTCGGCCCGCATGACGGGTCGTTTATCCGTACGGGCGACGGGGACCGGCATATGACCGCCTATGAGGTCGATCGGCTTATCGAGGAGCACAACCAGCCCACGTATGATCTCGATCTTGTCCCGCGAGCGACTATCGATGACCTCGATTCTGCCTTGGTCCAAGCGGTGACCGGCAATGCGCGCGAACGACACCCGCATGTGTTCGCCGACCGCAGTGACAAACAGGTGCTGTGCGATCTGCAAGTGTTACGCCATGACGACAGTGACGCCTCCCAAGTCGGCGGCATGTTACGCCCCACACTCGCCGGTCTGCTCGCGCTCGGCAGGTACCCGCAGAAATATTACCCGCGGCTCGGCGTGTCCGTCGCGGTATTCCCCGGCACCAACGCAGATGACGTCTTCCGCGGTGACGAATCGTTGATTGCGACACAGCATGTGGTCGGGTCCATTCCGGTGATGATCGAGGACACCACGGAATCGCTGATGCGCTGGATTGGCGCACGCAAACCCGAATACCCGCCGGACGCCCTGCGCGAGGCCATTGCGAACGCGCTCATCCACCGCGACTACTCCCCCGACGCGCAGGGCACGCCCGTGCATGTCAACGTGTTCACCGACCGCATCACCATCACGAATCCCGGCGGATTGTACGGCACTGTCACGCAAGAGGTGCTTTCCAAACGTCCCCAGGACGACGGGCCGACGATGACATCCACGCGTAACCAGTTCCTGTTCACGCTGCTCGAACTCACGCCGTCGCCACGCGGCGGCATGGTCGTGGCCTCCGAAGGCGACGGGTTCCGGCAGATCTTCTCCCAGTTGCGAGAGGCGGGTATCGAACCGGCGGCGGCACGCAACGAGCATGGCATGTTCACGATGACGTTCACGAAACGCAAACTCCACACCGTTGACTCGCCTTCCGAGGTTTCCCGGGCGATTCTGGACCTGTTGGAACGCCATTCGGCGATGAGCGCGAAGGAGATCATCCGCGAGCTGCATCTGACGCCGCTTGCCGTGGCATCCGGACTGCGCGAGCTTGTGCGCGCCGGGGAGGTCGCTCAGGCGCATCCGGCGGCCGAGGACGGGACCAAACGCTACCGGCTGCGCGGGCGGTGAAGCGGCAAGTCACATCGGCGAATCGACTGCGGTGGCAGAAGCGGCGGCATGGCGAGACGGCTTGGCGAGACGACGATTACGGCAGGCTTGACATCGGCTGCAATCGTATGCAAAGCGTCAAGACTTGCGGATGAACCGCTCCCATTGGCGTACACGTTCCCGCATGCCGTCAAGGTCGAGCACGCCGCATGCGAAGCCCTTGCGCACCAGTTGCGGCGGCAGGAAGCGGTCGTACTTGTTGAAATCCGGGATCTCGTCGGGGTACATGAGCGTCAGCGGGTCGGTAAGTTCGCGGGCGGCCTGCGTAACCACCGCGTAGAACGTCTGCGCGTTGGCGTCCATGGTGAAGGTCATGTAGTAGGGCGAGCACGCCTCCAAGCCCTTGAGCCCGAGGCTCGGTGCGCATCGCAGAAGCAGCAAACGTTTGAGCGCAAGGAACGCGTATGTGCCAAGCCAAGGGAACAGCGCCCACATGTTGCCGCCCAGATGACGCAACGGCTGGTCGGCAAGCCCCATAACCGCCGCATCAACGCGCGCCTGTTGCAATCTGGCCGCTGCGTTGCGCATGAGATAAGGGTAGGTGGTTTCCGGCGGTTCCAGAAGCACCTGTCGCATGCGTTCGAGAATCACCGTGTTGATGTCCCCGGGCACGTCGCCGAAATACGCGGGCACTTTGCCTTTGACCATGGTGCAGTAGACGATATGCCGTTTGCGGTCCACCTCGTCGACCACCCACACGTGGCCGGCGATGGCGATTTTCTCGCCGGCGGGAGGCGGGGCCACGAGCGTGCCGATTTCCTGAGATTCGCTGCGTACACTGTACTCCTCGTTCTCTTGGAATACCGCGTAGAACTTGAAGTTGCTGGTGATGCGCTCCCCCGCCACGCCGACGATCAGGCCGCCGCGTTCGGTGGTTTCCATGTGGTCGATGCCGATCAGGTGGCGTAAGAGGATCCGGTAGTCGTCCTGCGTGACACGTTTGAACACGGCGAGTGAAAGCACCTGGGATGCCAGTTGTGCCGGCGTCATCTCGCCTCCTGACGCGAGCGTGCTCATGGTCTGGTGGTACAGGAGACTGTAAGGCAGGCCGTCAAGCCGGGGCGGCTCCACCCAGCGGCGTTCCACGTACAGTTGGATGAGTGCAATGCCCTGGATGAGTTTCCACGGGATAATATCCGGTGCCATCTCGCGCGATTGTGGCGGATCCTCACGCATGACGAACCACATTTCCTGCGGCTGGTCGCGTCTGCCGGTGCGTCCCATGCGTTGGAGGAACGAGGAGACGGTGAACGGCGCGTCGATTTGGAACGCGCGTTCGAGCCGCCCGATGTCGATGCCCAGTTCGAGGGTCGCCGTCGTGACGGTGGTCATGCAGCTGTTCTCGTCCTTCATCTCCTCTTCGGCGCTCTGCCTGATGGGCGCCGAAAGGTTGCCGTGGTGGATGAGAAAGCGATCCGCCTCATGTCGTACCTCGCAGTACTGGCGCAAGGTGGTGGTCACAGCTTCGGCTTCCTCGCGGGAATTGCAGAATACGAGGCATTTGCGGCCGCGCGTGTGTTCGAAGATGTAGCCGATGCCCGGGTCAGCGGCCTGCGGGGCGGTGTCCGAGGCGGGTTCGGATTGGGTGAGCGTGCCGGTGAACGGCTTATTCTGCTGCTCGCGCGGGGATTCAAGCGGGGATTCGGGTTGGGGCTCATCGGCAAGCGTCGCTTCCGCCTGTTCCAACAATGGTCGGGTTTCGCCGTCAACCGCGTGCGGGTTTCGTGCGAATGCCGGCATGCGTAGCCCCCGTTGCGAGGCTTGCGGGCCGCTATTGAAGAAATGTTCCATGGACAGCCGCCAAGTCTGGCCACTGGCGCCGATATTGGGCACGACCGTGCCCTTGCCGGTTCCGGCGCTCAGGAATTGCGCTGCCTGCTTCGGGTCGCCGATGGTGGCGGACAGCCCGATGCGACGCGGGTTGACGCCGGCCATGCGGGACAGCCGTTCAATCAGGCACAGGGTCTGGCCGCCGCGATCGCCGCGCATCAACGCGTGCAGTTCGTCAATCACGATGAAACGCAGGTCGCCGAACAGCGCGGGAATGGCCGCATGCCGGTGCAAGAGCATCGCCTCAAGCGATTCGGGCGTAATCTGCAATATCCCCGAGGGGTGTTTCATGAGCTTGCGCTTGTGGGATTGCGAGACGTCACCATGCCAATGCCATACGGGGATATCGCCTTGCGCGCAGACTTCATTGAGCCTGTCGAATTGGTCGTTAATCAGGGCTTTGAGCGGGGCTATATACAACGCGCCGACCGATGCCGGCGGGTCTTCGGCCATCAGAGTGAGGATCGGGTAGAACGCGGCCTCCGTCTTTCCGGATGCGGTCGAGGCGCTGAGCAGCACGTTCTGGTCTGTGCCGAAAATCGCTTCACCTGCAGCGACCTGCACGCCTCGCAGGCTTTGCCATCCGTGCTCGTAAATCGTGTCCTGGATGAACGGCGCGTACCGGTTGAACACATCCATGCGCGGCTCTCCTTTGCTCATTGCCTCATTGCCTTATCGTCTTACCGACGACAACCTACTGTATATCTGTTCTCCATATCAGTTACACACTCGACGTGTGCGAGGTGCTCGAAGCTCAGATTGTGAACTGGGCGTACTGCCCGTCCGCCTGTGGGCTCATCCCGTCTGACGGGTCGCCCTGCGCGTAGGAGAATTCGTCGGATGCCAGCAAATCGGCGGGTTTCTTGTCGGGATGCTGGTAGAGGATGTCCAACAGCTCGATGAAATCACGGATCACCTCGCGCGGTGTAATATGCGAATCCGCCCCAACCCGCTCGTATTCCACGCGGATGAACATCGCGAGGTCCTCGTCGCCCAATACCGGCTCATACCCGTACAGCCGGGCGTGAATGTCGGCGAGCTTGCCCGCGAGCACGAGCATCTCCTCTGGGCCCAGCGGGTCGAGGTGAATGACCGGGGCCAGCAGGTCGCGCGACCCCTCCTTGGAGAACCGCCCGTCGGCGAGCCGGCTGCGCAGTGCCTCATAGCTGTAAATGCCGCGATGCCTGTCCTCAACGCACTGCGGGGTGCCGCACATGATAATGCCCAAGTGATGTGCTTTGCCCTGCATGGTGTCGTTGTACATGGTGAGCATTTTCTCGTAGTTGTTCTGTCGACTGATGGCGTTCGGGATTTTGTAGATGTTCACCAGTTCATCGATCATGACAATCAGCCCCTGATAGCTGGCCTTGACGAGGAAATCGGCGAACAGCTTCAGATAGTCATACCAGTTGTCGTCGCCGATGATGACGCCGACGCCCAGCTCGCCGCGTGCCTCGGTCTTGGTGGCGTATTCGCCGCGGAACCATTTGAGCACGCGTCCCACGGTCTCGTCATCGCCCTGCTGGCTGGCATGGTAGTACATGGTCAGCAGACGCGCGAAATCGAAGCCGTGGACCATATCCTGCATGGATGCGATGGTTTCTGCGATGGTCTGGTCCACGCGGGCCACGAATTCGGGGTCGTCAGGACCGGGCATAGCACCGGTTTCGCCGGCGAGCGCCGTGGCCGTGTCGGTTTGCACGGTGGCGATCCACCGGTCGAGGATGAGCGGGAGAGCTCCGCCTTCCGGCCGTGTTTTGGTGGACATGTTGCGCATGAGTTCGCGGTAAGTGGCAAGGCCTTGCCCTTTGGTGCCTTGCAGGCGGCGCTCCGGGGAGAGGTCGGCGTCGACCACGACGAAACCACGGTCCATGACGTGGGTGCGGACGGCTTGCAGGAGGAAGCTTTTGCCGCTGCCGTAGCGGCCTTCGATGAAACGGAATGCTGCTCCCCCGCCTTCGATGATGTCGACGTCGTGGAGGATGGCTTCGATTTCGCGGCGGCGGCCGACGGTGATGTAGGGCAGGCCGATGCGGGGTACGACGCCGCCTTTGAGGGAGTTGATGATGACGCCGGCGATGCGTTTGGGGACTTGTCGGCGTGGCGTAGTCTGCCCTGCTCCCGCGCTGCCAGGGGTGTTGGCGGCCGATCCTGTATGGTCCATGTGTGCGTCCTTCACGTTGGTATGGTGGCGTGCGGCTAGCGTGCCAGCCATTGCCGCAGGTCGTCTTCGTAGTCTTCGATGATAACGGGCCGGTCGCCGTCGAATTCGATGACGGTGTCGCCGATCTCGTCCATCATGCGTTCGTTAATCCGGTCTACCAGCATACTCAGGCTTTCGTGCCGGCGGCGCAGCTCGTCCTCGTATGGTTCGCCGTTGAGCAGTGAGCGAACAAGGAAGCGTTCGGGGTCCGTGGTGTCGTCTTGTGGTTCTGGCTTGTGCGCGGTTGCGGAAGCGGGTATGGGAGCCGGGGGCGTTGCCGGTTCGTCTGTGGGAATCGCGGCGGGCGCCGGTGTCGGTATGGGCTCGGGAACGGGTACGGGGGCGGGCGCTTGCTCGGTTGCTGGATGTTCCGCCTGTTCAGCCTGCTGCATCGCGGGTGCCTGTTTTTCTGGCGGTTTCATGCTGGTTTCCGGTGTCGGTTCGGACGGCGTGTCCTGGTCGTCGACGATGAGCGCGTCCCGGGTGAGGTCGGCGTCGTGGCGGATGCCGGCGAGCGCCTGCATGTCGATGGTGATATGCGGTCGGGCGGCTTCTTTGCGTTCATGTTCGATGGTCTCGATTGTCCGGGTGATGACCGGTGTCAGGCTTGCGGCGAGGCTGGACGGCGCGGGCGCTTTCATGGGGTGGCCGAAGTGGTGGTGCAAGCGCAGTTGCCGGTCGATTTCGCGGGTGATGTCGCCGAGCGTGCGGTTGGTGTAGCTTCCAGGATTGTAGGCGTGCAGATGCCAGCCGCCCTCCGGGGTCCACTGGTAGTAGCGGATGGGGTCGATGGTGACTGTGAGCGGTTCATGCCTGGTCAGGCGCATGAGCCCGTAGTCGGGTTGTGGTTGGTAGCGTTGCGTGTCAAGGTAGATCGCATCCCAAAACAGGGATGTGCTTTCTTGCGGCAGTGGGCCGAAGCAGGTGTCGACGAGGCTGGAGGCGCGGGTTTTCAAGTGTTCGTCGATGGCGACGCAGATGCGTCGTAGGGAGTAGCGCACGATGTCGGCGTGGCGTTTGGCGAATGCCGAGGTATCGAGGTGGTATCCGGACAGGTGCATGGCAGCGTTGAGGTAGTCTTCGTCGATAGCGGATTCGGGGTGCGTGACGGTGTCGATCATCTCGTCGTAGGCGATGACCGGGAAGGTGTCCGCGCTGATGTATGCGGTGAGGTTGCGGTCGATGAGGTAGTCGCGAATCCACATGTCGATGGTTTCCGCGTAGCGTCGGTTCTGCCAGGCGTAGCTGTGCGCGATGCGGGCGAGTTGGTTCAAGCCTTGGTCGGCGTCGGGCTCGATGCCGCAGATGATTTCGTAGGCGCGGACTTTGGAGAACGCCATGCACGTGTCGTACCAGTCGCGTTCGCGCGGCGTGGGGCCGGCGTAATCGTCGATTCTGGACCGTTCAGGGTGGTCTGCCTGATCGGTGCGGTCGAGGAACCGGGTGCGCCAGGCGAAATATCCGCGCAGCTGGTGGTTGTCCATATCCCGGTAGGTGGGGTGCTGCCAGCGGAAGATGCCATGCCAGTCGTAGTCGTCGCGGTAGTCGGCGACGGATGCGCCTTGCAGGTAGAAGTCGAGGGCCCGGCCGAGTGTCACGTCGCGGAAGGTGTAGTGGGCGCGGATGGCTCGCATGCGGCGCAGGCGGGCGGGCAGGATGCTTTGCCGCAGGTTGCTTTGCCGGGAGTTTGGTTGCCGTGTGACCGCCGGGCGAGCCGGGCGCAGTGGGCGCACTGAGCGAGACGGGCGCGCGGCGAGGTCTGATTCCTCGGGCAAGATGATGGGCTGGTCGCGGTATGGGCGCGGTATGGCTCGCCCTACGGGCTGGTTCGGTTGCGCTGGTTGGGCTGACGTGGGCTGGGTTGCTTCGGATGTTATGGAGTCGTTGCGCCCGTACACCGTTCCGGTATCTGTGGGATCGGGATACGGTTCGTAGCCGCCGGGCTGTCTAATCGGACGACGGCGAGTGCCGGCAGGCTGGCTACTGGCATCCTCGACATGCCCGAAAACGCCGGATACAACGGTCCTGTCCGATGCGGAAGCGCCCGATGCGGCGGGTTTTACGGGGATGGGCGTGTCCGTGTACACCGTGTCTTGTATTCGCACCTGCGTTGAGGCGGCATCATCCGTCGAGACGGGTTGCTGCGATGAATCTTCCAGCGCCGCTATAGGGTTCGTTTTCGAGTCAGGCACCGAGGATCGCGTTGCTTGCGCGTCGACATCTTCTGCGGGCAGGGATGCCATCGCGTAGGATGACGTCAGATAGTCGGCCATGGTTGGCAGATCAACCGTCCCATCAAGCTTGATGAACATCCACGTGTCATGATCGGCTTTGATGGTCGGCCCGAACCCCGGACGGGCGAGCAACGACGCGATATACGATGGCTCGCAGCGGACGACGAGATCATGCCCGCCAATCAGCATGGCGTATCTCCTGCCGGTCGCCGGGTGGTCGAAAACCAGACTACCCGGCACACGCCCGCCCGGGCGGGGTTCAGTATGCAGCCGTTGTACCGCAAACCGCGCAATCTCCTGCGCGAAATCCCGTGTTCCTCCCGTCATAGCCATACCGCCGAGTCTAGCGTGGACACCTCACCGTGTGAGACAGATGTTGTCGCAACCGCATCGCGGCCGATACGATACCGGTATGAAAATCGCGCTGGCACAAATGGGCATGACCCGCAGCATCGAAGACAATCTCAAGACAAGCCTTGCGATGATCGCCGATGCCGCCCGCAGCCATGCCGATATGGTCGTCTTCCCGGAAATCCAGTTCTCACCGTTCTTCCCGCAATACCCGGCATCATCTTCTCCCCTCGACGCGGGCGGGTACGCGATGTGGCTCGACGACCCTGCGATCGAAGCGATCCGCAAGGCGTGCGCGGACAGGCGGATCATGGCATGCCCGAACGCGTATCTTATGGAGCCTGACGGCCGCCGAATCGACACCACGCTCGTCATCGGCGCCGACGGAAGTCCGCTCGGCAGGCAGGGCATGGTGCATATCGCGCAAGCGGAACGCTTCTACGAGCAGGATTATTACTCGCCGGACGATACGATTCGCGTCATCGACACTCCGTTCGGCACGATCGGCGTCTGCGTGTGCTTCGACAGGCATTACCCTGAAACAATCCGCACGCTCGCCCTGCGCGGCGCCGACCTCGTGGTCATCCCCACCGCAAACACGAGCGCCGAACCCGAGGAGATGTTCCTTCAGGAGGTGCGCGTGCAGGCGTTCCACAACAGCGTGAATATCGCGATGTGCAACCGCGTCGGCATCGAGGATGCGATGCGTTTCGACGGGCGAAGCGTCATCGTCGGGCCAGACGGCGAAGTGCTGGCGCTCGCCGGAGAGAAGTCTTGCCTGCTAACCGCCGATATCGATCTTGATGCCGCCAAGGCGATGCGGGACGCCAAGCCGTACACGAGTCTGCGGCGGCCGGGATTGTACGCCTGAACGCTCTTTCATACGTTAGGAAACTCTGATTACGTTTGAAAACGTTGAAAACGTTTGCGCACGCACGTTTGCGCACGCAGGGTCACGTTTGAAAACGTTTGCGGTCGTCCTATGAGGCACGAGGCCCGAGACCCGAGGCTCAAGACTCAAGGCTGCATGCCGGGGCTGAGGTCCGCAGTTCAGCGGATGCGGACGTCAGGCCTCGTGTTGCAGCAGCCGACTACGCAGATTACGGATATCGCGTTCGATTTCACGGATCGTGGCGGTGAATGCCGCGTCATCCTTACCGGTCGGGTCTTCGAGCCCCCAGTCTTCACGCGAGCGGGCGGGCAGCACCGGGCAGGCGACACCGCAGCCCATGGTGACCACGACATCGATCGGCGGCAGCTGGTCGAGCGTCTTGGGGTGCTGCCCGTTCGCCGGCATATCGATGCCGTACAGGCTGCGCATGAGTCGCACGGCGTCCGGGTTGATTTCGGATTTGATGGTGGTGCCGGCGGAATATGATTCGAACGCGTCCACGGCGAGCGCCCGGCCTAACGCTTCGGCGATCTGGCTGCGGCAGGAGTTGTGGGTGCAGATGAATGCGACTTTGGGCAGTGTCATCGGTTCCTCGGCTTTCTGGCTTCTTGACGGTTGATGATTGGCGATTATGGATCGTGTGTGGCCTATCGTGGTGGCGTCGGGTGCTGTTTGATCGCGGTGCGCGGTGTTGCCGCCGGATTCCTGTCGGCCGGTCACGGGCCGGACCGCAGCTCAGGCAGCTCAGAAGGTCAGGCGCATCTCATGCCAGGGCACTCCCCCGTGTGTGGATGCGGACATGCCTTCGTCTTGGAAACCGAAGGCCGCGTAGAACTGCACGAGCCGGTCCTTGCAGGTGAGGACCACGCCGCGACGGCCTTGTTCGTGTGCGGTTTCGATTGCGTGGCGCAACACACGCCCCGCATAGCCGCGGTGTCGGTAATCCGGGTGAGTGTCCACGCCGAAGATCATCTGCCACGCGCCTTGCGGATTGTGCATGCCGGCATCGTCGTACATCTCGTCGAGCAGATGTGGCTGGTCGGTGACCATGCCGTTGACGAAGCTCACGAGTTGTGTGCGCCTGTCAGAGCCGTGTCGGGCTTCCAACAGCCAGAAATGGTCAGGGAACACGGCGAGCCGGCTGCTGATTGACGCGCGACTGGCCGCTTCCGCCGGCGGGAAGCATATCTGTTCGAGCCGGTCGATGGCATCAAGGTCCTGCACGGTTGCCGTGCGGATCGGCAGCAAGGTGAACGGTGGGGTCGGTGTGCTCATGCGGCCAATGGTATCGCGTCTTGGGGCCATGGTCGTCTCATGGTCACTTTCGTCTTGCGACGAACCGCGAGATAACCATGCCCACTGCGATGAACGCGAGCGCGAACAATGCCATGAGACCGGTTGCACCAGCCCACCGACCGATGTCGGGCGTGCCGGTCATCGCGCTGCCTTGCCCGCCGAACGCCTCATACACGCCGTCCACGTACCACCAGCCGGGCAGTAGGCGTGCAAACGCTTGCAATGATGAGGGCATCAGCCATTGCGGCAGCCATGCGCCGGACAGGAACGCGGAGGCGAGCGCCACGGTGTTGACGATGCCGTTCATCGCGGCGGTGGAGACCCGGCATTGGCCGATGAGGAACCCCAGCGCACTGACTGTCAGGGAGAATACGAACGTGCCGATAAGCGAGAGCAACAATGGTCGCCACCCGATGCCGGCAAGACCGCCTTGGCAGGCTGCGGAGCAGGCGATGGCGATACCGATGCAGCACAGCCATACCACGGCTGACGCGCCGCAGCAGACGAGCAGCACCTGCGCCCAGATGGTGTGGCCGGGTTCGGCTGACACACCGACCCTGCGCATGGTGGTCGGCTTGTTGAACGCGGTGATGATGACGATCACGATGAACGCGATGTTGAGCATCAGCGGGTAAAGCATGGTGGCGAGGGTCGCGGCGAAGACCCTGCCGCTTGCTGCGAGGCTTCCCGCGGCGGACGAGCCATGCGCGTGGCTGTTGGATGCCGCTTCCACTTGGACGGATTGGCCGCTTTCCGCGCGTGCCTTGGCCACGGTGGCGGCGGCTTGGGCGAGTGTGGTGTGCTGGTCGGCGAACAGGGACGACCGAAGTGATCCGAGGAACCCGTTGATTTGGATGGTGAGCATCCGGGCCGCGGCAGAACCGGTGGAATCAGTGCCGCTTCCTGAGCCTGCCAGGCTCAGCGTGGGCAGGGTATCTTGCGTTCGTGCCGCCTTGGTGAACGATGCCGTGTAGCCTTGCGGGACGATGACGATCACATCGACGTAGTCGGTGGCGATGGCGTCTTGGATGGCCTGCGTAGTGTCCTCGATTTCGACGATGTGGGCCGAGTACGAGAGGTACGAACGCAGTGCGGCGCCGGTTGCATGACCGCCTGCGCTGTCACAGTCGATAATCGCCAGAGATGCTGTAGGAGGCTCGTAGGCGTTGGTCTGGTCATCGCCGTTGGAGCCGAGTCCGATGCCAATGCCGAGCATGGCGGCCATAACCCCGGTCGCCAGTATGTAGACCAGCAGTTGGAACATGTTTGCGCGCAGAACCAGCCATGCTGCTTTACAGGTGGTCATAGCTCACCTTCCTCAGTTCGAATGCGGCCACACCCAACGCAATCGCCGACATGGTGGCGATTATTCCTACAGTGCGGGCGAATGGGGCGAGACTGTCGTAATACAGCAGGTCGTAGAACAGGTTCGTCACCTGTTTGGCGGGATTGAGGTATTGCAAGCCCGGCACGGCGCGTTGCACGCTGTCGGCGAAGGCCATGTTGCCGTACAGTCCGGTGAAAATCGACAGAATCAGGGAGAACGCGACACTGATGCCGCTTTTCACGCCGAGCGAGATGATCGGGATTGCGCCGAGCACCAGACCAAGGCAATTGGCCATGCCGGAGCCTATTGCGATGGCGAGAATCGCAAGCCCCTCCCTCCCCGGGAAAGACACGCCCAAGGCGATGCGCATATACGCGTAGACGACGAGCATGCACAGGAAAGTCGCCAGCCACGAGGACAGCAGGACCGCGCAGATGCGCGCGAGACGCGACAACGGGGATACGCTGACCCTCGCCCCCAAGGGCGAGAGATTGGCTTGCAGAGCGCTGAGCATGTTGCAAGTCATCGACATGGCCAT
This sequence comes from Bifidobacterium sp., assembly GCF_051876855.1. Taxonomy (GTDB): domain Bacteria; phylum Actinomycetota; class Actinomycetes; order Actinomycetales; family Bifidobacteriaceae; genus Bifidobacterium. The sequence continues at coordinate 19,301 of NZ_JBJEIH010000084.1, forward strand.
GAGGATGCTCATCGCGAGGATTGCGACATGGTAGCGCACCATGCCCTCGGCATGCCTGACACCGGATGCCTGTCGGGTGATTTCTTCAAAGTTGGCGCCCGCCAGAGAAGCGATCCACGCGCTGTCCGCCAGTTTCGACGGGTCATTGGCCGCCGCCTGCGCGATCGCCTGCGCGATGACCCGCGAACGCTCGTTGTACTGTTCGACCAGCGTGCCAAGGGTGATCAGGGACCATGCCTGACCGTCGGAGCCGCCGGACTTGGTCTGGGCGATATCCGTGGCAGCGTTCCGCGAAAGCGTAAGTCTCAGGTCGCCGGAATCCTCAACCGACAGGTAGGCGAGCGCCTTGCCTTGACGCAGAAGAGTTTTGGCTTCGGCCATATCGGCCGCGTCGATCCGCTTGAACAGTGTGATATCGCCGTTCTTGCCGGCGGTGGATGACGAGCCTGTGGATGCGGACGATGTGCCTGCGGACGTTGAGGATGTCGAGAACGCGTTGACGAACGTGTCCGCACCTGGGTTCGAGTTCCAGGTGTTGTTGGCGACGACGGCAACAGGGGCAACCTCAAGGGTTACGTCTCCGGAGGCGATGGTGCCGAATACGCTTTGGATGAGCGTGGCGAGGATAATGGGGAACGCGATTATCCAGAACAGGACGGCGGGTGTACGCAGCGAGCTTTTCAGCTCCATGACGAAGGTATGCCACATGACAATCCCCTTAGTCGCGCAACGCTGTGCCGGTCAGGTCGAGGAACACGTCGTTGAGCGTTGGTGGCTGTGAGGTGACACGCCCGGGACGGATGCCCCCGCGCCGCAATACGTCAAGCACGTCGACCAGGTTGTGTTCGCCATGTTTACAACGGATGTCCAGCGTATTGCCGTCCGCTTTCGATTCGAGAACGAACGGAAGGTTGCGTATGCCTTCGGGCACGCTCCCGCCTAGGCCGGCGGCCTCGATGGTGATGCGCTCGCCGGTGGCGATCTGGGCTTTGAGCTCGTCCGCGGTACCGAGCGCCAGATGCCGGCCGTGGTCCATAATCAGGATGCGGTCGCAGATAAGTTCGACCTCCTCCATGTAGTGACTGGTGTAAACGACGGTCGCGCCCTGACGGTTGAGGTGTTTGATGCCTTCGAGGATCGAATTGCGGCTTTGCGGATCGACGGCAACGGTCGGCTCGTCGAAGAAGATGAGTTCCGGCCGGTGGGCGATTCCGCAGGCGATGTTAAGCCGGCGAAGCAGACCTCCGGAGAGTTTCTTCGGCCGGTAGCGCCTGAATTCCGTGAGTCCGACGAACCCGATTGCCTCGTCGACCAGTTGTTTACGGCGCTTGCGGTCCTTGACATACAGGGAGCAGAAGTAATCGATGTTCTCCTCGACGCTGAGCTCGTCGAATACGGCGACCTCTTGAGGCACGATGCCGATCCGGCGGCGAAGCTCATAGGCTGACGGGGTCATCTGCTCGCCCAGCACACGGATGTCGCCCGCCTCGAAATCCAGCAATCCCAGAATACAGCTGATCGCCGTGGTCTTGCCAGAGCCGTTCGGTCCGAGCAGCCCGAAGATCTCTCCGCGGCGCACCTGAAGGTCGAAGCCGTCAAGCGCGAGCATGTCCCCGTAGCGTTTGACCAGGTGCCTGACGTTCAAGGCGGTGTCGTTCGTATCGTTCATGATTTCATTGTGTCATGCCGACACGCCGGACATAGGCAAATTAGGCGAGGATTCGCGGGCCCGTCAATTGCCGTCCATATCAAGGATGACGATGGTGGCAGCCGACGCGCACGCGCCGGGCGAGAGGAGGCATATGGCACGGCTCAGCGACGAAACCGGTGACGGGAACGGCAATGGGAATGCATTCCCCATGGAATTGCTCACCCAGGGTGCCGACCATGCGGCCGTCGGACTGCTCGGCTGCCTGCTGGTACGCGACTGGCCGGACGGCACCCATAGCGCCGTACGCATCGTGGAAACGGAGGCCTACGACCAGAACGACCCGGCAAGCCACACGTATCACGGGCGCAGTGAGCGTAATCGCGCGATGTTCGGCCCGGCCGGCCATGCCTACGTGTATTTCACGTACGGCATGCACTATTGCGTCAACGTGACCGCCGGAGCGGACGACTTCGGATGCGGCGTGCTCATCCGCGCGGGCGAACCGGTCGAAGGCATCGAACATATGACACAGCTGAGGGGCGGACGCACGGGCGCCCAACTGACCAACGGGCCGGCGAAACTCTGTCAGGCGCTCGCCATCGACACATCCTTGTACGGCCATGATCTGCGCACGCCGCCGTTGCGGTTGATATGGGCGTCGTTACGGGAGGGCGAGCGGATCGCCTGCACGCCGCGCATCGGCATCAGCAAGGCGGCGGACCGGCCCAGACGCCTGATTATCATGGGCAACCCGTATGTGTCGAAAAGCCCGTTGAATGCGAAAGCCGTGCCGCTGGACACAGCCGGGCCGATGCACGGAGCACAAGCGAAAGGGACACAAGCGATGCAAACAAGGCAAACACGGCAAACGGTTGCAGACGACAACGCCGACGCACAACGTTCACAGGAATCGGTCATATCGCAATCCCCCGCCGCGCAGCAACCCGGCAGCGTCCGCATAACGGAACCGGATATGGAATCCGGCAACGACACCGGCGCCGGCGCCGGCAACACCAGCTGCGATGTGAGAATCCGCCGTGTATACGAGGAACCGTCCGCGGACGACGGGCTGTGCGTGCTGGTTGACCGGCTGTGGCCGCGCGGCAGGTCCAAGCAAAGCGCGCACGTGGAAGTGTGGATCAAGGATATCGCCCCATCCAAGGAGCTACGCACATGGTTTGGGCATATCCCCGAACGGTTCGATGAGTTCGCGACACGCTACCGCGCCGAGCTCGATGCCAACCCGGAACCGGTCAGCCGCCTGCGCGAGCTCATCGCCGGTCATCCCCGCGTCACGCTCCTGTACGGCGCCAAAGACACCGAACACAACAACGCGGTCGTCCTGCGCAAGTATCTGCTCGACGCGCAGGTCTCACAACAGGCAGCGAACACAAGGAAGTCAGCGTAACCGCCGACGACGCCGGCCGACGACACCCCAAGCCTCATCCCAACCAACTGACACGCTCCCCACACAAACCAGCTACACTCAGCATCCCGTCAGCGTAGACAGTTTTGGGGAGGGTGGTGCCGGATCGGTTTTGTGGGTTCGCTGCGGGTGTGCTAAGCCTTGGCGCGTCTTTTTCTGCGCAGTTGGATCGGTTTGAGCGGGCAGCCTGCACATAGCGGCGAATTCGGGTCGGGCGTGCAGCCGCCCGTGGCACAGCCGTGCGAGCCGCGCCACGTAACCAGATCGATTGCGCCTTCAGCTTCCAGGCTTTCGGCAATCTGTCTGACGAAATCCACAGGCATGCCAAGTACTCGAGCACACGAAGCGATATCAAGCCCCTGCCGGATCATCACCGCAACCCTGCCGCGGACGCCGGTAGGCATGTGGCGAACGGCGTGTTCGGCGGTTTCCGCGGCTGCATCTATTCCAGCACTCATTCACATCACCAGTCTGAGCAGTTGGAACGCGACCACCGCAAGCACATACGCGACCACCAGTCCCAGCGCGACGCTGCCGGCCGCAACACGCCCGCCGTATTGGCGTTTCAATTCCGCCACCGTGGCCAAGCACGGCGTGTACGCGAGCACGAACAAGAGGAATGCAATCGCCGCGGCGCGCCCATGCCCGCCCGAAGATTCATCGAACGATTCGCGCAGCTTGCTTCCGAGCGCGCCCTGTCCCTGCTGTTGTTCGGACTGGTCGTCCGTGCCGGAGATGCTGTAGGACTGGGACATCGAGCCGACCACCACCTCCTTGGCAACGAACCCGGTGAGCAGGGCGGCCGAGGCATGCCAATCGTCGAATCCGGCGGGCGCGAACACCGGCGCCACCGCATCGGCGACCACACCGTAGGCCGAATCATGCACATCCTCGACGTTTCCGAAACTTCCCGCACCTGCCGTTGCGGGAACGGAGGCGAGCAGCCACAGCACGATGATCACGCTGACGATGATCGAGCTCGCTCCGCGCAGGAAGCCCCACAGACGGATGAGTACGGACCGGACCAGCGCCACGGCTTTCGGCCACTGGTAGGGCGGCAGCACCATGGCGAACGGTTCGGGTTTGAGATCACGGAACACGGTGTGCCGCAGCAGCACACCGATCGCCAGAATCAGCACGATCGAGATGACATACATGAGGAAGACGACCAAGCCCGCCGTGGAGCGGAAGAACGCGTACGCGAGCACAAGATATACAGACAGTCGCGCAGAACACGAGGCGAACGGTATCAGCATGCCGACCATGACGCGCTGCCGTGAATCAGTGAGCGTACGGGTGGCCGCAAGTCCTGGCAGATTGCAGCCGAAACCGACGACAATCGGCAGGAACGCACGCCCGTCAAGCCCCAGGGCACGCATCAGACGATCCATGACGAACGCGGCGCGCGCCAGATACCCGCAATCCTCTAGCAGGGACAGCATGATGAACATGATGCCCATCGGCGGGATGAACGTTGCCACGGTGATGACACCGTCGAGCAGACCGTCCACAATCAGCCCGTGCACCCAACCGCTTGTGGCGCCCGGGCCGAACAGTGACATGATCGCGTCGATCCCGTCGGTCAGCCACCCGCGCACGGTCACGTCAAACCAGTCCTGCATCGGACCGGCGAGCGTGGTGGTCGCCTGGAACACCAGATACATGACCGCGAGGAACACCGGCACACCCAACCACGGGTTGAGCAGGACACGGTCGATACGGTCGGAGACGGTCTCCCGCCCGGCATGGTCCAGACCGAGCCGGTGGATGATGTCGGCAGCCCAGTCGAAGCGGCGGTCGGCGCCCTCACGGACCATGGTTGCAAGCTCTTCGTCGTTGCCGACGTGCATCAGCTGCAAACCGTGCGGCAGCGGGGTTCCGCCGAAACTGCCAGCTACCGTGCGCATAAGCAAATCGGTTCCCTCGCCGGTGCGCGGGTCAATCGCGATCACCGGCACACCGTCAAGCGCCTGTGACAACGTTTGCGGATTGATATCGTCACCTTGGCGGCGGGCCAGATCGTTCATCGACAACGCGACGACGACAGGTCGGCCAAGTTCGAGCACGCCCGCGAGGAAGTACAGGGATCGGACGAGATTTGTGGCGTCCAGCACGGCCACCAGCGCATCCGGCGTCGGCATGCCGTCGATTCCCGCGGCGGCCTGTGCGGCGACCCGCTCATCCGGCGACTGCGGGAGCAGCGAGTAGGTGCCGGGCGTGTCGATGATGTCCCAGATGCCCACGGACGATTCGGGAATGCCCGGTTTTCCGGTCATGCCAAGCCGCCCGCGTTCGACAAGCACCGTGGTGCCCGGTGCGTTCATTACGCGCGCGCCGGCACCCAGCAGCGCGTTGAACAGTGTGGATTTGCCGACGTTGGGGTTGCCGACGAACACCACACGGCGGGCCGTCTCGCCGCTCACCGTATGCCCGCCGCCGGAACCGTGATGGCAGTTCGCATCAGCGTCGGCACTGGGCGCGCGACCGAATCGAATGGCGTCGAACAGCCGTTCGAGCCGTCCTCGGGCCGGCTGCGTCGGCATCGACATCATGTCGTCGTGTCCGCTGCACTGTCCGTCATGCTGTCCGCCGTGCTGGGCATGTCCACAATGTCCACAATGCCCGTCATGCCCGTCGTACCCGGTATCCCCGGTATAAGCAGGTTTTGATTCGCCGTCGCCATGCCCACAACACGCGGCGCGCCCGGCGGCATTCGTCGATTCTTCAGGCTTGATTTCCGCGCTCATGATTGATCTCCATGCGTGTTGGGTTCCGCTGGCCGGACGGTGATGGATTGGGCGGTGGCCGCGTCGATGGCGATTCTACCCGTGCCTATGGCGATGACGCGTCCGCCGAAATTCGACCGCTGAGTGACGCGTACCAAACCGCCCGCCCTGATGCCGAGTTCCAGCATTCGCAGCACATGTCGTTCATCCATGCGCACGCCGGTGACCCGCATATCCTGCCCCACCGGGCATTCTTCCAACGTCCACTCTTTGGCAGTTTCGAGGTCGTTGTCAGCGCTGGTATGGAAGCCGGTCTCGCCGCCAGCGCCGGCGCCAGGTCCACCATCGGAATCGAAACCGGTATCGTGTGCTGATTCACCCGCTCGCGAAGCTGCTGTCGAGTCATGTGGGTCGTGTGAGTGCGGGCCGTGCGGGTCATGTGGGTCATGTGGGTCATGTGGGTAGTATGCGCCTGATTCTCGTTTCATCACGTACCGACAATAACCGGCATGACACCGATTGCACAAATTTTTGGAAAATAGCGTATTTTTTCCGTTCACACCTTTTCTGCATACGTCACCGAGGCAGTCTGCTGCAGGCACCCGCCGCTCCCGGTGCCGTCCACCCCCGGTGCGTAGAGTATGACCGTCTTCCGCGCTGGATGGGGTGACGCAACACGCCCCATGGGATCGGCGACGAAAACATACCCCCCACTCGCAGCGCCCAAAGCGTACGCAGCGCCCAAGCGCCAGTAGCACCGCGATAGCGTCTACACCCGTGCAAACCGCGCCTTCTGCGAACCCGATACCGGCCGGCACGCGCGAGCAGGCAAGCCACCGCACAACAGACGACACATGACAGCGCATAGCAACGTATGACGGCCGGGACACGGCTCACAACCTGTGGCGGCAAACGACGATAAACGATGGCAGACGACGACAACGCTTTGACAAGGAGCATGATGGCAGAAAGCACACGGCAACAACTGAAACCAGCCGGCAGCATGGAACACAGCCACGACCACCGCGCTGACCTCTTGAACGCACCCGACTCCCCCGTGCCCTGGCGCACCCGCGTGGCGATCGCGTCGATCGGCATGCTTTCCTTCGTCGGTATTCTCACCGAAACCTCGATGAACGTGACCTTCCCGACCCTCATCTCCAGCATGCACGTGTCATTGGCGACCGTGCAGTGGCTGACGACGGGCTACCTGCTGCTCGTGACCATCGTGATGAGTAGCACCGCGGACGTGCTCAAACGGTTCAACCCGCGCCCGTTGTTCTTCTTCGCGCTCGCGATGAGCGTCGCCGGCGCGCTGATCTGCCTGGTCGCCCCCAGTTTCGCCCCTCTGCTGGCGGGGCGTATGCTGCAGGCTGTGGCCACCGGAATCGCCACTCCCCTGATGTTCCAGACGATTTTCACAGAAATCCCCGTGCACAAGCTGGGTGTCTACACCGGGTTCGCAGCGGTGATCATCTCCCTGGCCCCGGCATTGGGACCGACATACGGCGGCATTCTGACGAGCATATGGTCGTGGCGGGCTATTTTCGTAGGCGTGCTGCCGCTGCTCGTGGCCATCGGCATTGCCGGATCGCTGAGCGTAAGCGGCAAGGCGCCGGGAACCGCCGGCCGCCGGTTTGACATCGTGGGTCTGCTGATCCTGTCGTGCGTGTTCCTAGGGCTATTGCTCACTTTCAATCAGGCCGGTGTGTACGGCTGGCTGTCGTGGCAGTTCGGCGTGGGGTTGCTCATCTGCATAGCCCTGATCGCGCTGATGACCTGGCATGCCGGGCATGGCGAGCGCAAGCTGTTCGACTACTCGATTCTGGGCAATCGGCTGATTCGCTTGCGCCTGTTCGGGTATTTCGGCATGCAGTTCATCAATATTGGTATGTCGTTTATTCTGCCGTTGTATGTGCAGGATGTGCTCGGCGGATCGGCAATGGCCGCCGGCTTGATGCTGCTGCCGGGCGCGCTGATCGGCGCGGTCGCCTCCCCGGTCGCAGGCCAAGAGTATGACCGTTCCGGTTTGCGCCGGCCGATCACCGTGAGCATCACACTGATGGTGTTGGCGCTGGTGTTGCTTGCCGGGTTCGCCGGGTCGCTGACCGTGGTACTCATGGGCGTGTTCTACGCGTTGCTGCGTATCGGGTTCAATATCGGATTCGGCATCACCATGTCCGATGCGAGTACGGTGGTCGCCCCGCGTCAGAAATCCGACCAGAATTCCTTGTTCTCGATGATGCAGCAGTTCGCCGGGTCGCTCGGCACCGCGGTCATGAGTGCGGTGATCGCCGCGCAGACGCTACGCATGCCGGTCGATGCGGCGACTGTGAGCGGCAGCCGTATCGATTTCATCATTCTGCTGGTGTTGGCACTGGCGATCGGCGTGGCTACGGCACTGTCCTTCCGTGTGCGGCGGGAAGCGTAAGCAGGCGGATACAACAGCGACCGGGCAAACCGCCCTCCCCGTCGGCTCCTGTCTGCATGCGCCGGACTGATACAACGGAATACCGCACGAACGCACCGCCATCTGCGGTATCTGTAGTACCCGCTCAGAGCTATCTCGTCTATTTGTGTGCGTCATCGCCTGATTCGCGAGTAGCATCGTTGATATTCCGCGGCCGATACTTGCGATATCGACTTTCACGAACACTGATAGAGCAGATGCGCTCCAGGAAGTACTACAGAAAGGCGAGATGCACGCCGGAAGTACCGCAGATAAACGAAGTACCGTCGGCAGAGCGGTCTCGCCTACACGGTTGGCTGCTATCCAGATATCATGCATGCCATGCGACTCGTGCGACAATCCCATTGCACCGAAGCCAGATAGCTGCCGGAATAATACCACTGAGCGGCGCTACCAAGCCCCTGTGCGACACCGCAGTCACACCACAGTTAGATATTCGCTCCGCAGACTCCACCCGTCAAGTATTCTCGCCGCCATGCGACGCCCCGACTGTGTGAGTCAATCCTCACATATCGGCCCCAGCGCGATCAAAACCGCGAACCCCAGCTACCGGACCGGCCTTCGTGTGAGCCAATCCTCACACGGCAACGGTCAGCACCATCAAACCAGCCGATTCCAACCAACAGACCCGTCACCATGTGAGCCAATCCTCACACGATGGGCATGAGCTGCTTCGGAACTTCTCAATGCAGCTCACCCAACCTCGAGCGTGTGAGCCAATCCTCACATGATGACGATCGACGCGCTGGAATCAGCCAAATCAAACCATCGACCGACCGGTGTGTGAGCCAATCCTCACACAACGACCCTCGGCACCGCCAAACCAGCCGATTCCAGCAACCAAACCAGCCGCCCTGTGAGCGAATCCTCACACACTCACCTACGCGTGCACCTGCCACAGCTGGGTGACCGCCTCGCGCAGGAACGGCATGTCGTGGCTGACAACGATAACTGCCCCGCGATACGCGGCGAGCGCCCGGGCGAGCGCCTGTCTGGAATGCAGGTCGAGGTGGTTGGTCGGCTCGTCCATGATGATCAGATGCGGGTTGCGCGTGACGCCGAGGCACAGGAGCAGTTTGCGCAGTTCACCCGGCGAGGGTTCGCTGGTGGCGGCGAGGATGCGGTCGGGGTCGGCATTGAGCTGGGCCATGGCTGAGAGCACATTGCCGCGATCCGCGGGACTAAGTTGCGCAAGCTGGTCGAGCGCGGCGTGCGCGTCGTCGCTTGTGGTGTTCTGCGCGATGACGAGCCGCGGCACGTCGAATGGCTGCGCGTCGAGTCGTGCGAGCAGCGCATTGAGGATGGTGGTTTTGCCGGCGCCGTTCGGCCCGATGATGCCGATATGGTCGTTCGGGCCGACGCTGAGCACCGGAATGCGCACGCCGCCCGGGGTGTGCCAGGCGTGTGCGGTCACGGGGATATCCGATGCCGATCCTGCTGCACCCTCCGATTGCGCTATATCAGTCGGTTTCCTTGATCGTGCAGATTCCGCCGTATTGTCGCTTTCACCGCCCGCACCTGCAAGACGGCCGTCAGATTGCGCCGAAACCTGCACTGCCGATTCCCCGAACGGAATAACTCCCGCGTCTAACCGGACAAGTTCAGTCGCATGGCTGGGTTCGATGCCGGCGAATGCGGTCAGGTCCCCGTCGTAGCGTTTCGCCGCGACCGTGATGGAGTCCGCCACCTGTCGGGCGGCCTCAACGCGGGCGTCGAGTCGTGCCTGCGCTGAACCAGCGGAGCCGTCGACACTGGTCATTTTGGCGAGTTTTGCGGCGTTGCGCGCATCATGGTCTTTGCGGTCGATGGAGCGGTTGGCCCGCCATGATGTCGCGGCGAGCGCCGCCTCATGCCTGCGTGATGCGCTTTCACGTTGCAGTCGTGCGGCTTCCTTATTCGCTTGGTCGAGCGCCCGTTGTTCGCCCGCCTGCTGGGTTTGCGCGTCGGCGAATGCGGCCGTGTAGTTGCCGGGACGCACGATGACCTGGGTCACGTTGTTGTGTCCGATATGACGGCGTTCGAAGCAGGCGCACCGCATGGCAACTTGGTCGATGAGTTCGATGTCGTGACTGACGACGATACCGACGCGTCCCCGGCGCGGTGCTGGAAGCGGGGCAGGCACGGATGCAGGCGAATCAGCGCCTCTGCCCTGCCCGGTGAAATCAAGCATGGCATGCGCGATGGTGTCGCGGGTCGGCGCATCGACGTGGTTGGTCGGCTCGTCAAGAATCAGCACGTCAGGCTGCGAGGCGAGCGCGCACGCGATTTGCAATCGTTTGCGCTCGCCGCCCGAGAGCGTGTCGTACCGGTATGGCCAGTCGTCCGCGATACCGAGCGTGTCGCGGATCGCTATGGTTTCCGGACTCCAGTCACCGGCAAAATCATCCAGATTGGCCGGTACAACGGCGACATCCTGCGGACAGAAGGCGATAACTGCGCCAGACGGGCTGACTTGCCCGCGTTCCGGTGTGAGCGCGCCTCGCGCGATATGCATGAGCGTGGATTTGCCGATGCCGTTGTCGCCGAGCACGGCAGTCCAGCCGGGCGCGAACGTGACGGTGACGTCTTCAAAGATCGGTTCCGGCGCCCCGGGGTACGTATAGGTGATATGTGACAGATTCAATGCTGTGATAGACATGCTGTGGTCGATACTGGCAGAGACGCTGGACGGGGCATCGGCGCTATGGTGCGACTCCACAGTCGCACCACGACGAAATAGCGATCGGAATAGCCATACAAATGGTCGCAATCAGCCCGCCGTGCGACGCAGCAGTCGCACCACAGCCAGATAGCCGACAGTATGGCAGCCTTGCGGAAGTTATCTGCCCGCTGCGCAACACCGCGCTCACACCGCAGCAAGATATCCACCCCGCAGCCTCCACCAGCTAAGTAATCTCGCCGCCATGCGACACCCCGATTACACAACGAGCCGATACAGCTGTGCAACGCCCACACCAGGCCGATAGCGAGTTACCGCGAGACTTCCCCGTCACATATGTTCATGCTTACGATGACACACGTGACGGGGATAATACCCAACTCAGGACAACGTTTGCAGTTCGTTCTCCGCGCTTTCATCATCCGCCGATGCCGCGCTGTGTTCCGCTTCGTATATCTTCACCATACGCTTCCACTGAGCGTGATTCTTGGCATCCTGTTCTTTTCTTTCCTGAAGATATCCTTGGTACTCCTCTAAAAGCTTCTCCCGCAGCTGCTTATCAACCGCAAAGATGTACAATCCATGCACACCGCGCTTCATCAACACATTGAACTGGTTGCGGATGTTACGAATCCGATCCTCTTGCGATGCCTTCTTCTCCTTGGCGTACTGGTCGCAACTGGCATCAGGATCATATATCACTTTGCCGTCACGGTACTTGACAGACGGGCCAATGATGACGCCGGCGATATTGAGATCGAATCCCTGAATGGTATAGGTCGAG